>NZ_JAPYKO010000004.1:0-352143 GCF_037179585.1 Mesorhizobium argentiipisi (SeqCode)
AAACCGGACCTGGCCAGTACGACCGCCCTCCGCGATCGCAACCGCGTGCTTCTTCTTGGCTACATCAAACGCAACAAATGCTTCGCTATACTCTCCCATGGCTCGCCCTCCGTGCGTGAGGATCGGCCCGGCCCATCCGAGCAACCCTCGTCTTTTAATCGCACGAAAGGGCGGGCCACCAATCTCCGCCTCGGAACATGACGTCTAGAGCTTTTGTTTACGCCGCCGCCCACTTTTCCTGGAATTGCTCCAATCAGACCGGGGCCGGCATACGGCCATTGGCGGGACTCTCGTCCTCGGCTGGAAGGGCCGCCCCGCGGCGCCGGAAAGCCGGCAACGGCGTCAGCGTGAACAGGCCATAATAGACGATGAAGGACGCCATGAAATAGGGGCCGAGCATCTCGACCTCGAAGAAGGAGCGGATCAGCATCAGCCCGGTCGCGCCGGCAAGCACCACCGAGTCGGCGCTCCATTCGCCGAACACCACTTTCGACACATGACCGTAGAAAGAGCGCAGGATGACCAGCGCCAGCAGGGTCACGCCGATGAAGCCGATCTCGACCAGCGTCTCGACATAGGTGTTGTGGAAATGGAAGCCGGAGCGCGTCGAGATATAGAATTCCGCCCACAGCCGCTCCGGATCGGCAAAACCCTGCACCCAATAGGCGGCATAGCCATAACCGAGCAGCGGATGCTCCTGCGCTGCTTCCCAGCCCTGCTCCCAGAGATAGGTGCGGCCGGTAAGCGTCGAATCCTTGCCGAAGATGCCGAGCACGAAATCCAGCAGGCCGAGGTTGAGCGCTGCCGCGACGCCCGTCACCAATGCGCCGGCGCCGACGATGAACAGTACGCGGCGATAGCGCAGCGACAGCACCTTGGTCATGCTGAGCAGCATCACGATGCCGATCACCGCCGGCAGCGAAGCCACCGACGTCGCCGAATGGGCGATGGCCAGCATATAGACCGACAAGAGCATGATCGGTGCGGTCCAGACGAAGCCCAGCCAGTTGCGCCGGTAGAAGGTCAGGAACGCCAGGCAGAAGAAGATGCCCAGCGAAGAGAAGAAGCCGATCTGGTTCTTCGAGCCGAAGGCGCCGACGAAATTGACCGTGCCGTCGAGCGTGTCGAGCGCGTAACCGCCGACTCCAAGTGAATAGAGCAGAACGAAGAAGATGCCGATCAGCGAACCCACCACCAGCGTGCGCACGCTGATTGTGCGCGCCGCGACATAGGCGCAGACGATATGTGAGGAATATTGCACCGCCGCGCGCGCGCTGATGCCCGCCGCCTGGGACCAGAACACCGAGAAGCAGACATAGGCCGCAAGCAGGATGGGCAGCCAGGCGCTGGATAGCCTCCAGGTGAAGCGCCGGTAATCGACGAACAGCAGCGGCAGCCAGACCGCGTAGTAGGCGAGGATCAGGATCTGGCCGAAATTGGGCGAGTAGGCGAAAGCGACCATGGAAACCGCGACGGCGAAGGTGCCGTAGGTCTCGTTGCGATCGGGATCGATCAGAATGGATTTCGGAATCTTCATGCCGGATTTTGTCCGTTGAGCCCTTTTCCTACGCCACGGCCCGGGCGCGCTTCATCTGCCGCTGCAGGAAGCGCCGCACCGGCTCGTCATAGACGCGCGTCGCGATGTCGGCAATGACGACGACCGAGGCCGCCATCACGATGCCGAACCAGGGATGATGCGCGAAAGGATCGATCGAGAAGGCCTTGCCGGCCCCGGCGATGATCATCAGCATCGGCGTGTGGATGATGTAGATCGGATAGGAAGTCCGCCCGAGCCAGCCATAGAAGCCTGACAGAAGCGGCGCGGTCGGGGCCACCGCGCCGGTCATCACCATGATCGGGAAGGCGATGACGATTGCCGCGAGGTCGTAGACAACGCGCGCGCCGCCGGCCGGAGCGATGGCGAAGACGGCAAGCGTGAGCAGGATCGCGCCCTCGACCCACAAGCCGCGCCGCAGGAAGCCGAGGCTGCCCTGCCAGCGCGTCATCGACCGGCAGAGCAGCACGCCCAGGAAGAAGGAGAATGTCACCCGCGGCAGGCCGCTGAGGATGGTGTTGCCGGTCATGCCGAAATCCAGCGTGCCGGCCAGAATCGAAGCGACGCCGAGCAGCACGAGGCTGACGGCGACGATCCCCGTCAGCACGCGCCGCGACAAGAGCACGAAGACCGCGACATAGGCGATGTTGACGATGAGCTCGAAAAACAGCGACCACGACGCCGGATTGAGCGGGAAGATCGTGTGATAGGCATCGCTGACCAGCGGGATGAAGAACATGCCGGTCGTCAGCTGCATGCCGATCTCGGACAACGGCATGTATTCGGCCGGCATCAGCCTGTTCTTGACCAGCAGATAACAGAAGCCGAGCAGCGTGCCGGCGAGATAGAGCGGATAGAGCCGGATCAGGCGGATGGCCACGAACGTGCCGAAGCCCATGCCGTTCTCGATCTTGCGGTCATAGGCATGCGCGATAACGAAGCCGCTGAGCAGGAAGAACAGATCGACCGCGAGATAGCTCGACGGCAGCACCTTCCCGTTGGCCAGGAACGGCGAGAAGTGGTAGAGCATGACGCTGATCGCCGCCACGCCGCGGATGGCGTCGAGATTGAGATACACATGACGCGGGGCTGCGGGCTGCATGTTATGCCTTCAAGCGGGTCCAAACAGATCGCTCGCCCGCGCTGCGCGCGAACGAGCCTGGCTTGTCCCTCCCGCCTCCGGTTCCCAGCTTCGCCTTGTGCGATCCCGGGCCGGCAGCGCTACTGGCTGGCCGTCGGCGCCAGCTTGACCTTGATCACATCGCCCGGCAGGACGGGCGTGTCTTCCTTGGCCTCGACTTCGCTCGTCTTGCCGTCAGCAATCCGCACCAGCGAATAGAGCAGGGCCGGTTCCTGGTCGCCGGTGATGCTGGCTGCCGTCGCGGGGTCCGATGCCTGCGCGATCAGGCCCTTCTGCATGCCGGCCTTCAACGTCGCCTCGTTCAGGTCGGCCTCGGTCTGCTGACGGCTGGCGGTAAGGGCGGAGTTGAGCGAGTTTCTGGCGTCGATGGCATCCTGCTCAGCCTTGCTGATCGACTGCTTGGCGGTGAGGATGGCCGTCTCATAGTCGAGGATCTTGCCCTGCAGGTCGGTGACCGACTGTTGCGAGGAAAGCAGGCGCGCATTGGCTACCAGGCCCTTCTGCGCCAGCGGACCGATGCTCTCGGCCTGCTTCTCGGCCAGGTCGACCTGCTTCTGCTGGTTGGTGATCTTCTTCTGCAGCGATTCGATTTCCGCTTGCAGAACGCCTTTCAGGTCGTCGAGCGCATCGAGCTTCAGCTTCAGCGATTTCTGGTCGGAGACAAGGATCGCCATTTCGTCGGCGACGATGGTCGCCAGTCTCGGATCGCCCTCGATCTCCTTGGGCACCTCGAAACTCGTCTTACCGGCAAGATCGGCATCGATCCTGGCTCGCTTGACCAGCAGGCGGATACGCTGGTCGTCATAGATGTCGAAGCTGCCCTTGGCGGTGACCAAATCCTTGCCGAGTTGCGGACCATAGTCGGCGTTGCGCCTTATGCCGCCGGCAATGCTGATTGCCTTGAGCACGGTCAAATCGGGCACGAAGGGAAACTGGCCGGGGTTCTGGACTTCGCCCGAAATGTAGAACGGCCGGAACTGCGCCATCTCGACCGAGGCTTCCGGCTTGTCGGCTAGCGCCAGCTTACGCTGTAGCGCGAGCCCGATCGCCGAAGCGACCTCCGCCGTCGTCTTGCCGGCGGCCTGCAGGTTGCCGACGAACGGCACCGAGAGCGTTCCGCCCGGGCCGATCGAATACTCGCCATTGACGGCCGACCAGTCGCGGAACGTGCCGTCGACCGTCTGCCATTCGGCGACGCGGATGTTGAGCTTGTCCAAGGGGCCAAGCTGATAATCGCCGGCGGCGGCGAACTGCGGCATGGCCAGCGACGCCGCAAGCAAGACGCCCGCGAAGCGGGCTGGCGTCCTGGATATGAGACCGCAGGCGAAAGACAGTCCGAAGAGGTATTTTGTCAAATGAACGTTTCCGATCCGCTTTGGCCCCATCCGCCCGATGAGATCACTGCCGGATGCCTGCCCCGAGTTCGGCTGGCAGGCCCCGTCGGTCAATAGCTGCCGCGCGACATCCACACGGCAGGAACCGTCTTGAAGATGATGCGAATATCCTGAAACAACGACCAGTTCTCGACATAATGGCGATCGAAGGCGACGCGGGTGTCGTAGGATACGTCGTTGCGGCCGCTCACCTGCCACAGCCCGGTGAGACCCGGGCGCGACTTCAGGTAATAGACCGCGGCGCTGCCATAGATCTCCAATTCGTCGCGCACGACCGGGCGCGGGCCGACAAGGCTCATGTCGCCCTGCAGGATGTTGAGGATCTGCGGCAGCTCGTCGAGGCTGAGCTTGCGAAGCACCTGGCCGACGCGGGTGACGCGCGGGTCGTTCTTCAGCTTGCGCGTGGCGATCCATTCGGCGTTGGCTTCCGGATTGGCCGCCAAATACGCGGCGAGCACGCGCTCGCCGTCCGGAACCATGGTGCGAAATTTGAGGCAGGAGAAGATCCTGCCGCCGCGGCCAATCCGCTTATGGCCATAAAAGATCGGACCGTTGTCCGAAAGCTTGACCAGCAGAGCGATCATCAGGAAAAGCGGGCTGAGCAGGGCTAGCCCTGCCAAGGCACCGACGATATCGAAGCTGCGTTTGATCAGACCGCCGATGGGGGGTGGAAAATCAACGCCGACCTGCGCAAAACCCGCATTAGCCGACTTGGCGACGTCCCTCATGCAGAAGCTCCATACGTTGAACGGATGGTTTACGGCAAGATACCAAAAAAATGCTGCAGCGCAACACACAATTTCCCATCACCTTGAAATGTTCACGTCATGAATTGACTAAATAATAAACCTGCCCTGCCCAAATTTTCACCTTTGTGGCACGTTTATGACGGGTTGTGATCAAACCAGGAAAATGTAGTCCGCCATTCGGGCCATTTTTGGACAGTGCATTCTTTGCTGCAGAAGAAACGCGGTTGCAAGCCGCTGGAATCACTCGTCAGGGTAAGTTATTCAGGTAAAATACTAATCAAAATGGCGAGTTTTACTGAAGCGACAGACGGCTCATTGATTAGCTGCCGGAGCCACAGTGTGCGACGCAGCATGGCAGAGTCGATCTCGTAAAATCGTTGGAAACCATACCTGCACGGCCTTGCTACGACCGACCCGCCTTAATAGAGTCGCAAATTGTTCCTGTCATAGTCTGCATGGGTAAGGAAGGCCGGAAGCAACCGGCCGGATTGGGCAGCCATAAAGAGCTCTTTGGCGCAACGGGGAGTTACGCGGGTGGGTAAGTCGCAGCTTCTGCATGCTCGTCTCGGTTGAGGAACCGGCGAACATGTCTCTGCCAAAATTCATCATAGGAATGATGTTCGCGCTGGCGATCGTCATCGGCTGGTCCTATTTCGATGGCGCTTCGGCGGGCACCATCCTGCTTCGCGCGGTCGTCTGCGCCGCGATCATCCAGGCGGGCTATTTCCTCCTGGTCTTCGCCATGATCGGCAGAACCACGCCGACATCGGCCGACAAGGCCCGAGAGGCCGATCGCGGCATGATCCTGAACAAGGTCGCCGACGGCGAAAAGCTAGCGCCAGGCGCGGCCTCCACTGAAAGTTCGACCGGCGTCGGCACCAGTTCCGTCTCGACCGACGGCGCGCCGTCGCGCTCGGCCTGCTCGCCGGACAGCATCCTGGCAAGGCGACTTCCGGCTTTCGCCTTCAGCCGCCGATATTGTCCGACTTCGACGATGCGTCCGTTCTCCATAGCCACGACCCAGTCGGCAAAGGCGATCATCGACGGCCGGTGCGCGATTGTCAGGATCGTCATCCGGCCGCGCAGCGCCTCGATCGATTGCGCGATCAGCGACTGATTCTGCCAGTCGAGCGCGCTCGTCGCTTCGTCGAGAATGAGCAGCGACGGTTTGCGCAGCAGCGCTCGCGCCAAGGCGATGCGCTGCCGCTCGCCGCCGGAGAGCCTGACACCGCGGTCGCCGACCACCGTTTCGAGCCGCAATGCCAGCCGCTCCACGAAATCGGCCGCATGGGCGTTGCGCAGGGCCGCCCATAATTCTTCGTCGCCGGCTCCGGGCGCGGCAAGGCGCAGGTTGGCGGCGATCGTGTCGTGCAGCAGGAACACGTCCTGCGGCACATAGGCGACCTGATCGCGCCAGGCCCTGCGGTTCCGGGCGGTGATCTCCACCCCGTCGGCCAGGATTCGGCCGCTGGTTGGTTCGAGCAGCCCAAGCAGCATGTCGGCGATCGTGCTCTTGCCCGAGCCGGAAGGGCCGATCAGCGCCGTCACCTTGCCGGCCGGCAGGCCGAACGTGATATCGCTGACCACCGGTTTCCCGTCGCCTTCGCCATAGGCGAAGGAAACATCGCGGATGTTGAGGCCCGTCTCGAGCGCGAGTTTCGCGTCTTGTTCGGCCGCGCTCTCTTCCGTCTCCCGCTCGGCATCGAAACGGGCCTGAAGATTTTGCATCGAAGCATAGGCTGGCAGGTTGATCAGCACCTGCTGCGTCTGAAGCTGCATATCCATGAAGCGCGGCGCGACGCGCATGAAGACCAGGAGCAGCACGACGATCTCGGCCAGCGACAGGTGGAAGCCGACCAACGCAATATAGATGAACAGGCTGAGCCCGATCACGCTCGTAACCTGGAACAGCGCGGTGCCGAGCGAGCTGCTGCGCACAAAGGCGATGTTGTCGGCCTTCATCCTGTCCAACGTCGCGCGGAGCTCGGCAAAGTAGCTTGCCTCGACATTCAGGCTCTTGGCCACCTTGATGCCGCCGAGGAACTCGGAGACGGTGCGGTACTGGTCCTGGCGGTTGCCGGTCAGCATGCGGCCATAGGCGCTGGCGCGCGCCCTGAACGGTTGCAGGGCGACCAGCAGCACTAGCCCGACAAGGATGGCGAAGCACGTCATCACCGGCGAGATGAACAGGGAGACAACGAGATAGCCGGTGAGAAGCAGCGTCGCCTGGGTCAGCATCAGCAGCGAGAAGGCCGCCACCTGCACACGGTCGACGTCGCCGTTGAGCGCATGGTCGAGATCGGAGCTGCGGATGCGGGTGAAAACGCCCCAGCGCGCCCTGCCGACGCTCTCGAACAGGTTCATGCGCACGCGGTTGACGAAGTCATAGAGCAGCCGCGCCATGTAGACCGACTTGAAGCGATTGAAAATTGCTTGCAGCGCCACCAGCGCGACAAGCAGGCAGAGCACTGTGGCAAGCGACAGCGTTCCGCCGGGCACCAGCCGATGCAAGGCCTCCGGAACCCGCACCGCATAGTCCTGGTCGGGTTTGCCGATCAGGCGCAGCAGCGGAACGAGCAGCAGGATCGAGATGCCTTCGGTGAGACTCCCCAGGATCAGGAAGGCAAGCGCCGTCGTGGTGCGCCGCCCGCCGACATGCGTCATCATGGCGCCGAATCCGGCAACATCCCGGAAAAACGACAGGCGAAGCTTCGAGGACCAGCCCATGCCTTGGCTCACCTTGTCCCGGACGCCAGGTCGGTTTCGATCGCGGCGACCGCTTCGCCGATCCTGGCGAGTCCGGCCGGCACTTCGAGGCGGCTGACGCCGACCCGACCGGCGACCTGTGCGCATTGGCGCAGATGCGCGGCGGCAAAATCGCCGGGAAGCGCCTGCCGGCCGAACCGCGTGATGTAGGAGAATTTGATGATCGCCGGCAGCGCGGCGGCCCCGGTCAGCGGTGAGATCGCCGCCCGCCCGCCGCGCTCGAGCATGTAGATGCGCGATACCGGCACCGCGTCGGCGGCAAATCCGTCATGCAGACGGTGCTGCGCCTTGTCGATCTGCGGATGCACCTGCGGACGCACCTCCGCCTGCTCGAGGCGAATGGCGCTGGCCGCATCCGCAGCGAGCTTGAGCTGCGGAAATCCGGGCAGGATCATCGGCCGCTCCGGATGGGACAAGTCCAGCGCCACGACGTCGTCGGTGAGCAGCCGATGGCCGGCGCGGATCATCGCGCCCGCCATCGTCGACTTGCCGGCGCCCTTGTCGCCCATGAAGATCACGCTCCTGCCACCAACTGCAATGGCGCTGGCATGCAGCACGAGCAGCCCGCGTCGATGCAGGGCAAGCGCCATCACCGGCCCGAGCAGCGGAAAGGCAAGCAGCGGGTCATCTACTCCGGGCGCCGGATCGACCTCGATCCGCTTGCCGCTGATCATGAAGGTGCCGACCGCCTGCCAGGAAAGATATTGGCGCGTCGGCTCGAATCGGAACGCCGTGGCGCCCTGCGAGGCGCCGTCGGGAAAGTCGACCGGCCCGACCGCGATCTCCAGGTCCGGCGTCGCCGGTGCTGTCGGCTCCAGTTCCGGCAAGGCCACGTCCGAACTGACGATCAGCCCGTACGCCCTGTAGAAATGGCGGACGCGTCCGCCCGGCGCCGTGGTCGCGTTGGCGGGCTCGGATCGCGCGAGGGAAGCGATCGGGAGGTTCATGCGGGGCTTCCCTGGATTTGCCGCAGCCACAGCGACAGCGAAACCGAGCGCCAGACATGCTGGACGTCGGGCAGCGTCGCCTGCTCGGGCTGGCTGAGCAGGCGCTCATAGACCGCGTTCACTTCGGGCAGGTTGACATAGGGCGCGATCCGCTCGCTGTCCGATATCAGCAGCCTGTCCAGAAGCTTGCGGTGGTTGCCGAGCATGCCCTTGACCAGGTTGGCGGTGAAATCGATCTTGTCGCGCCGCCACTGCACGGCCGGCGGCAGCACGCCTTGCATGGCCCGGCGCAGCACGTGGCGGCCAAACCCGTCCTTGAGCTTTTCCTCGCCGGGCAGCGCCAGGCAGAACTCGACGAGCGGCTTGTCCCAGAACGGATAGCGCGGCTCGACGCCGAAATTGGCGGCGGCCTTGTCGAGCACTTCGAAGGCGTGCGGCACCAGTCCGGAGGACAGCAGCCAGCGATGCGTCAGCGCTTCGCTGGCGGTAACGGAGGCGGGCATGTAGCCGCTGCGATGGAAACGCTCGGCAAGGTCGGTGCGCTTGGCAAGCTCCGGGTTGACCAGGCCCGTCCAGGCGCGCGCGGCTTGCGCCGGCCTGCGCCTTACCTTGCCGACGACGCGTCTGGCCATCGACCGCATTCGCGCTATCCGCCAGGCCGGTCCGTAGATGGTCAGGAACTTGAAATAGAGGGAAAACATGCCCTCGCCATAGGTGTTGGCGGCGCTGTGCAATTCACGCCACAGCTCCAGCCACCTGCCGGCATTGGCGAGTTCGTGAAGGTGTCCATGGCCCTGCGAGACGACCTCGTCGCCGCCATGCCCGTCGAGAAGCACTTTGACGCCCTTGGCGCCTGCCGTGCGGTAAAGGTCGCGGGTCAGCGACAGGCCGGGCGCCAGGAACGTGCCTTCCTGCTCCTCCAGGATGCGCTCGAATTCGGCGAAGGGCGCGTAATTGCTCACCGCAATCAACGTGGCGTCGAGCGGATTGTCGTCGAGCACCGCATCGATGAACGGCTTCTCGTCCATGGACGAATCCTTGTCGAAGACTAGCGAGAAAGTCTTGAGCTTCGGGTTGCGCTCAGCCGCCGCGCGAAGACCGGCAACACAAGCGATCGAGGAGGAATCGAGCCCGCCGCTCAGCATGGCGCCGACGGCCGGCGTGCCGCGCATGCGGTTCTCCACTGATTGCGCGAAGAGATGCCGGAATTCCTCGGCCGCGTCCAGGCGTGGCGGCCGCTGCGACGGCTCGATCTGCCAGTAGCGCCGCAGCACCACCTGGCGGTCCGCCACCATCATGCTGTGCCGCGCCGGCAGGCGGAAGATCTCGGCATAGGACGTGGCCTGCGGATCGTCCGGCAAGCCGGCAAGGAAGCCGGAAATCTGGTGTTCGCTGAGCCGCCTGCCGACGCCGTCCAGCGCCAGGATCGGCCCGATCTCCGAGGCGAAGGCAAAGCGCCTGCCGGTCGAATGGTAGTAAAAAGGTTTGACGCCGAAATGATCGCGCGCACAAAACAGCGCCTCGCGCTCGCCATCCCATATCGCGAAGGCGAAATCGCCCTGCAGATAAGTTGGACAGGCCTCGCCCCATTTGAGGTAGGCGCGCATGATGAGCATCGCGTCGGCCATCCACCGCTCGCGCAGGCCGAGCCGCGCCAGAAGCTCGTCGCGATTGTCCAGCCGGCAGTCGGCGGTGATGGCGAGCTTGCCGCCGGCCATCGTCAGCGGGCCGGGCCCGTCCTCACCGGTCGTGTCGAGCCAGGCGTGGCCGAGCGCCACGCTGCCCTCGGTCCACCATGAGCTGCCGTCGCGGGCCCGGTGGCGCATGCGCGAAAGCATCTCTTGGATATTGCCGGCCCCGGCGGGCCGGCCATTGTCGCTGAACACGATTCCGGCGACGCCGCTCATCGCTCACGACCCATGGTCGACCAGATGGGCAAATCCATTGATCGAGCCGCCAAGCACGATGTGGTTGCCGCTCATCAGCCAGGCATGCGCCTTGAGCTCGCTGCCGGTTCCTTTCTCGACGCCGATGCTGATCTTCGAGGCGTTGCCCTGACGGGCGAGCAGATATTGCCCGGCTAGCGCCTGAGTGAGGCAAGTGGCGCCCGGCACGAGCTGCGCTGCGGCGGCAACGCCCCATGCGACACGCCGCAGGTCGGCGATCCCGGGGTCGCGCGTGGCGTCCAGCCGTGTCACGATGCTGCGGACACGATTGTAGGACGACAGCGACAGGGCCACCCGCACCGCGCTCACCACCATCAGGCAGCGCGCCAGAAACAGCATCTCCCGGCCGCTCAGCGAGCGGAGCCTAGACCAATTCCTCATGGTGGAGCCTCGCAAGTCCTGCTTCGGTCAGCCCCTTGAGCAAGCCCTCGACATCGGCCTTGCAGCGCTCGGCATCGACATTGTAGCGCGCAAGCACGGCGCTGCGGATATCGAGGATCGATCGCGGCTCCTGGATCTGCTCCCAGATGAAGGCACCGACGCTGTTCAGGCTGTAATAGACGTTGGATTTGAGGTGGAGCAGCGCCAGTCCGGCGCCGAATTCACATGCGACCGCCTCGCCGGTCGCGACCACGCGGTCATGGTCCGAGGGGTTCCAGTCCATCCTAAAACCTCGTTGCTGGCCACCGCGCCCTTGGGCCTTTCGCCGCGGATCGGTTGCCGGCGATCCTCGGCAGGAAGCCGGGGGAACAAAGGCCCCCCGGCTCACCTGTTGGAGAGCATCCGGAGCCCCAACTTAGACATCCGGATGCCTGTAAGCTTTAAGAGAAGGTCAGCTCGCCGACCGGCGTGTGCGCGGGAAAGCTCGCGTCAAGCGCCGTCGTGCCGGCACCGCCCTGCGTGATCGTTTCAATCGAACCGTGAACCGTCAGGCTGGGGGTCTCGTACTCATGCTTTTCAACATTCTGTTCCATTCTACTCTCCAATTAAGGACCTGGAAGCGGCTGCAGAATGCCGCCAGCATATGCTATGCTGCAATGCGATTGCTGCACGGCAACATCTATGAGTCAAGCCTGATTTACCAGGCATTAATCAATTCTTGGTTGCACCCGCATCCGTTGGTAATCAAGGCGTAGGCAGCGTCATCCTAAACCTCACCCATCCAGGAATTCAACCGTAGGTCCTTGCCGTGCGGGTAAGCACTTGATTTATCTACGATAATTCTCCAGGCGAAAAATACATCTCGCAATTGCGAAGAAATTGCCACCAAAAATCGTCATTTTCCGGCCTGCCGGAACGTCCCGGGGAGTTGTCTTCAAAAGTGATTGAACGTGTAGCGATTTTAAACGCTGGGGTTGCGGTCAAGAGGCGGCCTCAGCCGCTCTTGGGATGATCGCGTCAATTTTTCCGATGCTTTTCTTCGCAGTTGCGATATAAACCGTTCGGGCGGCATTTCGCGGAGAACGACATCGGGCATGGCGGTGCAGGATGGCTCCTATGAGAGGCTGCGCGCCGCCGGCTGCGCAGACGAAGTCGCCTATGTGCAGGCCTGCCTGAGGCTGTTTTTCGCGCCACGAGGCCCCATCACGGATGGTCGGACCGATGTGCCCGCGCCGACCGGCTCGGCCGCCTCGATCACGGCGGCCCCGATCTCGGCGGCCCCAATCTCGCCGGGCAAGATCGCTGACATCGCCAGGCTGAACAAAGTCGCCGTGTTCCTGCTCAAGGCGCTCAAGCGTGCGCCCGGCGGCGCTGCGCCTGCGGAATTGTCTGAATGGCTCGATGGCTACCGTCGGCGCACGATGTCGATGAACGCCGCCTGCATCGGCGACTCGATGGCCATCGATCGCGCGCTGCGCGACAGGCAGGTCGATTTCGTCTTCCTCAAAGGCCCGCTCCAGCAGCATCTGCTCTATGGCGACCATTTCATGAAGCCTTCCGGCGATGTCGACATACTGGTTTCGCCGGCGCGCTTTGGGCAAGCCCGCGAGGCGTTGCGGGCGATCGGCTACGAGGTTGCCGGCAAATCCCGTTCCGTCTGGTGGGTCCGCTTCCTCGGCGAGCAGCACATGGTTCGCGAAGATGGCGCAAGGGCCTCGACGGTCGACCTCCATCACCGGCTGCAGCAACCGGGCTCGCCGAGCCCGCGCGACATCGACGGCTTCCTGCGCCGCAAACGCGAAGTCGAGGTGGCCGGAGCCGTCATGCCGGTGATCTCGGCGGCCGACACGCTGCTTTTGTCATCGATCAGCGTCGCCAAGGCCTTTTTCAACCGCGAGCCCTGCGCCGGCTATGTCTGCGACGTCAGGGCCAGCGCCAGCCGCCTGAACGAAGCCGAGCAGCAGAGGGTGCTCGATCACGCCGCCGGACAGGGCTTGGCGGACACACTGCTCTTGGGGTTGCGCGCCGCCGACGTGTTGCTCGGCGCCACAGACACGCTGCTTTCGGATCGCGCCACCCGTATTCTGGCCCGCATCGGCAACGCCGACCTCTTCCACATGGTCATGGCACCCTGGCTCGCCTCCCTGCGCTGGCCGCAGCGCCGCCATGTGCTGTGGGAACTCTGCGGCCGCGAGCCGGTCCGCTACCTGGCGGAAGCCGGCTGGGCGGCCTCCGCCGACCTCAGCCGGCGCATTTTCGAGCGTCCGGCCGCGGTCGAGCCGGCGCGGAGCGAAATGATCAAAATCGTGGGCGGGGCGGCCAATCATGCAAGCGAAAGGTGAGCCCATGCCCGTGACGACGCCCATAACGACCTCCGGGGTCTGCGTCATCATCGCCGCGCGCAATGCGGCGCGCACCATTCCCGGCGCCATCGCTTCGGCGCTGCGCGAGGCCGAGGTGGCTGAAGTCATCGTGGTCGACGACGCCTCCACCGACGACACCAAGGATGCGGCTTTGGCCGCCGATGACGGCAGCGGCCGGCTTGCCGTTATCCGCTTCGACGTCAATCGCGGTCCTTCCGCCGCGCGCAACGCCGCTATCCAGGCCTCCAAATCGCCCTTCATCAGCATTCTCGACGCCGACGATTTCTTCCTCGAAGGCCGCTTTCGCCGGCTTTTCGCCAGCGCCGACTGGGATTTCGCCGCCGACAACATCATGCTGATCCGCGACGACGCCGCGACCGACCCCGCCAAGGTCGCAGCGCCGTCTTTCGCGGCCGAGCCGGAATTTCTCGATTTCGAGCGCTTCATCGACGGCAACATCTCGCGCCGCCGTGTGCGGCGCGGCGAACTGGGCTTCCTCAAGCCGGTGATCAGCCGGGCTTTCCTCGAGCGGCATGGGTTGAGCTATGACGAGAACCTCAGGCTTGGCGAGGATTACGAGCTCTACGCGCGCGCTGTCGCTTACGGGGCTCGGTTCAAGATCATCAAGTCCTGCGGCTATGGCGCGATCGTGCGCGCCGATTCGCTGAGCGGCCGCCACAGGACGCAGGATTTGAAGCGTCTTGCCGATGCCGATCTGGCGCTGCTCCAGATCGACAGCCTTCCGGAGCGCTCGAAGGCCGCGTTGTGGCGCCATGAGCGCCATGTCCGCGACAAATACCGGCTGCGCAACTTCCTTGACGTGAAAGCCGAGCGTGGGCTGGCATCGGCCGCGGCCTACGCCTTCGCAAGCCAGTCGAATCTGATCCCGATCGTGCGCGGCGTCGCCGCCGACAAGCTCGACGCGCTGTTCCGCCGCACCGGGATTGTTGCGCCGCAGCAAATGCCGCCGACGCGCTTCCTGATGGCGGCAACCAACGCCGCAAGCGGGTGATCCCGCATTGTCTTGGAAGCTGCCGCCCCTCAAAAAATCCGCATTCCGAAAACTATGATGTTGCCTAGTCGCTGCTGGAATGGCAGTCTTGTTGCAATGCAGCAATTTCGAAAGGCCGATAGGATGGCTTCGATTTTTGGCTTCAGATCCCGGGATCCGGCGCGCGACCGGCAGACCGATCTGCAGCGTTTCGACCGGCTGGCGAAGCTGTTCGACCAGATCGCGGCGGAGATCGAGGCGGAGAAAACCGGGCTGGAGAATCGTTACAAGTCGACGGCCGCCAACGCGGCCTTTCTTGTCGAGGCGATGGAGAACGGTTCGGCATCGGCCAGCAAGGGATCGGACGTCAGCGCGATGACCAACTCGATCCTGAACTGCGAGCGGCGCATTGCGGAGCTCGCTCGCCAGAAAGGTTTGATGAAGGAACTGCGTCATTCGCTCGACGCGATCGTCGAGAATGGTTCCGATCGGCCTGCTGCGCAGGCGACGGCAAGAGGCTGACGGCGCCTTCAGGCGCCGTCATCGGTACGAGACATCGGTAGAAGACGTTAGAGGAGTTCAAAGGGCGAAGGTTAAAAAGCGGCTCGCTCATGCGAACCGAGGATGACTTTGGGTTGGGCGGACAACACAAGGTGAGTTTGTTATGAACGCAGATCCGGACAACACCTCCAAAGAGGCGGCTTGCGCGATGGCGCATGCGCCAGGGAGCCGATTAACCAGCCTGCGGCTCGGCGTAGTCGGCGCGCTGTTTGCGGTCGTCGCAGCAACCCTTTCGAACCTGCATCCCGCGCAAGCGCAAGAGGCGCAGCAAGAGCTGCAAAGCGCGCCGTCCTTCGTCGACAATTTCTCGAATTTCAACCAGTCCCGCTGGTTCGTCTCGGACGGCTGGACCAATGGCGCCCATCAGAACTGCACCTGGTCGAAGGATCTTGTGCGGCTTTCCGACGGCGTGCTGTCGTTGGGCTTCGAAAAGCGCAAGCTGAAGGACCGCGAGTTCGCCTGCGCCGAAATCCAGACCAAGCAGCGCTACGGCTACGGCGTCTACGAGGCGCGCATGAAGACCGGCACCGGCTCCGGCCTCAACGCGGCCTTCTTCTCCTATATCGGCCCGCAGGACAAACAGCCGTGGGACGAGATCGACTTCGAGGTCCTCACTAAGGACCCCTCGAAAGTCCAGGTCAACAGCTACATCCAGGGCAAGCCGAAGAACGGCAAGCTGGTCGACGTCGAGGGCGGCGCCGACAAGGGCTTCAACGACTATGGCTTCGTCTGGGAGAAGGACCGGCTGCGTTGGTATGTCAACGGCAAGCTGGTCCATGAAGTGACCAACCCGGACGAGCTGCCGAAGCATTCGCAGAAAATCTTCTTCAGCCTCTGGGGCAGCGACAAGCTGACCAACTGGATGGGCGCCTTCACCGATCCCGGCAGCAAGGTGACCATGCAGGTCAAGCGCGTCGCTTTCACCGCTCTGGGCCAGCCATGCCAGTTTCCGGAATCGCTGGCATGCAGCATAAGTAATTCCAACTAGGCCGCTGGGCCTGGGGGACATCTGAACCGGCCGGACCGCTTTTGTGGCCCGGCCTTTGACAGGAATAGAACCAAATGAATTTGACGGTGTTTGGGATTGGCTATGTCGGTCTCGTCCAGGCCGCGGTGCTTGCCGAGGTCGGCCACGAGGTAGTGTGCGTCGATATCGACGAGAAGAAGGTGGAGCGGCTCAATCAGGGCCTGATCCCGATTTTCGAACCGGGCCTCGAGACCCTCGTCAAGGAAAATCACGCGGCTGGACGCATCCGCTTCACCACGGATGCGGCCGCGGCGGTTAGGCATGGCCAGATCCAGATGATCGCGGTCGGCACGCCGCCTGGCGAGGATGGCTCGGCCGATCTGAAATATGTGCTGGCCGTCGCCGAGACCATCGGTCGTGAGATGGACAGCGCCAAGATCGTCGTCGGCAAGTCGACCGTGCCGGTCGGCACTTGCGAAAAGGTGAAGGCCAGGATCGCCGAAACGCTGAAGAAGCGCGGCCGCGAGGATCTCGCCTTCGACGTCGCCTCCAACCCCGAATTCCTCAAGGAGGGTTCGGCGGTCGCCGATTGCATGAAGCCGGACCGCATCATCGTCGGCACCTCCAGCGAGGACACCGAGATGGTGATGCGCGAGCTCTACGCGCCGTTCAACCGCAACCACGAGAAGATGATCGTGATGGATGTGCGCAGCGCCGAGTTCACCAAATACGCGGCCAATTGCATGCTGGCGACCAAGATTAGCTTCATGAACGAGATGGCCAATCTCGCCGAGCAGCTGGGCGCCGACATCGAGGAGGTGCGCAAGGGCATCGGCTCGGATCCGCGCATCGGTTACCACTTCATCTATCCCGGCCTCGGCTATGGCGGCTCCTGCTTCCCAAAGGATGTGCGCGCGCTGATCAAGACCGCCGAGGGCGTCAAGTTCGACGCCAAATTGCTGCGCGCCGTCGAGGAGCGCAACAATGCGCAGAAGTCGGTCCTGTTCGATAAGGTCAACCACTATTTCAAGGGCGCGCTCAGGGGCAAGACCTTCGCCGTCTGGGGGCTGGCCTTCAAGCCCAACACCGACGACATGCGCGAGGCGCCGTCGCGCACGCTGATGGAAGCGCTGTGGGCGGCCGGCGCCAAGGTGCAAGCCTACGATCCCGAGGCGATGCAGGAGTGCCAGGCGATCTATGGCCTGCGTGAGGATCTGCTTTTGTGCGGCACCAAGGAGGCGGCGCTGCGCGGCGCTGACGCGCTTTTGATCTGCACCGAATGGAAGAGCTTCCGCGCGCCGTCCTTCGACGCTCTCAAGGATGCGCTGACGACGCCGGTCATCTTCGACGGCCGCAATCTCTACGATCCCAAGGTGATCGCGCGCTACGGCATCGAATATTTCTCGATCGGCAGGATGGCGGCATGATGACCATGGCCGCTTGCCTCAAGAAGAACTGCAGCCGCGAACGACAGCGGGGCCGACAATGACCATGCGCGTGAAGCAAGAGGGCTCGATCTGATGGTGCTCGACGTTCGGCCCGAACAAATCGCCAGCGAGCATTTCGACCTCGTCGTCATCGGATCCGGCTTCGGATCGTCCTTCTTCCTGCACGAGTTCCTGAAGCGGCGCAAAGCCCGTGTCCTGGTGCTGGAGTGGGGCCGCCACAACACGCATGAGTGGCAGCTCAGCCAGAACGCCAACACCGACATAGACGACGAAAGCACCTACAGGACCGACAACGCCGACAAGCCGTGGAACTACACGATCGGTCTTGGCGGCGGTACCAACTGCTGGTTCGCGCAGACGCCGCGTTTCCATCCCAACGACTTCAGGCTGAAGAGCACCTACGGCATCGGCAACGATTGGCCGATCAGCTATGACGAGCTCGAGCCGTTCTACGGCGACGCCGAGGAGATCATGTCGATCTCCGGCGATCCCGACATGGGGCGGATGCTGCCGCGCTCGCGGCCGTTTCCGCAGCCGCCGCATCGCATGTCGACGCCTGACCGCATGATGAAGGCCGCGCAGCCGGATCAGCACTTCGTCATGCCGACCGCCCGGGCGCGCGTGGCGACGTCGCAGCGCGGCTCGTGCTGCGCCAATCTCAGATGCTGGCTGTGTCCGGCGGATGCCAAGTTCACCGCCAACAACGGCCTGATGCATGTTTTCCAGCATCCGGACGTCTCCGTCTGCCTCGGAGCCGAGGTCCGCCGGTTCGACCATGCCGGCGGTGCGGTCCGCTCCGTCGCATTCGTCCGGGACGGCAAGGACTATTCGGTCAGCGGCGATCTCTTCATCCTCGGCGCCAATGCCATACAGAGCCCCGCGATCATGCTGCGCTCCGGACTTGGCGGTGAGTTCGTCGGCTTGGGTTTGCACGAATCCTATGGCTGGAACTACGAGGCCTATCTCGGCGGCGTCGACAATTTCGACGGCAGCACCATCACCACCGGCCTGAATTTCGGCCTCTATGACGGACCGCACCGGGCCGAGCACGCGGCGGCGCTCGTCTATTTCGAGAATCGCTGGCAGCACGGCATGCGCGCCGAAAAGGGCAGGCTGCGCCAGGTGCTTCCGCTGGTCGTCGTCACCGAGAACCTGCTCGATCCGGAAAACCGCGTCGTCCTCGACAAGGACGACAACGCTTTCGTGAGCTTCAAGGGCGCGTCGGACTACGCGATCAAGGGCATGGCGAAAGCCCTGGAGAGGCTGCCGGAACTGCTCAATCCGCTGCCGGTCGAGCAGATTTTCGATCGCGGCATAAGGCCGACCGAATCACATGTGCAGGGCACGTTGCGCATGGGCACCGGCTCGGCCGACTCCGTGGTCGACCGGGACATGATCCATCACCAACTCAGGAACCTTGTGGTCGTCGGCACCAGCACCTATCCGAGCTGTTCCTGCGCCAATCCAAGCCTGACGGCGGCTGCCCTGTCCTTGCGGGCCGCGGGCCGGCTGGCGGCATGAGGGAGGGATCGATGCAGATCACGCGCCGCACCGCACTGGCCATCGTCGCCGGCGGGATTGCCTCCACCGGCATCGCCGCCGCCGCCGTCTCGTCCTTCTCCGACGAGGACCTGGTTCGCGTCACGCTGGAAAAATATTTCGGCCCGCTAAACATGCGCATCGAGCACCTGCAGCAATTCGTGCTCGAATTCCAGAACCGCAACCCCTGGATATTCCCGAGCGCCAAGGTGGCGGACGTGGTGACGCTGGCGGAAACGGTGAAGCTCGGCAAGGCGCGCGAGCTGCTGCCTCAGGACAAACGGCGCGATCTGCGCCACTTCGACCCCTGGGTCATCGCCGAGTTCCATATGCTGACCGATTATGCCTGGCGCAGCTCGCCCGACGATCCGATCCGCTTCACCGGCTGGCATCCATGCACCAATCCGTTCGCCAATCTGGAATTGCAGAATGCGTAAGGCAGGCGCAACAGAAGATAGTATGAGGTCGCCAATGGCTGCACAGCGGAAACCGACGGTCACCGTCATCGTCCCTACCTTCAACCGCGAAAAATTCCTGCCCGAATCCATCGGCAGCCTGCTGCGGCAGACCGTGGCGCCGGATCAGATCCTGATCGTGGATGACGGCTCGACGGACAACACCGGCGCGGTGGCGGCCTCTTTCCCGGCCCCGGTCGAATATTACCGCAAGGAGAATGGCGGCAAATCGACGGCGCTGAACTTCGCCCTGAAGCACTGCACGGGGGATTTCGTCTGGATATTCGACGACGACGATGTCGCGCACCCGACAGCGCTGGAACGGTTTCTCGCCGCCTTCGAGCGGGAACCGGACGCCGATTTCGCTTTCGGCGAATATGCGCGTTTTCAGCGCTCGGCCCAGATCGAAGAGCAGGATTACGAGATCGTCGCCTTCGGCCATGTCAGCCAGGACAATTTTTTCCCGTCCCATCTCGAATATTGCCACGTCCACCAGCCGGGCCTGTTGGTGCGCCGCAAATGCTATGACGAAGTGGGAGGCTTCAACGAGACCCTGGTGCGGTCGCAGGACTATGAGATGATGCTGAGGCTGGCGCGCCGGTTCAAGGGCGTCAGGGTCGACGGCCTGATGTTCTTCCAGCGCCAGCACGACATGGTTCGCGGCAGCACCAAGGTCGTCATTTCCTATACCGACCGGATAAAGGCCTGGGGCTCGTACGACCGCGTGATCATGGAAGAGATCTACAAGTCGGTCGATCTGCACGAGTATCTCGATCGCTCGGAACAGGCCTTGCCGAAGACGGCCGATCTCGAGATGCAGGCGCTGCTGCAGCGTTCGAGCATCATGGCCAGGAAGGGGCTTTGGCACCACGCGGCCGCGGACATCCGCCGCTATGCCCAGCTTGCCGAGCGAGCCGGAAAGTCGTCGCTCAGCGACAAGGAACGCGCCATCGTGCGGCGCACCTTCGAAGCCTATGACACAGGCCTGGCGTCCGCGCCCGCCGACGCATTCGTCTCGGCGGTGAAGGCATGGAAGTCGGGGCCTCTCAAGGCCGACATCGTCAGGGAATACATGTATTCCTTCCCGCACTACCTGGCGCGGGACTTGAAGGCAGGAAAAGTGATCCCGGCATCGAAGCTGTTGCGGGAGTATTCGACGTTGTCGCTTTCCGCCTCGCTCGGCAGGCTGTGCCAGGCGATGACGTCGAAGCTTCCCTTGGCGCGCAGCGCAAGCTAATGGGCCGTGGCTTGCGGATACTCGCCCGGGCCGAATTAGGAGCAGAACGATGAAAGTGCTTTTTGCAAGCGGCAACGGGTACATTCCCGAGTTCACCGGCGGCGTGCAATCCAACACCCACCACCTGGTCGAACAGCTGATCGAGCACGGCCATCAGGCGTCGGTCCTCGCCTCGTTGTTCGGCGATGGCGTGTTCGGCTTCAAGGCGCGAGCCAAGATGAAGCTGTTGCGGCAGCCCGCGGTCGTCGACAATTTTCCCGGCTATCCGGTGATGCGCGCCTGGTTCCCCTGGGAGGCGGCCGGCTTCGCCGTCGAGAAGACCAGACCAGACGTCGCCGTCGTGCAGTGCCACAAGTCCGTCCTGCTCGGAAAGGCGCTTCTGGCCGAAGGTGTGCCGCTGGTCGTCTACCTCCACAATGTCGAATTCGACGAGCTCGCCGGCGATCCGCGCGAACTCAATTCGGCTTTGTACATCGCCAATTCGGAATTCACCGCGCGCACCTACAAGGAAAAGTTCGGCATCGAGTCCATCGTGCTTCCGCCGACCATCAACGACGCCCTCTACTGCACGCACACGACCGGCGAATTCGTCACCATGATCAATCCCTATGAGGAGAAGGGGTTCGATCTGGCGGTGAGGATTGCGGCCGCCTGCCCGGAGATTCCGTTCCTGTTCGTGGAGAGCTGGAAGCTGGACGACGAGCATCGCGCCCGCGTCGAAAAGACCATCGCGCCGCTCTCGAACGTCACGCTCGAGAACCGCACCGATGATATGAAGACGGTCTATGGCCGCACCAGAATCCTGCTTGCCCCGAGCAAATGGGAGGAAGCCTGGGGGCGCGTGGCGTCCGAGGCGCATTGCAGCGGCATCCCTGTCGTCGGCTCGCGGCGCGGGGGCCTGCCCGAAGCCATCGGTCCCGGCGGCGTGGTGCTCGACTATGACGCTCCGCTCACCGACTGGGCCGCGGCGGTGAGGCGCCTGTGGAACGATCGCGAGGAATACGAACGGCTTTCGGCCTCGGCCCTGGCCTTTTCCAAACGCCCGGAGCTCGATCCCGCGCGGCAGTTGGTTGTGTTTCTCGATCTTCTCGAAAGGGCGGCCCGGCAGGGCGTCCGGCGCGCCGCATAGCTCTACGCCGGGCGCTTTACCCGGTTCTTCAGCGCCTCATAGCCGCGCTCGCCGAGCAAGGCCCGCGCCGTCGCCTTGACGGCCTGCTTTCGCCCGTCGGGCGAATTGATCTGCCTGAGCCGCGCCGGCAGGTTGCGCGCCGCCTGCTGCAGCGCCGGCAGCGACATCGGGTCGGGCAGGCTCACGACATTGGTTTCGACGCACAGCACCGGCTTGCCCGAGAGTTTGGCGATCCTCTGCGCCTGCTCGTGCTCGCTCTCGATGAACAGGATGGCGTCCGATTTGCGGTAGAATTCGGCCTTGAAGCTGCCATGCGCGCCGAGCCGCTGCCGCTCGGCCTTGTTCGGCAGGTCGAGCATGATGAGATGATCGTATTTGATGTCGCGGCTGGCGAGCCATGCCTCGGTCAACTTGCGGTATTTTTCCAGGCGGCTCGTCACCAGCCAGCCGATCTTACGGGTCGGCCCGAGCAGCGGCCGCGCCTCGGCCAGGAATTTCTCGTAGGCCGGGCCGTCGTCGTTTTCCTCCTCGGTCGGATCGAGGCAGAGCACGCCGTCGATGTCGACGCAGCACTGTTCGAGGAACATATGGTGCATGAAATTCCACTGGAACATCCTGGGATGCGGCACGGCCTCGAAGACGATGTCGGTCTCCTCATGCTGCAGCGACAGCCCGAACACGGCGGCGAAGATGAAATCGCCTTCGATGCCGCTGGCCGCGACCTTTTCGCGCGCGTCGCGCATGGCGGTGCCGCCGATGATGCTGTCGTCGATCACCAGGATCTTGCGCATCTCGGACGCCTGCCGGTCGAGCCCCGCCCAGCGTTTCGTGATGCCCGACGTATAGATCCTGCCGGCAAGGAAACTGTCGAGATCGGTCATCGGGATGTTCGCCGTCAGGCTGACCAGCGTCGCGGCGAGGATGCCGCTCCTCGGCACGCCGACGACCAGGTCGATGTCGCGCGGCAACCGGTGCAGGTTGCGCACGATCGCGTCGTTCATGTCTGAAATCGATCGATAGTTCATGCGGTTATCCCTGTCCTGAGATCGGCCTGTCGCACGGGCTCATTTCACCCCGCTCGGGGCAGCGAGGAAGCCGCGCGCCGGGATTAGCCGCAAGGCTTCGCGAAGCGCTTCACGGCCGGCGCTAAATGCCAGCGCGACAACGATGGTGGCAGCATATGAGAGCGCCGCGGCGGCGGCTAGCGCGACAACGGGCGGAGCCTGCAGCATCGGCTTGACGAGCCAGACCGCGCCGAACGCCAGATGCGCGCCAAGCACGAAAGGCAATGCCGCATGAAGCACATGGCTGGCCTTGAGCGGTCCGTGTCTGCCGACATAGAGCCACAGGAAGGGCGTGCGCATATATTCGCTGATCGCGTAGGCGACGGCCACACCGAGCGCGCCGTAAGGAAGGCCGATGGCGAAGGCCAGCACCGAGGTTACGGCGGTGACGATACCCCAGCGCATGAAGTCGCCCGAACGGCCCTGGCTTACGAACAGCCATCCGGCAGGGTTGTTGAGCGGCTGCAGCAGTCCGGCAAAGCCCAGCGCCAGGAAGATCGGCGCGCTTCCCCGCCATTGCTCGCCGAGCACGAAGGGGATGAGCGTGTCGGCCATGGCGGCGGCGAAGGCGACACCCGGAAGCGCCACCAGCAGGATCAGCGGCATGACGCGCAGATAGGCGCTGCGGTAGCGGTCCGGCTCGTCCTTCAATCGCGACAACGCCGGCACCATCACCTTCGCCAGCGGGTTGGTGATCTGGCTGAGCGGAAAAAGCAGAAGCTTGTAGGCGCGGTCATAGAGGCCGAGCTGCGCCTCGCCCCAGTATTTGCCGATCAGCACATTGTCGAGGTTGCGGGCAAAGAAATTGGCGAAATTGAAGCCGGTGATGCCGGCGCCGAAATTGACCAGCGCGCCGATGCCGTCGACCTTGCGCGGCAGGCCCGGGCGCCAGCGCGAGAAATACCAGTAGCACAGCGTCGGCAGCACGGCGCTTGCCAGCGTGCCGGCGAAAAGCGCCCAGTAGGAGCGATCGATGAAGGTCCAGAGGATCGAGACGGCGACGCCGAGGACGGCGCTGGCGATATCTATGATGGCCAGCCGCGTGAACTCCATGCGGCGCGTCAACAGCGCCACATGCTGCGCTCCCAGACCATAGGCGATGATCTGCAGGCCGAAGGCGGCGACGAGGCCGGTCACGCGCGGCTCGCCATAGAAAGCGGCGACCAGCGGCGCCGAAGCCGCAAGCACACAGGCAAGCAGGGTGCTTACGGCCACGTTGATCCAGAACAGGTAATTGACCTCTTCGTGACGGATACCGGTCTTCTGGATCGTCGCCTGGGTCAGGCCGAAATCCTGGAACAGCGCGATGAAGGCAAGCACCGGCGCGCACATCGCCACGACACCGAAATCCTGCGGCGACAAAAGCCGCGACAGCACGATGACCGAGATGATCTGCGTCGCCACCCGCACGCCTTGCGCCATCGCGGTGACGGCCGCGCCGCGTCCGACCGATTTGCGCAGAGAGCCCTCAGGCGGATCGAATGCACTGGTTTCCAAATTCAGGATCCCTGATCTTGCGACCGGCCCGACATCGCCGTGACCGGCGCCCACCGCCATCTATAAGCTACCTTAAGACGTTTTTGCAGTGCAACAAAAAATGTGCGAGCGCTTGCTACGCCGCACCAAAATTGTTGCGATGCAGCAAAAGCTGTACTAGCATTCCCGATGGGTGGGCCAACAGCGGTCGAGTTACATGCTGCATGTCTTGTACCTTGTGCATGACGTATCCGACCCGGCGGTGCGCCGGAGGGTACAGATGCTCAAGGCAGGCGGCGCCAGGGTCACCCTGGCGGGCTTCCGCCGCACCACCAGCCCGGTCGCCGAGATCGAAGGCATCGAGCCTGTCGACTTAGGCGCGACGCGCGACGGCCGATTCGCGCAGCGCCTCAGTGCTGTCGCCAAGGCAGCCATGTCGATCGGCGCGAAGCTGGGCGCCGTGCCCAGGCCCGATCTGATCATCGCGCGCAACCTCGAAATGCTGGCGCTGGCCCGCCGCGCCAATGCCGCCCTCGGGACAAACGTGCCGATCGTCTACGAGTGCCTCGATATCCACCGTCTCGTGCTGCGCGACGATTTTGTCGGCAGGACGCTGCGCGGCGCCGAACGTCATCTCGCCCGCGACGTGAAGCTTCTGGTGACGAGCTCGCCGGCCTTCGTCGCCAATTATTTCGAGCCTTTCGGGCAGATCGTCGCACCCGTCGAGCTGATCGAGAACAAATATTTCGAGACGGCATCCGTCGTCGCCGCGCATTCTTCCGAGGACGACGGCCCAACGACCCCGCCCTGGCGCATCGGCTGGTTCGGCGCGCTGCGCTGCCGCCGCTCGCTGGAGCTGCTCGCCGACTTCACCCGCCGGCAGGCGGGACGTTTCGAGGTCGTGCTCAGGGGGCGTCCGGCGCTATCCGAATTTTCGGATTTTCATGGCTTCGTCGAGGCCGAGCCGTGGCTTTCGTTCGGCGGCTCTTACCGCAATCCGGAAGATATGGCGGCCATCTACGGACAGGTGCATTTCTCCTGGGCGATCGATTTCTTCGAAGCCGGCCAGAATTCCGAATGGCTGCTTCCCAACCGTCTCTATGAGGGCTGCCGCTTCGGCGCCGTGCCGATCTCGATGGCGGGCACCGAAACCGGCCGGTTCCTGAAGCAGCAAGACATCGGCGTGCTTCTGTCCGAAGCCACGCCCGAGGGCATCGAAGTGATGCTCGGCCAGATGGATCAGGATCGATATCGCGGCCTGAAGTCGCGGGTGCTGGCGCGCAATCCGCGGACCTGGAGCTACGACCGCAGCGACTGCGCGGCTTTCGTCGAAAAGCTTCGCGACCTCGCCGCCCTGCCTTCAACCTTTGTGACGGAGGCGGCGGCGTGATGGCAGAGGGCGCACAAGAACCGATGGCGCAGGCTACCCCCTCGATCCTGATCGTCATTCCCTGCCTCGACGAGGCTGCCCATATCGGCGGCCTGCTCGACCAATTGCGGCCGGCGGCGGCACGGCTGGGCGGCCGCATCGTCGTCGCCGACGGCGGCAGCACGGACGGCACGCAAGCCATCGTCGAAAACATCGTGGCGAAGGATCCCCGGGTCATCCTGCTCGCCAATCCGAAGCGCCTTCAAAGCGCTGCCATCAATCTCGCGGTGGCGAGTCTCGGCCAAGGCGTCGACTACCTCATCCGCATCGATGCGCATGGCGGCTATCCGGACGACTACTGCGACCGGCTGGTCGGGGAGGCGCTTGCCACCGGCGCCGATTCGGTCGTCGTTTCGATGCTGACTGCCGGCACCGGCGCCGTGCAAAAGGCTGTGGCGGCGGCGCAGAACTCCAAGCTCGGCACCGGCGGCTCGAAGCACCGGCACATGTCCGAGGGCGAATGGGTCGATCACGGCCACCACGCGCTGATGCGCATCGCCGCCTTCCGGCATGTCGGCGGCTATGACGAGAGCTTCAGCCACAATGAGGACGCCGAGCTCGACTACCGCCTGCGTCAGGCCGGCTACCGCATCTGGATGAGCGGCAGGACGCAGATGGTCTATTATCCGCGCTCGACGCTGAAGAGCCTCTATTTCCAGTATGTCGGCTATGGCCGCGGTCGCGCCAGGAACGTGCTGAAGCACCGCATGGTGCCGAAGGTCCGGCAGATGATCCCGTTGCTGGTCGCGCCCGTGGTGCTGCTCGCCCTGTTTTCCTTCGTCCATTGGCTGGCGACGGTGCCGTTCCTCATATGGGCGGCGGTGTGCCTCGGTTACGGCCTGGTGACGGCGATACGCCAGCGCAACGCCGGCATAGCGCTTGCCGGCGTCTCGGCGATGGTCATGCATTTCGGCTGGTCCGTCGGGTTCTGGCAGCAACTTTTGACGTCCCGCTCGCAGCGCAAGGTGGCGTGATGGCCGGGCGCTCGATCGACATCTGCATCTGCACTTTCCGTCGGCCGGAGCTGGCCGACACGCTGCGCTCCGTCGCCGCGCTAGAGAAGCCTGAGGGTTTGGAGATCGGAATCGTCATTGCCGACAATGACGACGAGCCCAGCGCGCAGAAACTGGTGAAGGCTTCGGCCGAGGAGCTGAAGCTGCCGATCCGCTATCGCCACGCGCCGGCGCGCAACATCTCGATCGCGCGCAACGCCTGCCTCGACGCCAGCGTTTCGGACTTCGTCGCCTTCATCGACGACGATGAGACGGCGTCGCCCTCCTGGCTGGTGGAATTGATGGCGGCGGCCGACGCCACAGGCGCCGCGGCGGTGCTCGGTCCGGTGCGGGCACATTACCGCCCCGACGCGCCGGACTGGATGCAAAAGGGCGACTTCCATTCCACCTTGCCGGTCTGGGTGCGCGGCGAGATTCGAACCGGCTACACCTGCAACGTCCTGCTTAGAATGACCGATGCGAGCCTGCGCGGCCGGCGCTTCAGCCTGGCACGCGGCCAGACCGGCGGCGAGGATACCGAGTTCTTCGACGCCATGGTCACGGCCGGCGGCCACATCGCGTTCGCTCCGCAAGCCTTCGTCGAAGAGGTCGTGCCGCGCGCCAGGGCCACGTTCGACTGGCTGCGCCGCCGCCGCTTCCGCTTTGGGCAGACGCATGGCCATCTGATCGGGCGCGGCGCCGGCGGGTTGCGCCGCGCCGGCCAGGTCGGGCTGGCTTCGGCCAAGGCCACTTACTGCTTCGGCATGGCGATTTTGACCGCGATCAGCCCGGTGCGGCGGAACCGCAGCGTGCTGCGCGGCATTATGCACGTTGGTGTCGTCAGCGGTTTGGTCGGCGTCCGTGAAATCCGCCAGTACGGCCTCACGTCGCCAGAACAAGGGAACAAGCGTGCAGCCTGACGTCAGCTTCGTCATCGCCGCCTATAACGCGGAAGCGACTCTCGACCGCGCCATCGCCGGCGCGATCGCGCAACTCGGCGTGACCGTCGAGGTCATCGTCGTCGACGACCAGTCGCGGGACGGCACGCTGGATGTGGCGCGCGCCTATCCGCAAGATATCGTCAAGGTGGTGGCGCTGCCCGCCAATCGTGGTCCGGGCGGCGCCCGTAATGCCGGACTCGACCTTGCCAAGGGCCGCTGGGTGGCGGTGCTCGATTCCGACGATGCGGTTCTTCCCGACCGGCTGGCCACGATGATCTCCCGCGCCGAAGCGGCAGGCGCCCAGATTGCGGTCGACAATGTGCAGGTCGTGCGCGAGGACGGTACGCCCGACGACATCATGTTCCCGACCAGCTATCTCGAAGACCTGCGCGAGATCTCGCTGGCCGACTACATCGCCGGCAATCTGGTCTTCGAATCGCGTTTCAATTTCGGCTATCTCAAGCCGATCTTCCAGCGTCGCTTCCTCGACGACAACAGGCTGCGCTACGACGAGAAGCTGCGCATCGGCGAGGACTACATTCTTCTGGCGAGCGCGCTGGCCAGCGGCGGCCGCTGCGTGGTCGAGCCGACCGTCGGCTATGTCTATCATATCCGCACCGGCTCGATCTCACGGGTGCTCGAATTGCATCACGTCGAGGCGATGACGCGCGCCGACGCTGCCTTCGCGGCGGCATTTCCCATGGACAGCAGCGCAGAGGCGGCCTTCGCCAGGCGTGGCCGCAGTCTGCGCAAGGCGTCGTCGTTCCTGTCCCTGGTTCAACACATCAAGGCGCGTGCGCCGCTCAAGGCGATCGGCGCGGCGCTCAGGGATCCGGGCGCGGTCAGGCATATGAGCATGCCTATCGCGGTCCGGCTCAGAAGGGTTGCGGCACAGCTTTGCCGTCGGGGCGGGGAGACGAAGCATGCGGGCGTTTTTATAGCCAGCGATTAGGTAGAAATCTTTTCTGTCAGAAGGAATATCAGATGCAGAAAGTCAGGAAGGCAGTCATTCCGGTGGCGGGGCTCGGAACGCGGTTCCTGCCGGCGACCAAGTCGTTGCCGAAGGAAATGCTGCCCGTCGTCGACAAGCCTGTCGTGCAATATGCCGTCGACGAAGCATTCGAGGCCGGCATCGAGCACATCGTCTTCGTCACCGGCCGCAACAAGGCGGTCATCGAGGACTATTTTGACCTGCATCCTGAACTGATCGGCACGCTGGAGCAGACCGGCAAGAAGGCGCAGCTCGAATCGCTGGAAAGCCTGTTGCCGGAGGCCGGCGCCACCTCTTTCATCCGCCAGCAGTCGCCGCAAGGCCTCGGCCACGCCGTATGGTGCGCGCGCGAGGTGATCGGCAACGAGCCCTTCGCGCTGCTGCTTCCCGACATGGTGTCCTTCGGCGCGCGCGGCTGCCTCGCCGAGACGGTCGATCTCTATCAGCGGACCGGCGGCAATGTGATCGCCGTCGAGCGCTGCGACCCGGCCGAAACCGGCAAATACGGCATTGTCGGCCGCGGCGACGAGGTTGGCTCCGGCTTCGAGATCACGGCGATGGTTGAGAAGCCCGCGCCAGCCAAGGCGCCGTCGAATTTCTACATCAACGGCCGCTACGTGCTGCAGCCGGAGATCTTCGCCCTGCTTGGCAACCAGCAGCGCGGCGCCGGCAACGAAATCCAGCTCACCGACGCCATGGTGCGCCTGGCTCAGAGCCAGCCTTTCTACGCCCAGCCGTTCGATGGCCGTATGTTCGACTGCGGCTCCAAGGAGGGCTTCATCGAGGCCACCATCGCCTTCGCCCTGGCGCGCGACGACATGAAGGGCCCTGTCTTCGAGATGCTGCAGCAATTTGTCCGGTCGCATGAGCGCCGGGAAGTAGCCGCATAATGCCCATCTTTCGGGTGCATATGAGGTTTCGCGATGGCGCGACAGCCACACCAGCGCCCGGGCCTTCCGGCCCGGCGCATCCTGGCAACAACGTTGCGCGGTCTTTTCTGGTCACGACGCCGATCTACCAAGGCCGATAGCGCCTGCAACCTGGAATTGGACCGACTATGAATTATGCCAACTTCCCTCTCGACAAGAGAACGCCGTTGCCCAGCACCGATTCGGAAAAGGGTGAAGACTTCATCGATGTCGAGCGTCTGCTTGGCATGGCCGCCCGACAGGCCAAGGTCGTGGCGGTCTGCGCCGCCATCGGCCTGTTTCTGGGCGTGATCTATCTGCAGACCACGCCCAAGCAATATATGTCCGTGGCGAGCGTCCTGATCGACGAGGGCCTGAACAAGGTCGTCGACGACATTTCGGCGGCGTCGCAAACCATGCAGACCGACGCTTCGCTGCTCAGCCAGATCGAAATCCTGACCTCCGCGCGCCTGGCGTCGGTGGTGGTCGACAAGCTGAAGCTCGACCAGAACGAAGCGTTCATGAACCCGCCCCAGTCGGCTCTGGCCAAGGGCGTCGGCTTCCTGCGCGGCGTGGTCGGATATTTCCGCAGCAGCTCGGCGAACGACATCCCGGGCATTGAGAATGTCGACGAGGCGACGCGCCAGGCCATGATCAAGACGGCACAGCACGACTATGCCGTGCTGAAGCTGCAGAGCGAGGTGCTGGCGCAGCGCAACGGCCGCAGCTACGTGATTTCGATCGGCTACCAGGCGCCGGATCCAGCTCTGGCCACGGCCATCACCAAGGCCTATGCCGATGCCTATCTGGCGGACCAGCTCAACGCCAGCTTCGACGCCACCGAGCGCGCGGCCTTGTGGCTGCAGGGCCGGCTCACCGAGTTGCGCGAAAGTTCCCAGCGAGCTGCAATGGCGGTCGAGAAGTTCAGGGCCGAACATGGGCTCTCCGCCAACAGCGACGGCCAGTTGCTGAGCGACAAGCAACTCGCCGATCTAAACGCCCAGCTCATCGTCGCCCAGGCCGATACCGCCAGAGCCAGCGCCCGCTACCAGCAATACAAGGCGATCGTCGACAGCGGCTCCGAAAGCGCCTTCAACGATTCGGCCATCGGTTCGGATCAGCCGAGCAGTTCGGTCATCATCGCGCTCAAGACCCGCTATCTGGCCGTCGCCAAGCGCCTGCAGGACGTCGAGACGAATTTCGGCAAGGATCACCCGCAGGCGGTCGCGCTGGCCAAGGAAAAGGCCGACGTCTCGGCGCAGATCTTCGGGCAGCTGAAGCAGCTCACCGAAAGCTACCGCAACGATTTCGAAGTGGCGCAGGCGCGCGAGAAGGCATTGCGCGACAAGATCTCCACCGCCGCCGGCAAGAGCTCGATCGACAACCAGTCGCAGGTGAAGCTGAAGGAGCTCGACCAGCAGGCGCAGGCGCTGACCACGCTCTACCAGACCTTCCTCAGCCGCTATGAGGAGGCCTCGCAGCAGCAGTCCTTCCCGGTCGGCAAGGTCCGTGTCATATCCGACGCGACGATGCCGCTCGCGGCTTCCAGCCCGCGCACCTTGCGCGTGCTGGCGCTGTCGCTGGTGCTCGGCCTGATGCTTGGCGCCGGCTTCGGTGGCCTCAACGAGTTCAACGAGCGTTTCTTCAGGACGGGCGAGGACATTCGTGACCGGGTCCGCCTGAAATTCCTCGGCTATCTGCCGACGATCGGAGGCGGCAAGGCCAAGGATTCCAAAGCCGACGACCTGCCGGCCGACGGCAAGGTGGCCAGCCTTTCCGCGGCTGAGAGGCGGGCGCGCATGCGCGTCAGCATCGACGCTCCGGCCTCGATGTTCGCCGAGACACTGCGCAACGCCAAGATCGCGTTCGATGTGGTGATGGAAGACCGCGGCAGCCGGGTGATCGGCGTCATTTCGGTGCTGCCCGGGGAGGGCAAGTCGACCGTGGCCGCGAATCTCGCCGGCCTGCTCGCCGCGAACGGGGCCAAGACCTTGCTCATCGACGGCGACCTGCGCAATCCGGGCTTGAGCCGCAGCCTCGGCATGGAGGCCGAGCAGGGCCTGATGGAAGCGGTGGTCAACGGCCAGACCTGGCAGTCGGTCGGCAAGGTCGACCGCCAGACCAAGCTGGCGATCATTCCCGCCGTGCTGCGCGGTCAGTTCTCGCACACCAGCGAGCTTCTGGGCTCGGCCGGCATGCGGCGCTTCATCGAGAATGCCAAGGAGACGTTCGAATACATCATCGTCGACCTGCCGCCGCTCGGCCCGGTCGTCGATGCCAAGGCCTTCGCGCCGCTGGTCGACAGTTTCGTCCTGGTCACCGAATGGGGCCGCACGCCCCGCAACATGGTGCGCTCGATGCTGGAATCCGAGCCCTATATCGCCAACAAGGTAATCGGCGCGGTGCTCAACAAGGTCAATCTGAAGAAGCTGGCCAAATACGGCTCGCTCGGCGGTTCGGAAAGGTTCTTCGACCGCTATTCGAGCTACTATCTGGAGAAGTCTGAGACGCGCGCGAAGCAAGCTGCTTGACGCGCTTGTCCCTAATCTCTTGAAGACAGCAGCCGTCCGTACTTGCCGATGATCCTGAGCGCGGTCAGCCGTCCCGTTTGAAAGGCGCCGGTGTCAATGTCGAGCCGGCGTCCATCGAGCGTCGGAGCGTCGACGATCGTGTGCCCGTGCACCACCCAGCGGTCGAGGCGATGCGCCGCCTGGAAGAACTCCTCGCGGATGTTGAGCAGGTCGCCCTCGTCCTGCACCTCGAGCGCGATGCCGGGTCGGATGCCGGCATGCACGAAGACGAATTGGTCGGAGCAGACCATCGCCGGCAGCGTGCGCAGGAAGTCGACATGGCTGGCTGGAATGGCCTCGCGTATGCGCGCATCCGCCTGCTCGCTCGAACCGTAGAGGCTTATCAGCCGGTCAGGGTCGACGCCGTAGGAGAACAGGGTTTCGCGGCCGCCATAGCCGAGCCAGGTTTCGCGCGAGAGGTGACCGTCCAGATAGAGGAGCAGCGCCACTTCATGGTTTCCCACGAGGCAGATGCGCTCGAAGCCCTTCGGCAGCGGCGCCATCAGATGGTCGATCACGCGCCGCGAATGTGGCCCGCGATCGATATAGTCGCCCAGCATGATGATGATCTTGCGGCCGCGGAACCGTTGCGCATCGATCTGGATCTTTTGCTCCAGCGCGCGCAGCTCGTCATAGCAGCCATGCACGTCGCCGATCGCGTAGACGACCGTGTCGCGCATGTCCATGACGAGGCGCTCGCGTGGCGCGGGTCGAGGGCGTCTCGATCGTTGGAAAAGATTCACGGATTGAGGCTCGGTTACTTGCACTGATCTGCGCCTCGATATCACGCCGAATACAAACAATTCCACACCGGCGCGCGATCGGCAGTCGCGTCGTCAGGCGGCCTTCAACCGATAGCGGAACAGCGTGTGGTCGAAGAGCAGGCGGATGCGCGGCTCGGCCTCCGCCGCAATCAGCCAGCTCACCGCGATCATGGCGGCACCGACGACGGGAATAGCGGCCAGATAGGGCACGCCGGCGCGCACCAAGGCGCCGAGCATCGCCGCGCCGACGACATCATGAATGAGATAGAGCGGATAGGTCATCAGCCCGATCCGTCGCCAACCGGGCCAGGAAAGGTCGAGGCGCAGCGACCACGCCATCAGCGCGACAGCCGTCAGGAAGATGATGATCGGCGCCGCGTAAGGCATGGCGGCTTCCACCTTGATGGCGTGCACGTCGACCGAGCTCGCGATCTGCAGCGCGCCCGCGAACAGGAACAAAGCCGTGAAGGCCAGACGCGGCAGGGTCGTCGCTTTGAAGCGCATCAGCCACAAAAGCACGCCGACGGCGAAGAATGCGCCGTGATGCACCAGCGCCAGCTGCAGCCAGCGCGTCTCGGCGAGATCGGTCCAGCCGAAGGCGAAATAGGCGCACCAGAACAATGTGCTGACGAGGCCGATGACGATGGCTACCCGCTCCATCAGGTCGAAACGGCCGAGCCGCAGCAGGACCCAGACGATGGCATAGAACGCGATCTCGATGCCGAGCGTCCAATAGACGCTGTCCACCCACGGCTCGAAGGGCACGAACAGCCCGGTGCGGACGAGGCGGATCAGGGCGTCCGTCGGCCAGGAGAGGCCGACCATCAGCAGGACGATCGCGGAGATCGGCGCGCAGATCCAGACCGCCGGCACCAGCCGCCTGAAGCGCGCCTCGAAGAATTTCAGCGGCGTCGCGTTCTCGGCGCTGAAGGCGATGACGAAACCGCTGATGACGAAGAACACCTGCACGCCGACCCAGCCGGAGCCGGCAAAACCCATTTCGGGATGGGGCGGGATGCCCCCGGTAGCGCGGGCCGAAATGCCGTCGGGAAAAGCCCAGACCCAGAACCCATAATGATAGAACATCACCATGACGGCAGCCAGGAATCGCAGGATGTCGACGCCGCCGAATGTCGTCTTGTGCTGAGCCATGCCGTGCCTTCGGTATGGCCCCCCATGCAAACTTTAAAGTCTGTTGCTGCGTTGCACAACAAGCGATTGCAGTGCGGGATAAATTCGTGAATTCTTCCTTAACGCGGCCGACTGCTTGGAGACTACGCTCCGATACCGCGTCCCTTCAGCGCCGCCGTAATCTCGTCGAGGATCGCGGGATCATCGATGGTCGCCGGCATTGTCCATTCCTCCTTGTCGGCGATCTTCTGCATTGTGCCGCGCAGGATCTTGCCGGAACGGGTTTTGGGCAGCCGCTTGATCGTCACCACGGTCTTGAAGGCGGCAACCGGGCCGATCCGCTCGCGCACCAGCCCCACCACCTCGCTTTCGATCGCTGCGGTATCGCGCGACACGCCGGCATTGAGCACGACGAAGCCGAGAGGCACCTGGCCCTTCATGGCATCGGCAATGCCGATAACCGCGCATTCGGCGACATCGGGATGGGCCGCCAGCACCTCTTCCATGGCGCCGGTCGAGAGCCGGTGGCCGGCGACGTTGATGATGTCGTCGGTGCGAGCCATCACATAGAGGTAGCCGTCCTCGTCCATCATGCCGGCGTCGGCCGTCTTGTAGTAGCCGGGGAACTCTTCGAGGTAGGCCTGGCGGAAACGGGCGTCGGCGTTCCACAGTGTCGGCAGGCAGCCGGCAGGCAGCGGCAGCTTGACCACGACATTGCCGAGCGTGCCGCGCGCCACCTCGTGGCCGGCATCGTCGAGGATGCGGATGTCGTAGCCCGGCATCGGCACGCCGGGCGAGCCGTACTTCACCGGCAACAGCCCGAGGCCGGCCGGATTGATCGTCATCGGCGAGCCGGTCTCGGTCTGCCACCAATGGTCGATGACGGGACGGTCGAGCTTCTGCTCCGCCCATTTAATGGTTTCGGGGTCGGCGCGCTCGCCTGCAAGGAACAGCGTGCGGAACTTCGACAGGTCGTATTTCGGCACGAACTCGCCCCTGGGATCCTGCCCCTTGATGGCGCGGAACGCGGTCGGCGCGGTGAACAGCGCCACCGCGCCGTGCTGCGAGATCACCCGCCAGTAGGTCCCGGCGTCCGGCGTGCCGACCGGCTTGCCTTCGAACAGCACGCTGGTGCAGCCATGCAAAAGCGGCCCGTAGACGATGTAGGAATGGCCGACCACCCAGCCGACATCGGAAGCCGCCCAGAACACTTCACCCGGCTTGACGCCGAACTCATTGTCCATGGTCCATTTCAGCGCGACCATGTGCCCGCCATTGTCGCGCACGATGCCCTTCGGCTGGCCGGTCGTGCCGGAGGTGTAGATGATGTAGAGCGGGTCGGTGGCCAATACCGGCACACAGTCGACATTGGCGCCGGCCGCCCGTTCGCGCGCCACCGCGTCCGCATAGTCGAAGTCGTAATTGTCCTTCATCTCGCAGCGCAGCTGCTCGCGCTGCAGGATCAGGCAGGCGTCGGGCTTGTGCTTCGACATCTCGATCGCCTTGTCGAGCAAGGGCTTGTAGGCGACCGTGCGTCCGGGCTCCAGGCCGCAGGAGGCAGTGATGATCAGCTTCGGCTTGGCGTCGTCGATGCGGGTGGCGAGCTCATGCGAGGCGAAGCCGCCGAACACCACCGAATGCACGGCGCCCAGCCTCGCTGAGGCGAGCATGGCGATGGCCGCTTCCGCCACCATCGGCATATAGATGATGACGCGGTCGCCCTTACCGATGCCGCGATGCCTCAGCACCGAGGCCAGCGCGACGACCTCGCGCTTCAATTCGGCATAGGTGAATTTTCGGATCGTGCCGGTGATCGCGCTGTCATGGATCAGCGCCAGCTGGTCGGCGCGGCCGCCCGCGACATGGCGGTCGAGGGCATTGTAGCAGGTGTTGCAGGTGGCGCCGGTGAACCAGCGGCCATAGACGCCTTCTGCCGGATCGAAGACCTTGTCGGCCGGCCTATACCAGTCGATCGCCTTGGCCGCCTCGGCCCAGAACCCTATGGGGTCGCGTTTCCAGCCCTCATAGACTTCATGGTAGCGTGAGGCCATAGACATTCCTCCCAGGACATTCTGCCGTCTGGGAATAGCCTAGAGCGAATTCCAGGAAAAAGTGTGAAACGGTTTTCCGTCCGGAATTGCGTAAAAACAAGGAGATGGAGCGGTCCGCCGTTCTGTGAAGGGCGAAACGCTCCAAGTCATTCTTGCCGGCAATGTCTTCCTACATTTTGGTCCACATCGCCGGCAAACGGCTCCGTCCGGCGCCTGGAGGCGTCGCCGTCACGGTCCGCGATATCAGCCGGCTTAAAGCGGCAGCGCCGCCAGCATCAGCCCGACGCCGCCCGCGATCAGGATGGCCGCCGCAAGCGCCTTCCGATGGCGCTCGAACGCCGTCGGAGCCCGTTCCCAATTGTAACGCATACAGATACTCCCCAAAGCCCGGCGGACTCATAGCTTACTTAGGGGAAGGAAGGCAACCCTGGCGGGCACCGGCCGGCTTGACAGTGGATGCGACTACCATGCTCATGGCGTGGTTTTTTTGCCGTAAGACGGCTGCCGCAACGGCGCAACTTCGGCGCGAGATGATGGACAGCGCGAGGTTGGCGCGCTATTTGCTCGCGGGCGAAGGGGAGCGGGCGCATGGCTGAGATTGGTTCTGAAACGGTGCTGCGGATGGCGGACGACGCCTCCCTGCAGCATGTCGGCGATGGCGCCGTCGTGCTTTTGGCGCGCAGCGGCCAGCTTTACACCTGCAACGACACGACCGAGGCTTTTCTCGACAAGGTGAACGGCGCACGCAACCTCAACCAGATCGTCGACCTGCTGTCGGACGAATTCGAGGTCGACAAGGCGACGCTCGGCCAGGACATGGCCGAATTGGCCGCCGAGCTGGTGGCCGAAGGCATCCTCGCCGACCCGGGCGCGTGATGGCCGACGGGCTGGTCCTGCGCGTCCTGTTTCGCGTCCATTTGTGGCTCAGCGCCCGCCTGATGCCGGTGCTGGTCGGCCGGCGCGATTTCGAAAGCGTGTTGAAACTGGCGCCGCTGCACTCGCCTGCGCCCTATCGCGACTTGCCCTGGACCTACATCGTCCATCGCGTCAAACGAACGGTACGGCACCCCTGGCTGATGCGTGACCGCAGATGCCTTCGGGAAGGTCTGCTCGGTTTTCGCTTTCTGCGCATGGCCGGTCTCGACCCGGAGCTGCGTTTCGGCGTCGATGCCAAGTCGATGCACGAGCCGCGCCTGTCGGCGCATTGCTGGGTGTGCCTGGATGGCAAGCCGGTGGTCAGCGACAGCCAGCCCGGCATGGTGGAGATCTACCGCCACCCGGCCAGGATGAAGGCGCCAGCCGCTTGAGCGACCAGACTTTCCGCTACAACCTCAATGGCCAGGTCATAGGCATCACCGCCGCGCGTGCCGATCTGTGGCCAACCTTCGACCTGATGCTCGGCACCCTGCGCGTGAACGAGCCTGTCCCGCCCGGTTTTCGCGTCGACATCGTCGAAACGCTTGAGTTGCAGGAGAACCCCGAAGGAAAGCTGGCTTTCGACGGCGACGTGCCGCTGGACGGCCATTGCCGCATGATCGACGCCGGAAGCGTCTTCCATCTCGTCTTTCCGGGTCAGCAGACGCTGTCGATCCGCGACGGCGCGCGCCGGGCCGAAATCCGTCTTCATCCAGACAGCAAGATCAAGTGGACGCTGCTGGTGATGGTGCTGGATGCGGCGCTCGATGCGGACGGCCAGCACATGCTGCACACCGCGGGTCTGACCTTGCCTGGAAAGGACGGCCTGGTTCTCATTCATGCGCCAAGCGGCACGGGCAAGTCGACGACGTCGCTCGCGCTTGCGTCGCGGGGCTTCGGCCTCTGCTCGGACGACGTCATGATCCTCAACGCAAGAGTGCAAGGCATAATGGCTTGGGGCATGCCGCGCAGGGTGAAGGTCCACCGCAACACGGCGGCAATGTTGCCCTTCGTCGCGCCTTGCCTGGGCGAAAACTGGGACGCCGAGGGCGAGCAATCCGTTTCGCTGGACCGCCTCGGCGAAATCATTCGTGTCGAAGATGTGCGCGCCAGGCCCGTTGCCGCGCTCCTGCACCTTGCACGCTCGGCAGACGCCGAGACCCGGCTGCTGCCGATGGCCAGGACAGACGCCATGGTGGCTTTGGCCACCGACAATGTAAGGACCGGCATGACCGGCCTGCTGTCGCTGCAGAAAAGGCGCATGGCGACGATCGCAGCCCTGGTCAAGGCGGTGCCGACCTTCACGCTGGAGGTCGGCGCAAGGCCGGTCGAGGCGGCGGCGCTGATCCGCGCCGCGGTGGATATTTAGCGAGGGTCCCGAGCTCAGGCTGGATACGGTCGCGGCCGCGCCAGCCTCTGCACCCAGCGGAAGGCATCGCGGCTGAGGCGCGAGCGCAGCTTTTCGCGGGAATTGACCCGAAGCAGCATGTTGCCGGTGATCAGCCATTTCGCCAACCGTATCGAGAGGTCCGGCTTGATGCGGTCGGCAAGCTCGATCGCGCGCGGCGCGCCGAACAGGCGTCCGGTGACGTTGAGAACCGTGGCCAGCTCGAGCTCGATGCCGGTCATACGAGCGGCATCGAGCAGCCGCGCATCCTCTCGAGGCGATTTCAGCGCCCGAACGCCTTGCAGCACGTCGACGCAGAGCTGCAAGCGGTGGAACTTGTGGCCGCCGGCGGCATGGACGATGGCGATGGTGAGCAGCGCGGCCGGCGTGTCGGTTTCGCCGCCGTCGATCGCCTGCAATTCGCGGAAGCCAAGCGACAGCCGTCTGCGCATGCCGGTGTCGTGCACCAGATTGCCATGCAATTCGATCAGCAGGCTGGAGTTCTCTTTCTCCAGCCATTTGAATTCCTGCAGTTCATGCGACTTGGCCTCGTCGCTGCCGAGCTCGAAGCCGCATTCGCGGATGGTCTTGTTGGCCTCCTCGATGCTGGCGGGGTCGACGAGAATGTCGATGTCGGTGAAGGGACGGTCCGCAACCTGGCTATAGAGCTTGCGCGCGAACACCGGCCCCTTGACGATCCGGGCCGGCACACCTTTTGCCGCCAGCGCCTTCATGATGCGGTCGCCGTGGTACTGCAACAACATCGATTGGCCGGTCGCCATCGTCGCCTCGTCGCGCAACTCCGACAATTTCCGCTGCAAGGCTGCGTCCTGCGGCAGTTGAGCGTCACCGATCTCCCGGAGTTTGCGCAGCATGATCGGCAGCACGCCGTGAAACTCGGCGTTGACGAGCAGCGCCAGCAGGGTTGCGGCCGCAACATCCCTGCCAACAGCAGGCGGCGCCTCGGGATCGGCGAAGGTCAGCAGCAGTTTTTCATCGGCAGGCGCAAGGGATGGCAGCATCAACCCGGACGGCGTTCGAACGATAGGAACAAGCCATGCTTACAGAAAAGCAAGCCGGAAACCAGTGCGCGGCGGCAGAGCCGGCTTGTGAGTTTGACTTTCTGCGCGGATCGTCCATTCTCTGGACTCGATCCGGAAGGTGGAATGACGAAAAAGAAAATATGAGGCGCCTTCGCTGCGCAAGGCTGGAAAACTGTCCAGCGTGGTGGCCGTCGCCGCGTCAAGGGCGCTTTGAGGCGTTCGGGCTTCGGTTTTGGCTGAAGCCGGCTACATCCCCCAGCGCAGCGCCGCCGTGTGCACCGGAGCATCCCATAGCGCTGTCATGTCGTCGTCGAGCAGGGTGAGCGTGATCGAGCATCCGGCCATGTCGAGCGAGGTCACATAGGACCCGACGAGCGAGCGGACCACCGTCACGCCCTTTTTCTCGAACATCCTGTGGGCACTGTTATACATCAGATAGAGTTCCATCGACGGCGTGCCGCCGAAGCCGTTGACGAACAGCAGCGCCGGCCCTTTGGCGCGGTCGCCAAGGTCGCCGGCGATCGCTGCGCAGACCTCCTCGGCGATGGCGTCGGCGCTCTTCAGCGCGTCGCGGCGCCGGCCGGACTCGCCATGGATGCCGACGCCGAATTCCATCTCGCCATCGCCGATCTCGAAAGTTGGCTTGCCGGCGGCTGGCACCGTGCCGCTGGTCAGCGCCACACCCATGGAGCGCGTCGCGGCATTGACGCGCTCGCCCAGCGCCTTGAGATCGGGCAAGGCCATACCTTGCTCGGCGGCGGCACCGACGATCTTTTCCACCACCAGCGTCCCGGCCACGCCGCGCCGCCCAGTCGTGTAGGACGAGTTCTCGACCGCGACGTCGTCATTGGTCACCACTTGCAGCACGCCGTCCGCCATCTCGGCCGCCATGTCGAAATTCATCACATCGCCTTCGTAGTTCTTGACGATGAACAGGCAGCCGGCGCCGGTGTCGACGGCCTCAACGGCCGCCAGCATCTGGTCGGGCGTCGGCGAGGTGAAGACCTGGCCGGGGCAGGCGGCGTCCAGCATGCCGTGGCCGACAAAACCGCCATGCAGCGGCTCGTGGCCGGAGCCGCCGCCCGAGATCAGCGCGACCTTGCCGGGTTTCAACGCCCTGCGGCGGATGAATTTGCGGTCGTCGCCAAGCACGAGGATGTCGGCATGAGCCGTCGCAAAGCCATCGAGGCTTTCGGCCAGGACCGTGTCCACCGAATTGATGAATTTTTTCATGGCAGTCCTCCCGACTGTCTTTAGTTTACGCAATCCCGAACGGAAAACCGCTACAGACTTTCCGGGAATTGCTTTGCTTTAGCCGCTGCCCTTGCCGGCGATGCTGGTTATCTTCTGGATGAATTCGTTGATCGCCCGGTCGAGCGCGGCGTTCTGCCTGTCGTCGCCGAAATCCGGCACGATGAGTGAGACATGGCGTGTCTTGCGCGGCCCGGAGGCCGCGGGCGCCTTGCCGGGATGCGCCTGGTGATAGGCGGCCATGAACTGGTCGCGCTCGGTCTGGCTGAAGTGGCAGACGGAAAAGATGGCCGGCAAATGCCTTGACGGGATCGGGATCGAATAGGTCGGGCTGGAGATCTGCGTGACGAAGCTGCGGTGCTTGCCGAGCGCGTCGGCAAGACGCTGGCGCATGCCCGACGGGCGCTGGTCGATCACCTGCGACAGGATCGTCTTATAGGCGCGGATCGCCTCTTCCGAGCCTGTTTCCGATATCTTCTCGGTCCTGGCCATGCCGCGTCTACACCCGAACGTCCGCGATGGCCGCCTTGGCCATGGCGAGTTGCGCAGGGGCGACCGATAGGTCGCGCAAGCCCGCCTCGAGCAGCGCCGGGATGGCTGCCGGATCGCCGCCCGCGTCGCCGCATAAGCTGACCGGAATACCTCTCTCCCGCCCGAAGGCCGCGATCGCAGCAATCAGCCGCAGCACCGCCGGGTGGCGCACGGTGTTGAGATGCGCCACGGCTGCGTTGTCCCGCGCGGCCGCCATCACATATTGCGTCAGGTCGTTGGAGCCGATCGAGAAGAAGGCGACATCGGCGAAATCTTCCGGCGCCAGCGCGACGGACGGCACCTCGACCATGATGCCGAGCGGCGGAAGCTCATGCGCCACGCCCTGCGCGGCAAGCGCGGCTTCTTCTTCGGCGAACAGCGCGGCGGCTTGGCTGTACTCCTCAGGCGTGGCGATCATCGGGAACATCACCTTCAGATTGCCGTGGATGGCGGCGCGCAGCAATGCCCGTATCTGCACGCGAAAAATATCGCGCCGCTTAAGCGAGAGCCGGATACCGCGCAGGCCGAGAAACGGGTTGGTCTCCTCGACGGTGAAACCCGGCACCGGCTTGTCGCCGCCGGCATCGACGGTGCGGATGGTCACCGGCTTGCCGCCGGCCCATTCCAGCACCTTGCGATAGGCACGGTATTGCGTCTCCTCGTCCGGCAGCGTCTTGCCGAACAGGAATTCGGTCCGCATCAGGCCGACGCCGTCGCAGCTTTCGATTTCGATGCCATCGACGTCGGAAGGATAGGCGATGTTGACCTGGACGCGCACGGCGGTGCCGGCCTTGGTCACCGCCGGCTCTGTCAGGAATGTCTTCGCCGCGCCTAGCCGGTCGGCAAAGGAGGAGGCGGATTGCCGGAAGGCCTCAATCTCCGCCGGCGATGGCGAGAAGACAATCGCGCCGCGTTCGGCATCGAGCAGCGCGACACCGGTGAGCGTTTCAGCCTCGTCGCCGAGACCGACGACCATGGGCACGCCGCGCGAGCGCGCCAGCATAGCGACATGACTGGCGGTGCTGCCGCGCATGAGCGCAATGCCGCCGCCCTCGCTCCAATCGGTTTCCAGGAAGCGCGTCGGCGCGATGTCCTCGCCGTAGAGGATCGCCCCCGGGGGTGCCGCGGCCTCGTTGTCCTCACTCAGCGCGCGCAGCACCTGGTCGCGGATGTCACGCAAATCCGCGGCGCGGGCGCGAAAATAGTCCTGGTCCGACGCTTCGTAGCCGGCGATCTCGCTGTCCAGCACCGCCCGCCATGCGGCGTCCGCCGGCTGCCCGGAGCCAATCGCCGCCAAGGCGGGACCGCTCAATGCGTCGTCCTCCAGCATGGCGATGTGGAATTCGAGGATGCCGGCGGCGTCGCCATCGGCGGTTTCGACCAGCGCCGCCAGCCGGCCGACGGCCTTGCCGATTGCGCTCACCAATGCGGTTTGTTCTTCCTCGGCGCTCGCCTTGGCCTTGTAGCTGGCCGGAGGCTGGTCGAGGTCGAACAGCGGGCCTTCGGCGTAACCGGGAGAGGCAGGGATACCCTCAACCCGCATGGCTCGCGTTCCTTGCGGGCTTGCCGTCATACAGATCGGTCTCAAGCGGACCGGGCATGATCCGCGTCCTCGTCGAAGTCACGCTGCACCAGATCGACCAGCGCTTTCACCGCCTGGGCCGCGCCCTCGCCCTTGGCGCGGATATGCAGCATGGTCCCTTTCGGCGCCTTCGCCGCCATCACCTTGACGATGCTCTTGGCGTCGAACCAGGGACCGTTGGCCGCCATCGCCACTTCCACCTCGGCCGCGAACGACTTGGCGAGCTTGGTGAACTTCACCGAAGGGCGCGCGTGCAGTCCCACCGCGTGGGTGATCAGGACCGTTGCTTCGGCGGATGCGGACATTCAGTCGGTTCCCCTTCGTTCACGACGGCGACAATTCATGCGCCGTCGCCACCACTTCCTTGAGTGAGGCGCCGCCGGAGGATTCGGTCGCCGCCATCACCGCGCCTTCGACGATCGGCGCGTTGCAGACGACTATTCTGTGGGAGCGGGGCTCGCCGATCATTTCGACCGCCATCTCCGAGTTGGTCTCGGCGCCGCCGAGATCGACCAGTATGGCGACGCCCGCGTCCGACCAGGCCTTGTCGATCGCTCCCATGATCGCCTCGACGCTGGTGCCGAGCCCGCCATGGCCGTTTCCGCCGCACCATGCAAGCGGCACTTCGTCGCCCACCATCTGGCGCACCATGTCGGCCGTGCCCTCGGCCACCAGGGGTGAATGCGACACGATGACGATACCGACATTGCTCATCAAATGTCCTCGACGGTTTCGGCGACTGCGCGCACCAGAAGCGCGGTCGAGCGCGCTCCCGCGTCCATATGCCCGATCGAGCGTTCTCCCAGGAAGGAGGCGCGCCCGCGCAAGGCCTTCATCGGCACCGTGGCTTCAGCCGCCTGATCGGCGGCGTCGGCGATTTCGCTTGCCGTCTTGCCTTGCGCCAGTGCCTCATACACCGGCTGCAGCACATCGAGCATGGTTTTTTGTCCCGGCTGCGATTTGCCGCGCGCCGCGACCGCCTCGATCGCCTTCCCCAGCGCCGCCGCCAGCCCGTTTCGATCCGGTGCCGCGGGCAGGTCCTTGCCGAGCGCCATGAACAACGTGCCGAACAACGGGCCGGAGGCACCGCCGACAGTCATCACCAGCTTGGTGCCGACCGCCTTCAACGCCTCGGGGAGCGGCTTCGCTACGAAAGTATCCGCCTCGGCACGCACGGCCTCGAAGCCGCGCTTCATGTTCAGCCCGTGGTCGCCGTCGCCGATCGCCTGGTCGAGCGCGGTCAATTCCTCGGCATGTGCCGCGATCGTATCGGCCGCCGCCGCGATCAGTCGGGAGAAATCGGCTGCGGCCATTGTCTGTCCTTCATGCCGGGGCGAACAGCGCCGCCACGGCAGCGAAAACTTCGGCGACCGCGAAGGCGCCTGGATCCGCTGTGTCAAGCTGCCTGCCGATATAGGCGGAGCGGCCGGCCTTCGCCTTCTGCATCGCCTCGGTTGCCTCGGCGCCTTGCCGCGCCGCTTCTGCCGCCGCTTCCAGCCCGCTTGCATCAAGCGCCCGCAGTGCCGGCTCCAGCGCATCGACCATGGTGCGGTCGCCGGCCTTGGCGCCGCCGTAGAAAGTCATGCGGTCTAGCCCGGCGAGCAACGCCTTGGGTAAAGTTGCGCCGAAACGCAAAGTCTGTGCGGCCGCCGTGAAGAAGATCGACAACAGCACGCCGCTGGAGCCGCCCATCGAGGTGCCCAACGTATCGCCGATTGCGGCAAATGTCGCGGCCTTGTCGGCGAGCGGCAGCGTGTCGATGCGCTCGAGAATGCTGCGCGCGCCCATCGCCACGGTCGAGCCGGTGTCGCCGTCGCCCGCCTTGGCGTCGAGCGCGTTGAGCGGCTCTTCGAGCGCGATCAGCTTCTGGCAGACGGCTTTGATCAGCCGCTCGGCGGCCGCATCGCGGCTGGCGGGCTTCATGGCTGCGCCGGTGGCGGGCTTGGCCATCGCGATAACGACCGGCTGACGAACCGGTTTTGCCGGCAGCCAGGCATGCGGGCCGACGGGCGCCAGCAGTGCCGCCTCGCGTCCCGCGTCCAGCTTGAGCAGCGACAGCGAGAAGCCGTTCATGTTGAGCGCCGTCATCAGATGCCCGGGGCCGATCGTCAGCGCCACGGCCTTCGCCAGCGGCGAGGACAAGACGGCGTTGGCGATCAAAGACATTTCGAGCGGCGGCACCGAGCCGAGATTGTTGATCAGCAAGGCATAATGGCTGCCGGGATCGAGCTGCGCGGCGAGGCGCTCGGCCATGACAGCGACGAACGCGCTGGCGCTCTGCAGCGCGATGCGCTCGACGCCCGGCTCGCCATGAATGCCGAGGCCGAGCTCGCCATCATTCGCGCCGAAGCGCTCCTCATGCGCCTGTCCGGGGATTGAGCAGGAGGAAAGCGAGATGCCGAGCGAAAAGATGTCCTTGGCCGCCGCCCGCGCCGCCGCGGCAACCGACGCCAGGTCGTGACCGGCTTCGGACAGATGACCGGCGATCTTGTGCACGAACAACGTGCCGGCGACGCCGCGCGGCTGGGCGATGTCGGGCAACGCGATGTCGTCGCCTACTATCACCATCTCGACCGCAAGGCCCTCGGCGCGCGCCTTTTCCGCGGCCAGTCCGAAATTGAGCCGGTCGCCGGTGTAGTTCTTGACGACCAGCAGGCAGCCGGCCGACCCCGTCGTGGCGCGGATCGCCGCCAGCACCGCCTCGACGCTGGGCGAAGCGAAGATCTCGCCGGAGACGGCCGCCGTCAGCATGCCGGCGCCGACGAAGCCGGCATGCGAGGGTTCATGCCCCGCGCCTCCGCCGGAAACGATCGCCACCTTCGTCTTGTCCCAGTCGGCGCGCAGCACGACCTTGATCTCGGGGTAGCCGTCAAGGCGAGCCAGCGCGCCCGATCCCGCCGTGGCGAGGAAACCGTCGAGCGCCTCGGTGACGATCGTGTCCTTGCGGTTGAAAAAGTGCTTCATGAATTTCGTCCAGTCCGTATCTGCAGTCGTCAATCGGTGTGCGATAAGCGCTTGGCCGGCTACATCAATCTCTGCCCGTCCGAGCCGAAATAGAGCGGCGCTGTATAGCGGATCGTCACTCTGTCCCCCTTTGCGAGCGGCGTGTCGGGATCGGTGAGCGTCACCAGCTTCTTCGGCCCGACCGTCACATGCAGGTGGTTCTGGTCGCCGAGATGCTCGACCCAGTCGACGACGCCGTCGGCATGACCGTTCAGCGCCTTCTCGATCGCGAGATGCTCGGTGCGCGCGCCGATCGTCATCGTTCCGGCCGGCGCGCCGCCGTCGGGCAGCAGTCCGGCAGGCAGAAGGTTGATCGCCGGCTGGCCGAGGCGGGCCGCGACATGCAGGTTCGCCGGCTCTGAATAGATCGCGCGCGGCGTGCCGATCTGCACCAGCACGCCGTCGGCGAGGATGCCGATCCGGTCGGCCATGGTCATCGCCTCGATCTGGTCATGCGTGACATAGAGCATGGTGGCGCCGAGTTCGGACTGGATGCGCTTGAGCTCGAGCCTGAGATCGGCGCGCAGCTTGGCGTCGAGCGAGGACAGCGGCTCGTCCATCAGGTAGATCGCGGGCTTGCGCACCAGGGCGCGGCCGATGGCGACGCGCTGCATCTCGCCGCCCGACAGTTTTGTCGAGCGGTTGTCGAGCTTGTGGTCGATGCGCACCATACGCGCCACCTCCTTGACGCGCAGGCGCACGGCCTCTTCCGGAAACCGCCGCGCCGGCGAGCGCAGCGGGAAGGCGAGATTGTCGAACACCGAAAGATGCGGATAGAGCGAATATTGCTGGAAGACGAAGGCGGTGTCGCGTTCTGCCGGCGACAGCGCCGTCGCGTCACGGCCGCCGATGTGGATCGTGCCGCTGTCCGGCCGTTCCAGCCCGGCGATCAGCCTCAGCGTCGTCGTCTTGCCGGCGCCGGTCGGCCCGAGCAGCACGACGAATTCGCCGTCCTTGATAACGAGGTCGAGATCGCTGATCGCAACGGTGTCGCCAAAACTCTTGGTCACGCCCTGGATACGGACATCAGCCATGGCGCGCCTCCGCTGCCTGATCATGCATGGCGGTCCGGACCGCTCGTCCGGAGCCTTTCTCGAATAGCGACAGCCGCGCGCCGTTCAGCGCCAGCCCGACCTGTTCACCGGGGCTGAGATGGATGCCCGCCGGCACCCTCGCCTTGATGATGCCGTCTGCCGTCTCGACAGCGACGATCTGCGTGGTGCCGAGATATTCGGTGCCGTAGATCGCGCCGCGCAGCTTCGAGCCGTCGTCGAAGCGGATATGCTCGGGCCGGATGCCGAGCGCCATGTCGGCAGGCGCTATATCCTCGCGCACCTCCGGCACCGCCACCCTGGCGCCCTGCACGACGATCTCCTTCGCGCCTTTGGCGAGCCCGCCGCCGAATTTCAGGAAATTCATCGGCGGCGAGCCGATGAAATCGGCGACGAACATGGTCGCCGGCCGGTCGTAAATTTCGCGCGGCGTGCCGAACTGTTCGATGACGCCGTGATTCATCACCGCAATCTTGTCGGCCATCGACATGGCTTCCATCTGGTCATGCGTGACATAGACGGTCGTTGCGTGGATGCGGTTGTGAAGCTCGCGCAGCTCATGCACCATCAGATCCCGGAATTCGGTATCCAGGGTGCCGAGCGGCTCGTCCATGAGAAAGCATTTCGGCCGCCGCACGATGGCGCGGCCGAGCGCGACGCGCTGGCGGTCGCCGCCGGCAAGGCCGGAGACGGACTTGTCGAGAAGATGATCAATGCGCAAGAGCTTCGCCGTCTCTTCGACACGGCTGCGGATTTCGGCCGACGGCATGCCCTGCGCCAAAAGCGGAAAGCCGATGTTCCGGCGCACATTCATATGCGGATAGAGCGCGAAGAGCTGGAAGACGAAGGCGATGTCGCGCTCGCGCGCCCGGCGCATGGTGACGTCCTCGCCGCCGAGCAGGATCTTGCCGCCGGTCGGCAATTCAAGGCCGGCGATCATGCGAAGCGTCGTCGTCTTGCCGCAGCCGGATGGCCCGAGCATGACGAAGAACTCGCCATCCTCGACGACGAAATTGGAATCCTGCACGGCGACGAATGCGCCGAAGGCCTTCCTCAGGTTCTGAACGCGGATCTCGGCCATATCTATTCCGGGAATTTCGAGACGACGATGAACATCACCGTGCCAGTGAGCATGGTGATGAACGAATAGGTGTAAAGCGACAGCGCGAAAGGCTGGAACAGCATCAGGAAGCCGATCGCGATGATCGCGGTCGCGATGTTTTCCATCAGGCCGCGCCTTGCCCAGCGGGGCCAAGAGGAGCGCTTGGAGGCAACAGAGCGGTTCATGCGTTCCTCCCTTCCTTCTCGTTCAAGGGGAGAGATGGTTGCCAAGGGGTTCCCCCACTCCGTCGCTGCTTCGCAGCGCCACCTCTCCCCCCTCCGGAGGGAGAGGAAGGGAGCCTGGCTGAATGAAGTTCGCGCCCCTCCTCTACCCCGTCGATCGGGGGAGAGGTGTCGAGCGAAGCTCGACGGAGTGGGGGTCGACTTATTCCCACACTAATCATTTGCGCACCGCGCCGAAGGTGATGCCGCGCAAGAGCTGCTTGCGGAGCAGGATGGTGAAGACGAGGATCGGCACCAGGAAGATGGTCGTGCCGGCGGCAACCGCCGGCCAGTCCTGGCCGCCCTCGCCGATGATGGTCGGGATGAAGGGCGGCGCGGTCTGCGCGCTGCCGGAAGTGAGCAGCGCTGCGAACGCATATTCGTTCCAGGCAAAGATCAGGCAGAAGATGGCGGTCGCGGCGATGCCGGTCGTTGCCTGCGGCAGCACCGTGCGCCAGAAGGCCTGCAGCCTGGTGTAGCCGTCGATCATCGCGGCCTCTTCATACTCGCGCGGGATCTCGTCGATGAAGCCCTTCAAGAGCCACACAGCCAGCGAGACATTGACCGCGGTGTAGAGCAGGATCATGCCGAGCGCGGTGTCGGAGAGGCCGAGCTCGCGGTACATCAGATAAATGGGAATGGCGACCGCGATCGGCGGCATGAAGCGCGTCGACAGGATAAAGAACAGAAGGTCGTCGGCCAAAGGCACCTTGAAGCGCGAGAAGCCATAGGCCGAGAGCGTGCCGAGGAACACCGCGCAGAAGGTCGAGCCGAAGGCGATGATCAGCGAGTTGACGAAGCGCGGCAGGAAGTTCGACGGGCCGGCAATGACCATGTTGCGCTTGCGCACGGTCTCGTCGCAGAAGCCGGTCGCCGGTCCGAGCGAATTGATATATTCCGGCGTCTGCCTTGTGCGTGTGGTGAAGAGGTTGCAATAGCCCTCGATGCTCGGCTGGAAGACGATCTTGGGCGGATAGGCGATCGAATCCGGCGGCGTCTTGAAGCTGGTGGCGAAGATCCAGAGCAGCGGCACGATCGAGATCAGCGCATAGGCTATGATGATCGTGCCGGCGACCAGCTTCGCCTTCGACGAGGGTGCTACGACGGAATGGGCGGTGGTCAGGCTCATCTCTGCTTCACCTTGTTGAGCGCCTTGACGTAGATGTTGGCCAGCCCGAACACGGCGACGAACAGGATGATGGCGAAGGCCGAGGAATAGCCGGTGCGCCAGCTCTCGAAAGCCTGCCGCTTCAGCGTGATCGAGGCGACCTCCGTGGTCGAGCCGGGTCCGCCGCCGGTGAGCAGGTTGACCATGTCGAACATCTTGAAATTCTCGATGCCGCGAAACAGCACCGCCAGCATGATGAAGGGCAGCGCCATCGGCAGCGTGATCGACCAGAATTGCCGCCAGTTGGAGGCGCGGTCGACCTCCGCCGCTTCATAGATGTATTCGGGAATGGAGCGCAGGCCGGCGAGGCAGATCAGCATGACGTAAGGCGTCCACATCCAGGTGTCGACGATGATGATCGCCCACGGCGCCAGCTCGACATTGGACAGCATCTGCACATTCGTCGGCGGAATGCCGGTGACGAAGGAGACGACGTAGGAAAACAGCCCGATCTGCGGCTCGTAGAGGAAGCGCCAGAAATTGCCGACCACCGCCGGCGACAGCATCATCGGCACCAGGATGATGGTGGTCCAGAAAGCGTGGCCGCGAAACTTGCGGTCGATCAGCCAGGCCAGCGTGAAGCCGATGACGGTCTGCAGGAGGATTGTCCAGAAGACAAAATGCGCCGTCGTCTGCATGGCGATCCAGATGTCCTGATCGCCGAGGATGCGCCGGTAATTGGCGAGCCCCAGATTCTTCACCACCTCGTTCGGCCGGTTGGCGCGGAAATTGGTGAAGGAGAGATAGATCGCCCAGAACAGCGGGAAGATGTTGATGGCCAACAGCAAAAGGATCGTCGGCGAGATGAACAGCCAGGCGAGGCCCTTGTCGCTGATGCCCCGGATCTTCTTGGCCAACGGTTCCGGTGTTGCCCGGGCAACGTTGTCCGCAGTCCGATCGAGCATGGTAAGTCCTGCTTCGGTCACGGGTAAGTCTCGCCTGTGGAATTTATCTGAACTGCGTCCCGTGCCAAGGGCGGCACGGGACGCTGCGGTTGGGCTCGGGAGGAGCCTTACATCTTGCCCCGACTACATCTTGCCGTCGTCCTGGAAGACCTGCGTCCAGTCCTTGACCAGGCCGTCCAGCGCGTCCTTGGCTGAGCCCTGGCCCGCCACGACATAGTCATGGAAGCGCTTCTGCGAGGCCTGCAGCAGCGGCGCGTAGCTGGGTTCCGCCCAGAAGTCCTTCACGATCGCCATGGAGTCGAGGAAGGCCTGCGCATAAGGCTGGCTGGACGGGAATTTCGGATCCTTGACCACCGAGTTCAGGCAGGAATAGCCGCCGAGTGACCACCATTTGGCCTGCACGTCCTTGTTGGCGAACCACTTGATGTATTTCAGCGCCGATTCCTGCTTGTCGGAGTAGGAAACCACCGAGATGCCCTGGCCGCCGAGCTGCGCGAACTGGTCGCCGTCAGGACCCTTCGGATTGACGAAGTAGCCGATCTTGTCGCCGCCGACATTCTCGTCCTTCTGCAGGCCGGGCCAGGTGAAGGCGAAGTTCATATGCATCGCCACCTGTCCGGATTTGAAGGCGTCCACACCCTCGCCCATGTAGCTGTTGGAGGCGCCGGGCGGCGTGCAGCAGTCGTAGAGCGCCTTGTAGAATTCCAGCCCCTTTACCGATTTCTCGGAGTTGACGAAGCCTTGCATCTCGTATGGCTTCTTCGGGTTCTCATACTGGAAGCCATAGCTGTAGAGCACGTCCATGGCGCCCATGGTGATGCCTTCCGAGCCGCGCTCGGTGTAGATCGAGGCGCCATAGACGGTCTTGCCGTCGATCTGCCGCTTCTGGAAGAATTCGGCGATCTGCTTCAGCTGGTCGAAGGTGGTCGGCGGGGCGAGGTCCCAGCCATACTTCTCCTTGAATTCCTTCTGCAATTCAGGCCGCGAGAACCAGTCCTTGCGATAGGTCCAGCCGACGACGTCGCCCATGGCCGGCAGCGCCCAGTAGTTCGGCGTGTTCTTCGGCCATTCCGAATAGCCGACCACCGTCGCCGGCACGAAGTCGTCCATGCTGATCTTCTCCTTGTCGAAGAAGTCGTTCAGCTTGACGTAATGGCCGTTCTCGGCGGCGCCGCCGATCCACTGGCTGTCGCCGATGATCAGGTCGCAGAGCTTGCCGTGCGAGTTGAGCTCGTTGAGGAAGCGGTCGGCATAATTGGTCCACGGCACGAACTCGAATTTCATGCCGATGCCAGTTTCCTTGGTGAAGTCCTTGGACAGTTCCACGAGCGCGTTGGCCGGATCCCAGGCCGCCCAGCACAGCGTCAGGTCTTCCGCATGCGCGACGTTCGAGACGGCTGTCGACGCAAAGATCGCCGAGGCCAGTCCCAACGCCAGTTTCAAGGTCGATTTCATGCCTACCTCCCATTTGCGAAACGCGTCCGGATGACGGTTTCAAAAGCCTCTCAACCCTCGCTCCTCCGAAGGCCCAAACATGGCGGGCTATGCGCGCCGCCGATGTTTAGTAATTTGTTTAGTGATGCTCTTTTTACTAAACAACGCAAGCAAATTCGTTGCTGCGCCGCAGCATTGCGAAACGCACCATTGAAATCGTTGGGAAATGATCGCCGAACTTGAGTCCGCTGACGTCAGGTGGCCCCGTTGGTGGGGCCCGGACTTGTCGTCAGCGGCCGGATCGACGGCGCCGGCGGCAGGAGCGCTCGTATGTCGGCGAAGGGGAAGGTCGGCTCGAAACGGAAGGCCTCGGCCAGCGCGCCGGAGGCGCCGTTGCACTGTCCGGCACGAAACTCGTTCTGGAGGCGCGCCCTGTGCACATAGTGCTCCGGACCTTGCGACTGGTGCGCGAGGATCGCTTTCGCCTTGATGTCCCAATGATGCGAGATCTCGACATAATGGGTCGGCGAAAAACCGGTGCCGCCCAGCGTGTCGGCATGCAGCACCGGCACCGCGAAGGACGCGGCGAGTCGCACGCCGTCGGACAAGGCTCGGTGGTCGCCATGATAATCGTAGGGCGCATGGGTGATGGCGAGGTCGGGCTTCACCTCGCCGATCAGCGCTTTCAGCGCGGCAATGAACGCGGCATCGGCGACGAGCTCCCCGTCGGGAAAGTCGAGGAAGCGCGGCTCGACGCCGAGGAGGCCTGCCGCCGTGGTCGCTTCCTTGCGCCGCAAACGGGCAAGCGCCTTGGGGTCGCCCATGCCGCCTCTGGCACCATCGGTGGCTATGGCGAAAGTCAGTTCTGCGCCTAGCGCGGCATAGGCGGCCAGCGTACCGAACATGAATATCTCGATATCGTCGGGATGTGCCCCCAGCGCCAGTATCTTCACGTCTTTCTCCCGGAATTGGAATCGTGCCGAACGGAATCCTGCTCGCCCTTCTCGCTTACGCAAACTATTCGTTCAGCGACGCCGTCATCAAGGGTCTGGGCGGGCAGTTCACCGTCTTGGAGATCGGCTTTTTCATGACCTTGTTTGCTGGCTGTTTCCTCTTCTTCACCCGGCCGAAGGAGGAGCGCTGGCGCGATTTTTGGCGCACCGGGCGGCCCTGGGCCGTACAGGCGCGCGCTTGGGCCGGCATCGCGTCGGGCGTGCTCAGCGTCTATGCCTTCACCACCATTCCGCTGGCGGAGGTTTACGCGCTGCTCTTCCTGGCCCCGTTGCTCGTCACCGTGCTGTCGACCGTCATCCTGAAGGAGGAGGTCGGCCCCTGGCGGTGGCTTGCCGTGATCGCCGGCTTCGCCGGTGTCATGCTGGTGGTGCGGCCGGGCTTCCGCGAATTGCATCTTGGCCATCTCGCCGCCTTCGCCAATGCCTTCGTCGCGGCAACCATCGTCATCCTGATGCGCTCGCTTGCCCAGCAGGAAAAGCGCACGACCATGTTGGGCTCGCTGATCGGCTACGGCCTGCTCTTCAACGGGGTCGGCGCGGCCGCGACGTCATTTACGCTTCCCAATCTGTGGCAACTGGGCTGGCTGATCCTGGGCGGCCTGTTCACCGCCGGCGGCCAATTGCTGCATCTCCTGGCAGCCAAATACGCGCCCGCAAACCGCATCGCCCCGACGCATTATTCGCAGATCGTCTGGGCGGTCATCCTCGGCGCGATGTTCTTCAGGGAATATCCCGACGCGATGACGCTGGTCGGCCTTGCAGTCGTCGGCGCCTCAGGCCTCCTTACCATGGTGCGCGAGGAAGTGCGGCTTGGCACCGTGCGCTGGAACCCGTTTACGCGTGCCCGGCTTTGACCGGCATGGGCCCGACAGTTTGCACTGCGACCGCGACCGCTGATATGCGGGCGAAATGACGACGAAACCCTTGCCGGAGCTTCCGGTCACAGCCGTGCTGCCGGCACTCGGCGAAGCGCTCTCGCGGCGCAGCAGCGCCGTGCTGGTGGCGCCGCCGGGCGCCGGCAAGACGACACTGGTGCCGCTGGCGCTGCTCGACGCGCCTTGGCTCGGTGAGGGCCGGATCGTGCTGCTCGAGCCGCGGCGGCTCGCCGCCCGCGCCGCCGCCCGCCGCATGGCCGAATTGCTGGGTGAGGAGCCCGGCGGCACGGTGGGCTACGCGATGCGCATGGAGAACCGCACCTCGGCGCGGACAAAAATCCTGGTCGTCACCGAAGGCGTGCTCTCGCGCATGATCCTCGACGATCCGGAGCTGCCCGGCGTCTCGGCGGTGATCTTCGACGAATTCCACGAGCGTTCGCTCGACGGTGATTTCGGTCTGGCGCTGGCGCTCGACGTGCAGGGCGCGCTGCGGCCGGACCTGCGTCTGCTGGTCATGTCGGCGACGCTCGACGGCGCGCGCGTGGCGAAGCTTTTATCGGAGGCGCCGGTGATCGAAAGCGAGGGCCGCGCCTATCCGGTCGAAATCCGCTACGACGAGCGGCCGGCCGGCACGGCGATCGAGGACGCCATGGCCAGGGCCGTGCGCGCGGCTTTGGCCGGCGAGCAGGGCAGCGTGCTCGCTTTCCTGCCCGGACAGCGCGAGATCGAGCGCACCGCCGAGCGGCTCGCGGGCAATGTCGCTGCCGACACCGACATCGTTCCGCTCTATGGCCAGCTCGACAACCGGGCGCAGGATCAGGCGATCAGGCCGGCGCCGGCCGGCCGCCGCAAGGTGGTGCTGGCCACCTCGATCGCCGAGACCTCGATCACCATCGACGGCGTGCGGGTCGTCATCGATTCCGGCCTGTCGCGGCTGCCGCGCTATGAGCCGGCGAGCGGCCTGACCAGGCTTGAGACGGTGCGTGTCAGCAAGGCTTCGGCCGACCAGCGCGCCGGCCGCGCCGGCCGCACTCAGGCTGGCGTGGCGGTGCGCCTGTGGCGCGCCGAGCAGACCGCGTCGCTTCCCGCCTTCACGCCGCCCGAAATCCTCGAGGCCGATCTATCCGGCCTGCTGCTCGACTGCGCCGCCTTCGGCGTCGCCGATCCGTCGAGCCTCTCGTTTCTCGATCCGCCGCCAGCCCCGGCGCTCAACGAGGCGAGGGTGCTGCTCAAGGCGCTGCATGCCATCGACGATGCCGGCAGGTTGACCGAGGCGGGCGCCGCCATGCGCAAGCTGGCACTGCCGGTGCGGCTGGCGCATATGGTGGCCGAAGCGGCGAAGAGCGGCCACGCGCTCGAAGCGGCGACGCTTGCCGTGCTCTTGACCGAGCGTGGGTTGGGCGGCGACAGCGCCGATCTGGAGCGGCGTCTAATCCGGTTTCGCGGCGAGAAATCCCCTCGCGCCAACGCCGCCAGGCAGCTCGCTGAGCGTTTGGCCAGGCAGGCCGGTGGCGGGCAGAGCGGCGAGGCGGCCTCTGCAGGCGCCCTTCTGATCCACGCCTGGCCGGATCGCGTGGCAAGGGCGCGCGGCGAGCGCGGCCGCTTCGTGCTGGCCAATGGCTCAGGCGCCATGGTCGATGCCGCGGATCCGCTCGCCAATGAAACCTGGCTGGTGGTCACCGACCTGCAGGGCAAGGCGCAGAACGCCCGCATCACCGCCGCCACTCCGGTCGGCGAAGCCGATATCCGCGCCGCCCTGGCCGATCGTATCGAGACGAAGCGCGAGACGAGCTTCGACCGCGAGCGCCGCGCCGTGCGCATGCGCGAGACCGCACGGCTCGGCGCCATCACGCTTTCCGAGCGCATGCTGCCGGCGCCGTCAGGCGCCGTTGCAGACCGCGCCATAACGGATGCCTTGCGCGAGCACGGCCTGTCGCTGCTCGACTGGGGCAGGGAAGCGGAGGCCCTGCGCCAGCGGCTCGGCTGGCTGCATCGCGGCCTCGGAGCGCCCTGGCCCGACGTTTCCGACGCCGCGCTTCTGGATCGGCTCGATAATTGGCTCCTGCCGTTTCTCTCCGGCGATGCCTCTTTCGCGGCCATCAAGCCGGCGATGCTGTCGTCGGCACTGATGGCACTGGTCCCGCACGACCTGCAGCGCAAGGTCGACACGCTCGCGCCGACCCATTTCGATGCGCCGTCCGGCAGCCACGTGCCGATCCGCTATGAAGGCGAGTGGCCGGTGCTTTCGATCCGCGTGCAGGAACTGTTCGGCCTCGACCGTCATCCGGCGATCGCAAACGGAACCGTTCCGCTGACGCTCGAATTGCTTTCGCCGGCGCACCGGCCGATCCAGACGACGCGCGATCTCCCCGGCTTCTGGCGCGGCTCCTGGGCGGACGTGCGCGCCGACATGCGCGGTCGCTATCCAAAGCACGTCTGGCCGGAAAACCCGCTGCTGGCCGCCGCCACCAGCCGCGCCAAACCGCGTGGAACCTGACGATGCTCTATCGTTTCCGCTCCTGCGGCTGTAATCCTTGGCAATGAGCAACATCCTGCGCGCGCCCGATTCCCAGCAAAGCCAGCGGCTGCGGCTCAACACGCTGATCCGCCTGCGCTGGCTGGCGATCGTCGGGCAGAGCCTGACCGTGCTGGTCGTCGCCTATGGCCTGAAATTCCCGCTGCCGGTATCGATGTGCTTCGCGCTGATCGCCTGCTCGGCCTGGATGAATCTGTGGCTCACCTTCCGCTATCCGGCGGCGCATCGGCTCACCCCGCTTTCGGCCTTCGTGATCCTCACCTTCGATGGCGTCCAGCTCACCGGCCTGCTCTACATGACGGGCGGCCTGACCAATCCATTTTGCGTGCTGCTGTCGGTGCCGGTCGTCATCTCCGCCGCTTCGCTGCCGCTGCGGTTCACGGCCATCCTTGGCGCGTTGGTCATACTGGCGGCCACGCTTCTGGTGTTCTTCCATTTGCCGCTGCCCTGGTATGAGGGCTCGCCGCTGCCGATGCCCTTCATCTATGTCGCCGGCATGTGGATGGCTGTGTTTGCCTCGATCGCCTTCACCGCCATCTATGCCTTCCGCGTCGCCGCGGAAGCGCGCCTGCTCGCCAATGCGCTGGCCGCCACCGAACTGGTGCTGCAGCGCGAGCAGCATCTTTCGGCGCTGGACGGGCTGGCGGCGGCGGCCGCGCACGAGCTGGGCACGCCTTTGGCCACCATCACCGTCGTCGCCAAGGAGATGGAAAAGGCCCTCGGCAAGGATCCGAAATATGGCGAGGACGTGAAGCTCTTGCGCTCGCAAAGCGAGCGTTGCCGCGAGATTCTGAAGCGGCTGACCAGCCTTTCCTCGGAAGGCGAAGCGCATCTGTCGCGCATGCCGCTCACCTCCCTGGTCGAGGAGGTGACGGCGCCGCACCGCGATTTCGGCATCTCGATCCGGCTGCGGCCCGGCGAGCGCGTCGGTCCCGAGCCGGTTGGCCAGCGCAGCCCCGGCGTCATCTACGGGCTCGGCAATCTGGTTGAGAATGCCGTTGATTTCGCCCGCAACGCCGTCACCGTCAGCTGGAGCTGGGACAATGAGAAGGTCATCTTCTCCATCACCGATGACGGGCCGGGATTCCCCGCCGAGATCATCGACCGCATCGGCGAGCCCTATATGTCGACGCGCCAGGGCACGGAGGCCGGCGGCGGCTTGGGGCTTGGGCTGTTTATCGCCAAGACCTTGCTGGAGCGTTCCGGCGCCACCATCGATTTCCGCAATTCGAGCGGGCTCGGCGAGGGTGCGGTGGTGCAGATCTCCTGGCCGCGCAACCTCTTCCTCAACCAGGAACAGGCCTCGGCCACCATGTTCGACAATGCGTAAACCTTGGTTGGGTGGCGCCTAAGCCTTGCAATTGCCGCATGGCAGCTCTGTTGCCGGCTCTAAAAATTGGACATTGCCCCTGCAGGACTGTATCTGCGTAAAAGTGAGGCATGTCGCCTAAAACTGTGCAGCGGCTTGGGGAAGACGACATGTCCGGAAACAGGGATCGGAAGGGCCTTCGCCAGAGCAGGTTTCGGCGCGGCGCGCTTCAGGTCAGTAGGATGCCGATAAGATGAGCGGAGACGAAACGACTGGCGCTATGGTCGAGGGCGAGGACACCTCGCTGCTCATCGTCGAGGACGACAAGCCGTTCCTCACCCGGCTTGCCCGCGCCATGGAGACACGGGGCTTCGTGGTCGAGACGGCGGAGAGCGTGGAAGAGGCGGTCGCCAAGGCGCGCGCCCATCCGCCGGCCTATGCGGTTGTCGACATGCGGCTCGGCGACGGCAACGGCCTGGATGTCGTGGCAGTCATCCGCGAGAAGCGCAACGACGCCCGCGCCATCATCCTGACCGGCTACGGCAACATCGCCACCGCGGTGACCGCCGTGAAGCTCGGCGCCGTCGATTATCTGTCGAAGCCCGCCGATGCCGACGACGTCTTCGCCGCGCTCACCCGCACCTCCGGCGAACGTGCGGCGCCCCCGGAAAACCCGATGTCGGCCGACCGCGTGCGCTGGGAGCACATTCAGCGCGTCTACGAAATGTGCGACCGCAACGTCTCCGAGACGGCGCGCCGCCTCAATATGCACCGCCGCACCCTGCAGCGGATTCTCGCAAAGCGGGCGCCTCGGTAAGGATCGCCAGCCGCACCGGAAAGTGCGCCTTAGGCCAACGTCGGTCCAGCTTGTAGCGACGACGCAAACTGCCAACGTCAGCGCTGCCCCTCATCGCCCTGTGGGGCACTTCTCCCCGTATAGTGACGGGGAGAAGGGGCTGGCCGCAACGCTGGCTCCCTTACACAACGTCGGAGATTGGCGAAATCCTGCGCGAAAGCCCCCTTCTCCCCGTTCCACGGGGAGAAGATGCCGGCAGGCAGATGAGGGGCGGCGCCGGCATTCGGAAACTGTGACGCTTGCTCAGCCGGTGAGGCTTGCGCATCATCGCGAATAACGCCGACCAGAAGACTGGCAACGGAGTGACCATGCGAGACGAACGGCCGAAATCGATCCTTCGCCAGTTCCTCGACGGCGAGGCCGCCGGCGGCATCATCCTGATGGTGGCCGCAGCCCTTGCGCTGATCGTCGCCAATTCCCCTTTGGCCGAAACCTATTTCACTGTCCTGCACGCCTATCTCGGGCCGCTCAGCGTCTCGCACTGGATCAATGACGGGCTGATGGCAGTGTTCTTCCTGCTGGTCGGGCTGGAGATCAAGCGCGAGATGCTGGACGGACAGCTCTCGACCTGGCCGCGCCGCGTGCTGCCGGGCATCGCGGCCGCCGGCGGCATGGCGGTGCCGGCGCTGGTCTATGTCTTGATCAACCGCGACAATGCGGCAGCGCTCTCTGGCTGGGCGATCCCCACCGCCACCGACATTGCCTTCGCGCTCGGCGTGCTCTCGCTGCTCGGCAGCCGCGTGCCCGCATCGCTGAAAGTTTTCCTCACCGCTCTGGCCATCATCGACGATCTCGGCGCCGTCATCATCATCGCGCTGTTCTACACCAGCGGCCTGTCGCTCGCTTATCTGGCCGCCGCCTTCGTCGTCATCGCCTTGCTCATCGTGCTCAACCGCATGCGGGCCATGAAGCTCTGGCCCTATCTCTTGCTTGGCGTCGTCTTGTGGGTGCTGGTGCTGAAGTCGGGCGTGCATGCCACGCTGGCCGGCGTCGCCCTGGCGCTCACCATCCCGCTGGAGCGGTCTCCGCGCATCGGCGACGAAACAGAACATTCGCCGCTGCACCGGCTGGAGCACGGTCTGCACAAGCTTGTGCCGTTTCTCGTCATCCCGATCTTCGGCTTCGCCAATGCCGGCGTCTCGCTCGGCGGCTTGAGCTTTGCAGCCCTTGTCGAGCCGCTGACGCTGGGCGTCGCCGCCGGCCTGGTTCTCGGCAAGCTGGTCGGCGTTTTCGGCTCCTCGGCGCTCGCGATCCGCTTCGGCCTCGCCGACCTGCCGGCCAATGCTGGCTGGCTGCATGTGCTGGGCATTTCGCTGCTTTGCGGCATCGGCTTCACCATGAGCCTGTTCATCGGCCTGCTCGCCTTCGCCGGCGACCCGGCGCTCCAGGACACAGTGAAGGTCGGCATCCTCGCGGGTTCGCTGATTGCCGCGCTCCTGGGCGCGGCCATCCTGCTCATGGCGCCGGCGGGCAGCGGAGTGGAAGAAGAAGTGGAATAGGTCAGCTGCAACGCCTGTTCCTCTCCCGCCGAGTTCGGCGAGGAACAGGCGCTACTCGCTCTCGCCGTCCAGAGCCGGCACGGCGACGCCGGCAAGCTCGGCCGCCAGGAGCCGCGCGGCGCCGGCGCGGGCAATCCGCAACATCAGCGCCTTGCGCGTCGCAGCCGCCATGCGATGCTCGGGCGCATCGCGCAGGATCTCCGCGCCATAGCCGTCGGAGAGGATGAAGCCGCATTCCTCGGGGAAGATGTCCTGGGGAACGCCGGGATGGGTGGCGAAGAAGAAGCGGTCGGAATGCAGCCGATAGTCCGGCCATTTGCGGTCGACCCTGAAATCCTCGATCGAGGATTTGATCTCGATGATCCAGATGTCGCCCTGCCTGGTCAGCGCCACGAGATCGGCGCGCCGCCCTGTGGCCAAAGACAGCTCCGGCAACACATGCGCGCCCATTTCGGCAAGCAGCCGCTGCACGCCGCGCCGCACCAGCATGGCGCGCTCGGACTGGCGGCCGTCGATCAAAGGGTTGAGCGGAATCGGGGAAACGAGTGGCATGGAAGCACCATGCCAGATTTTGTTCACGGTTTGAACCCCTGTGGGGCCGGCGATTGTCGGTTCCTTCGATGGTCGGTGACGCAAAAGTCGCCGGTTAAAGCAGATGTCTGCGGCGAGACCCGCTACTGCTAGTCCCCCGCTCGAAATTCATCTGCCAGAAGCCTGGCTAGGTGGTCGCGGCTCAGGCTCAATGCCTCTTTCAGGAACCACAGGAAGTTGCTCGGGCCGTCTGTCGGCAGGCCGTTCTCTTCCGCTTGGGTGATGACCGCGCGCTGGCGCTCGATCCGCTCTTCGATCTCGCGGATGTGCTGCTCGACACGTTCGATGTCGTCCTGGAAACCCATGGCCGGCAATCTCGTTGCGCGGTCGTCAGAATAGCACCAAAATCAGAATAGGCGGAGCGCAAAGCCAAGGGGGGACGCTCGAGCCGTAGTCGAGCGAAGATTAGTTATTGCTAATCATATCCCTTGGCAGCAATCTCGCCGTGAGAGGATTTCCGCCATGACCCGCGACCAGATGCTCGCCCACCTTCGGTCCGCCGATGCCGTCGCGCGCGAGGCGGCGGCGCATGGGCATCATCCGTTCGGCTGCGTGCTGGTCGGGCCGGACGATCGCGTTTTGATGCGGCAGGGCAATCTCGACACGGTGCGCCATGCCGAGACCGAGTTGGCCCGTCGCGCCGCAGCGTCCTATGAGCCGGAGTTCCTGTGGCAATGCTCGCTGGTCTCGACCTTCGAACCCTGCGCGATGTGCGCCGGCACGATGTACTGGGCGAATATCGGGCGCCTGGTCTACGGGGTCGAGGAAACCAGCCTTCTGGCGCTCACCGGGGATCATGCGGAGAATCCGACGATGAACCTCGCCTCGCGCACCGTCTTCGCCTCCGGCCAGAAGAAGATCGAGGTGTTTGGCCCCTTTCCCGAAATCGCGGACGAGATGCTCGCCCCGCACCGCGATTTTTGGAAGCGCTGACGGGCCTTGGGCCTCAGGCCGCTCCCGCGATGTCGTCCAGGATCGGGCAGTCCGGCCGCTCGTCGCCATGGCAGGCATGGATCAGCTTCTGCAGCGTCGAGCGCATCGACTGCAATTCGCGCACCTTCTCCTCGATCGCCCTGACATGGGCGGCGGCAATCTCGCGCACGTCGTGGCTGGCGCGGTCGCGATCCTGATAGAGCGCCATAAGCTGCCTGCAATCGTCGATTGAGAAGCCGAGATTGCGCGCGCGGCGCAGGAAGGCCAGCCGGTGGATATCCTCGCCGGAGTAATCGCGATAGCCGTTCTCGGCCCGCGCCGGGCGGATCAGGCCGATCTCCTCATAGTAGCGAATGGTCTTGGCCGGCAGGCCGGAACGCTCGGCGGCATCACCGACATTCATGGCGCTCTCCTCGAACCCAGGCGGCTCTTTCAGCCGCCTCATTGATTTTGTTTCACAATCCGGTGAGGCCTGTTGCGGAAATGCCGCAGTTCGGCACTTACCGGCGCGTAAGGTCTTGCATATAGGCAGTGCGCGCTTGGCAAGCAAAAGAAATGCCAGCATGAATGATGACAACAAAGCGGCCGACTCGTGCCGCTGGCATCCAGGCGGGGCATCGGACCAATTCATGCGCTTGAAGTCATTTGCAATCCTCGCCGCTCTTGCGCTGTCGACCGCGATCAGCGGGTGCAGCACCATCGGCGGGCAAATCTTCACCAACAACTATGGCGCGATGACCGATGCCGGCTATCAGTTGCCGCGCATCCCGATCGAGAAGGTGCCCGCCAAATATCACCGGCAGGAAGTGCGCTATGACACTTCGGAGAAGCCGGGCACCATCATCGTCGATACCCAGAACAAGTTCCTCTATTTCATCGAGGGCGACGGCATGGCGATGCGCTACGGCATCGGCGTCGGCCGCGAAGGTTTTGAATGGCACGGCACCGCCCATATCGCGCTGAAGCGCGAATGGCCGACCTGGACGCCGCCGGCCCCGATGATCAAGCGCCAGCCCGAGCTCGCCAAGTTCGCCAGCGGCATGGAGCCGGGCCTGAAGAACCCGCTCGGCGCGCGTGCCATGTATCTCTTCAACAAGGGCGGCGACATGGGCTATCGGCTGCATGGCAGCCCGGAATGGTTCTCGATCGGCAAGGCGATGTCGTCCGGCTGCATCCGGCTGATGAACCAGGATATTATCGACCTCTATGACCGCACGTCGGTCGGCGCCAAGGTCATCGTGTTGTAGGCGCAAAAAGTTTCGCAGGCGGACCGTCTAGGCAACAACAAGACGTCCTGAAAACAGAAAACCGGGCTGTTGGGGCCCGGTTTTTTGTTTTTGCGTCTTGGATCAGAATTAGCTCCGCCGCGCCGTGCGGCCGGCGGAGTGGATTCTCAGGCGACCTGCTCGACCTGCTGGACCTCGGGAACGAAATGGCGAAGCAGGTTCTGGATGCCGTGCTTCAGTGTCGCCGTCGACGACGGGCAGCCGGCGCAGGCGCCCTTCATATGCAGGAACACCGTGCCGTTCTCGAAACCGCGGAAGGTGATGTCGCCGCCGTCCTGGGCGACGGCTGGGCGCACGCGCGTGTCGAGCAGTTCCTTGATGGTCAGCACCAGCTCTTCGTCTGCTTTGTCGTAGAACTCAGCGGTCCCGCTGGCATCGCTCGCCGGAGCGGCCGAGGCCATGACCGGAGCGCCGGACATGAAATGCTCCATGATGGCGCCGAGGATCGCCGGCTTCAGATGCTGCCAGTCCGGGCCGTCCTTGGTCACGGTGATGAAGTCGTAGCCGAAGAAAACGCCGGTGACGCCCGGGATCCCGAACAGACGGCCGGCCAGCGGCGAGGCCTCCGCCGCGGCTTCGGCGTTGCGGAAATCGGCGGTGCCTTCGCGCAGCACTTCCTTGCCCGGCAGGAATTTGAGCGTCGCCGGGTTCGGCGTCGATTCGGTCTGGATGAACATGGTATCTCCAAGCCCTTCGCGGGCCGATAGTTTGGAATAGTTCTAAATAGGCTCTATCGGCTGGACATTCAAGCGAAACGCGTCGCCGGAACGGCTGGCTGGCGGAATGTTTTTGCCATGGCGGGATGTCCGAACCATCCTCCAGCTTCGACGGTCAATTGTCCACTCGTCTGCAGGACATCGACCTCGGCGCCTTCATCCGTTCGTCTGAATTCGAGATCGGCGCTGCCCTTGCCGACACGCAATCCGCGAAGCGCGATACGGTTCACGAAACCGGGCATCCGCGGCCGCACGATCCGCAGCTTTCGCCCTCGATTGTTCGCGTCGGCCTGCCCCCTGCTCTGTTTCGGTCATCGCCCCTCCATTGGAATGCGCACATGATTCCAAATGGCGCGCCGCAAACGCCGGCCAAGGGCGGCGTTATTCTTGTGTCGGCTTGGGTATGTGCGCCGCGGACGAGAGGCCCGGCACCGGCCGGAAGTCAGGCCAGGCTGTCGATCTCTTCGTCGGACAGGTTCTGCGGCACGACCGTCACCGGAATCGGAAAGGCCGCGCCGCGGCCGGCAACCGCGCTGACCAGTGGTCCTGGACCTTCCTTGCCGGCGCCGGCCGCCAGCACCAGGATGGCGATGTCCTGGTCTTCCTCGATCAGCTTGTGGATCTCTTCGGTCGGCTTGCCCTCGCGCACCACCAGCTCCGGCTCGATGCCGACGCTCTGGCGCACCTTGTTGGCGTAGCCGTCGAGTGCTCCGCGCGCCGTCGCGTTTGCTTCCTCGCGCATGATCTTTTCCACGCCCAGCCAGTGCTGGAAATCGTCCGGCTCGATGACGTAGAGCAGCACCAGCACGCCGCTGGTGTGCTGCGCCCGCTTCGAGGCGTAGGCGACGGCGCGCTCGCATTCCGGCGTGTCGTCGATGATCGCCAGGAACTTGCGGCGATGGCCGGCTTCGCGGCTGAGACGTTTGGAGACCATGTCTATCTGCTCGGTATGGTTTCTGCCGCAATCTGCCACCGCCGCGGACCGGCGGCAAGCCGCCGGCCGGCATGGCGATGGTTCAGTAAGACCGGTCGATCAGTCCTGCAGCAGGCCGATGATGTCGCGAACCGTCTTCATCGTGCCCTCGGCGATCGCGCGGGCCCGGTCGCCGCCATCCTTGAGCACGGCGTCAACATAGGCGCGGTCGCCCTCGATCCGGCGCATCTCGGAAGCGATCGGCGCCAGCTTCTCCACGGCCAGATCGGCAAGCGCCGGCTTGAACACGGAAAACTGCTGGCCGCCATATTCCTTCAGCACGTCTTCCTTCGAGATTTCGGCGAGGCCGGCATAGATGCCGACGAGGTTTTCCGCCTCGGGCCGGCTTTCCAGTCCGTCGATCTCGCTCGGCAAGGCCTCCGGATCGGTCTTGGCCTTGCGGATCTTCTTCGAGATGGTGTCGGCGTCATCGGTCAGGTTAATGCGCGACAGGTCCGACGGGTCCGATTTCGACATTTTCTTGGAGCCGTCGCGCAGGCTCATGATACGCGCCGCCGGACCGCCGATCACCGGTTCGGTGATCGGGAAATAGCCGTTCACCGTCTCTTCGCCGACCTGCATTTCGACGCCGACGCCGAGCGCCGCGATCTTCTCGGAGAAGTCGTTGTTGAATTTCTGCGCGATGTCGCGGGTGAGCTCCAGATGCTGCTTCTGGTCCTCGCCCACGGGCACATGAGTGGCGCGGTAGAGCAGGATGTCCGCGGCCATCAGGCTCGGATAGGCGAGCAGGCCGAGCGAGGCGTTCTCGCGGTCTTTGCCGGCTTTATCCTTGAACTGCGTCATGCGGTACATCCAGCCGATGCGCGCCACGCAATTGAAGATCCAGGCCAGCTCGGCATGCTGGATGACCCGCGACTGGTTGAAGACGATGTGCTTCTTCGGGTCGATGCCCGAGGCGAGGAACGCCGCCGTGATCGAGCGGGTCTGGTCGCCCAGGTCCTGATGCACGAGCTGCGCCGTCAGCGAATGCAGGTCGACGACGCAATAGATGCAGTCGGACTGTTCCTGGAGGGCGACGAATTTCTTGATGGCGCCGAGATAGTTGCCGAGATGCAGATTGCCGGTCGGCTGGACGCCTGAAAAGACGAGTGGCTTGAAGGCGGACATGATTTCCTCAGGGCTTGTGGAGGGCCGTATAAGCGTGATTCCAAAAAGTTGCAGACTTTTTGGAGCCAATCACGCGGCTGGAAACCGCGCGCGGCGAAAGTCTTGCGACGGCGCGCTTATGGACGAAGGGCGCGAGGGGATCAAGACCGGTGTTGCTGCAAGCCAGTTCGAGTTATTCGTCCAGGCCAGTATTCGATTCCCGCGGCGCAGATTTCCGTGAGCCGCGCTTGACGTTCCGGCGGATCATCCCGAAATCGGCGCCGCCGGTGCCGAAGGCGGCGATGAAATAGAGCGCAGCACCCCCGCCGACCAGCGCGAACAGCGTCGTCGCCTTCACCACCAGCGGCGAGCCGGGTCCGAGCCGTGCGGCGAAGTAGTGCTCGGCGAAGTAAAGCGCAATTGCCATGATCACGGCGGACAGCACCAGTCGCGGAATGCGTCTCAAGAGCGGCACGTCGCGGCCCCAATGGCCACGCCTGATCAGCATGGCGAGCAGCATCAGCGCGTTGACCCAGCCCGCGACTGCCGAAGCCACCGCGATGCCAGGCGCGCCCATCGACGGGAACAGACTCAGCGCCGTGGCGACATTCACGCCGACCGAGATGGCGGCAAAGATCATCGGCGTGCGCGTGTCCTCGCGCGCGAAATACCCTGGCGTGAATGCCTTGATCAGCACGAAGGCCGGCAGGCCGAGGCCGAAGATCGCCAGGATCGAGGCGACGATCGGCGTCGAGTGGTTGGCTGCGAAGGCGCCGCGCTCATAGACCAGTCGCACGATCGGCTCAGACATCACCCAGAGCGCCGCCGCCGCCGGCAAGGTCATGAACAAGGTGAATTCGACCGAGCGGTTCTGCAAATTGGCCGCCTCGACCAGGTTGCCCGACTTCAGCGCCCGCGACAGTTCCGGCAACAGCACGATGGCGACGGCCACGCCGACGACGCCGAGCGGCAGCTGATAGATTCGGTCGGCATAGGCGAGCGACGACACCGCGCTGTTCTGCGCTGAAGCGATCGCCGTGCCGATCAACTGGTTGATCTGGGTGATGCCGCCGGTGATCGCGGCCGGCAGCGCCAGGATGAGCAGCCGCTTGACGTTGGGCGTCATCTTCGGCCGGCGGAAGCCGATCGAGATGCCGGCCTGGCGCACCGCGATCCAGACGATCGCCAACTGCACGATGCCCGCCGCCAGCACGCCCCAGGACAGGCCAAAGCCGACATCATGCGCGTCGAGCCCGCGATACCAGGCATAGGCGAGTACGCTGATCAGGATGATGTTGAGGAAGGCGGGCGCGATCGCCGCCGCGAAATAGCGGCGCAGCGAGTTCAGCATGCCCGCCATCATGGCGCCGAGCGACATGCAGATCAGGTATGGGAACATGATCGTCGCGAGCGTGACGGTGGTCTCGAACTTGCCCGGAATGTCGGCAAAGCCCGGCGCCACCAGGTATCGCACGATCAGCGGCATCGCGAGTTCCATGGCGATCGTCAGCGCCAAAAGCGCCGAGAACAGCACGCCGAACACTTCCTCCGAAAAACGCTTGGCACCGTCCGTGCCATGCTGCTCGATCTCCTTGGCGAAGAGCGGCACGAAAGCGGCGTTGAAGGCACCTTCGGCGAACAGCCGGCGAAAGGTGTTGGGGAACTGGAAGGCCGCGTTGAACGCATCGGCGACCGGCCCGGTGCCGAGTGCCGCCGCCATCAGCATCTCACGGCCAAAGCCCAGCGCGCGGCTCATCAGCGTGCCGGACGCGACGGTGGCGAATTTCTTGACGAGGCTCATGCTGGGAATGACTGCCAAAAAAATTGCGTCAAATGGATGGTCACTCGGCCGCCGCCTTGGCCTTGCCGGTGCGTTCCGCCGAACCGCCTTCCAGCGTATCGATCAGCCGCTTGTGGATGGCGGCGGTGCGCGTCGGGCTGTCGATCTTCTGTCCGGTCAGGTCGGTGACGTAGAACGTATCGATGACCTTCTCGCCGAAAGTGGTGATGTGCGCCGAGGCGATGTCGAGCGAAAGGTCGGAGATCGTTCCGGTGATTTCGGAAAGCAGCCCCGGGCGGTCCAGCCCCTCGACCTCGATCACGGAGAAGCGGTTCGACAGCGTGTTGCGGATCTCGGCGCGCGGCGGAATGCGGAAAGCTTTGGCGCCGCGCTTCGGCTTGGTGCGCTTCTCGATCATCTCGGGCAGCCAGCTCTTGCCCGAAAGGACGTCCTCGATCAGCCGGCCGACGCGCTCGGCGCGGCGCCGCTCGTCCTCGTCGCGGTCGAACTCGCGGGAGATCAGGATGCTGTCCAGCGCGCGCCCGTCCGAGGTGGTGAAGATCTGCGCGTCGACGATGTTGCCGCCGGCCGCGGCGCAAGCTCCCGCGATGATCGACAGCAGGCGCGGATGGTCCGGCGCCAGCACGGTGATCTCCGTCACCGCCTCGAACTCATGCGTCTTGACCATGGTGGCGAGCTTCTTGCCCGCCGCATCCGCCTCGCGGATGAATTCGGCATGGCGCAGCTGGTCGGGCAGGTCGACGGTCAGCAGATAGTTCTCATAATGCTGGGCGACATAGCGCTTGCGCTCCTTCGCCGGCCAGGCGGACAGCGCCTCAGCCAGCCGCTCGCGCGCCGCCGCCGTACGCTCGGCGCGTGACACTTCGGAGAAACCGCCGGTCAGAAGCAGCTCGGTCTCGAAATAAAGCGTGCGCAGCAGCTGGCCTTTCCAGCCGTTCCACACCCCGGGTCCAACACCGCGTATGTCGCAGACCGTGAGGATCAAGAGCAGCTTCAGCCGCTCGACCGACTGCACGATCGAGGCGAAATCCTCGATCGTCTTGCGGTCGTTGAGGTCGCGCGTCTGCGCGGTCATCGACATCACGAGGTGGTTCTCGACCAGCCAGGCGACAGTCTCGGTGTCGGCCGCCGACAACCCCATATGCGGGCAGATGCGCCGGGCGATCCGGGCGCCGGCCTCCGAATGGTCCTCGGGCCTGCCCTTGGCGATGTCGTGCAAGAGCACCGCGACATAAAGCGCCTCGCGGCTTTTCTTCAGACCCGGCATCAGCGTATGCGACAGCGGATGCACCTTGGCGCCGTCGCCGCGCTCGATCTCGGCGAGCACGCCGATGCAGCGGATCAGATGCTCGTCCACCGTATAGTGGTGGTACATCGAGAACTGCATCATGGCGACGATCTTGCCGAAGTCGGGGATCAGCCGGCCGAGCAGTCCCGCCTCGTTCATGCGCCTGAGATTGAGTTCGGCGTTGCGGTCCGAGGTCAATATGTCGAGGAACAGCCGGTTGGCTTCCTCGTCGCGCCGGAGCGACTTGTTGACCAGGCCGAGCGAACGGGTGAGCAGCTTCAGCGCATCGGGATGGAACTCCAATCCGTGCTTGTCGGCGAACCAGAACAGCCTGAGCAGGTTGACCGGGTCGCGCTCGAACACGCTGTCGTCGGCGACGTTGATGCGATGATTGTCGACGATGAAGTCGGACGTGCCGGCAAGCTTGCGCTTGCGCCGCTGGAAGGTGAGGAAGATGCGGTTGAAGCCCGGCACATGCTTGGCCTGCTCTTCCTCGAGCGCCGCGCAGAAGATGCGGGTGAGGTCGCCGACATCCTTGGCGACAAGGAAATAGTGCTTCATGAAGCGCTCGACTGCCGACAGGCCGGGATGCGTCGTATAGCCCAGCCGCTCGGCGATCTCGCGCTGGATGTCGAAATGCAGCCGCTCTTCCGCCTTGCCGGTGAGGAAATGCATGTGGCAGCGCACCGCCCACAGGAAATCCTCGGCCTTCTGGAACTCGCGATACTCGGCCTCGGTGAAGACGCCCTTCTCGACCAGTTCCTCGCCGGTGCGCACGCGATAGAAGTATTTGCCGATCCAGAACAGCGTCTGCAGGTCGCGCAACCCGCCCTTGCCGTCCTTGACGTTGGGCTCGACCAGATAGCGGCTTTCGCCGGCCTTGGCGTGGCGCTCGTCGCGCTCGGCAAGCTTGGCCTGCACATATTCCGGCCCGGTCGTGCGCACCACCTCGTGGTCGAAGCGGGTCAGCAACTCGTCATAGAGCTTGCGTTCGCCCCACAGGAAACGCGCTTCCAGGATCGACGTGCGGATGGTGATGTCGCTGCGCGACAGCCTCAGGCACTCGTCGATGTTGCGGGTGGCGTGGCCGACCTTCAGCCCCATGTCCCACAGCATGTAGAGCATGTATTCGACGATCTGCTCGCCCCATGGGGTCTGTTTGTAGGGCAGCAGGAAAAGCAGGTCGATGTCGGAGCCCGGCGCCAGCGTGCCGCGGCCGTAGCCGCCGACGGCAACGACCGCCATGCGCTCTGCCGCGGACCGGTTCTTGACGCGGTAGACATGGGTGGCTGCGAAATCATAGAGCGCCCGGATCAGATCATCCATCAGATGCGAGAGCCGCTCGGCGCAGGCATTGCCGCCGCCATCCTGCTTGAGCATGGCCTCGGCGATCTTTCGCCCTTCCGCCATCCTAGCCTTGAGCAGCTGGAGGACGGCCGTGCGAACAGCCGCGCCCGAGCCGTCGCCGGCGCTCGCCGCCGTCAACGCGGTCAAGTCGCGGCGCAGCGCGTCGCCGTCGATGATTTCGTCGAGTTTCAAGGAGATCTTTGCCATTCCGCGGCGTCTATAGCCTTTTTTCGCGGCGCTGTGTATGGGGCCTGCGGCCGCGATTCCCATAGCAACGAGGCGTAATCCGCAATCGCCCGGCCGATTTTCGCAAAGTCGAAACCGCCCCTTGACCTTCCAGTAACTGGAAGGACTACCTCCGCCTCAATTCGAGAATTCCGAGGCATTGCTGATGACCCATTCCGACCATCACCACCACCATGCGCATGGCGGCGCCTGCTGCTCCGCGAAGAGCACCGCGCCTGCCGCCGACGCTGTGATTCGCGATCCTGTCTGCGGCATGACGGTCGATCCGGCGGCCGGCAAGCCGACGGCCGAGCATGGCGGCCGCACCTTTCATTTCTGCAGCGAACGCTGCCGCACGAAATTCCAGGCCGAACCCGAGGGCTACTTGACGGCCACCGATCCCGTCTGCGGCATGAGCGTCGACCGCGCGAGCGCGAAGCACTTCGTTCGCCATGAAGGGCAGGGCTTCTATTTCTGCTCCGCCGGTTGCAAGGGCAAGTTCGAGGCGGAGCCGGCAAAATACCTCGCTGGCCGGCCCGAGCCGCAGCCGATGCCGAGGGGCACGCAATACACATGCCCGATGCATCCCGAGATCGTCCGCGACAAGCCCGGTTCCTGCCCGATCTGCGGCATGGCGCTGGAGCCGATGGGCGTGCCGACAGGCGACCAAGGCCCTAACCCCGAGCTCGTCGATTTCACCCGCCGCTTCTGGGTCAGCGCGGTGCTCTCCCTGCCGCTCCTGATCGTTGCCATGGCGCCGATGCTGGGCGTCAGCTTCGAAATCTTCATCGACGGTCGCACCAAGACCTGGATAGAGTTGGCGCTGGCAAGCCCGGTGGTGATGTGGGCGGCGTTTCCGTTCTTCCATCGCGGCTGGGAATCGATCCTCAACCGCAGTCCGAATATGTGGACGCTGATTTCCTTGGGCGTCGGTGCTGCCTATCTCTTCAGCCTCGTCGCGACATTGTTCCCGAACGTCTTCCCGCATCAGTTCCGCGGCCATGACGGTGCGGTCCCGGTCTATTTCGAGGCCGCCGCTGTCATCGTCGCGCTGGTCTTCCTTGGACAGGTGCTGGAGCTGCGCGCCCGCGAGCGCACCGGCTCGGCCATCCGCGCCCTGCTCGACCTTGCGCCGAAGACGGCGCGGCTGATCGGCACCGACGGCTCCGAGAAGGACGTGCCGCTCGACAGCGTCAAGTCCGGCGACCGCTTGCGCATCCGTCCCGGCGATGCGGTGCCGGTCGACGGCATCGTGCTGGAGGGCCGCTCGGCGATCGACGAATCCATGATCACCGGCGAACCGCTGCCGGTCGAAAAGACGGAAGGCGACGCGCTCACCGGCGGCACGCTGAACAAGAACGGCTCGCTGGTCATGCGCGCCGAGAAGGTCGGCGCCGAAACCACGCTGTCGCGCATCGTCGAGCTGGTCGCCAAGGCGCAGCGCTCGCGCGCCCCAATCCAGGGGCTGGCCGACCGCGTGTCCTTCTATTTCGTCCCGGCCGTCGTGCTGGTGGCCGTCATTGCTTTCATCGCCTGGGCGCTCGTCGGCCCCGAGCCCAGCCTGATCTTCGCCATCGTCTCGGCGCTGTCGGTGCTGATCATCGCCTGTCCCTGCGCGCTTGGCCTCGCCACCCCGATGTCGATCATGACGGCGACCGGGCGCGGCGCGCATGCCGGCGTGCTGATCAAGGAAGCTGCGGCGCTCGAGCGCTTTGCCGCCGTCGACACGCTGATCGTCGACAAGACCGGCACGCTGACCGAAGGCAAGCCGCGGCTTACCGACATCGTTGCGGCCGGCGGCATCGATGAGAATGAGCTGCTCGGCCTCGCCGCCGTGCTTGAAAAGGGCTCGGAACATCCGCTGGCCGAGGCGATCGTCGAGGGCGCCGCCGCGCGCGGCTTGAAGCTGGCCGATGCCGTCGATTTCGAAGCCGTCACCGGCAAGGGTGTTTCGGGCATGGTATCGGGCCGGAAGGTCGCGCTCGGCAATGCGGCGATGATGACCGATCTCGGAGTCGAAACGCCGGCGGCCGATGCCGAGGCGCTGCAGGCCGACGGCAAGACGGCCATGTTCGTGGCCGTCGGCGGCAGTTTCGCCGGCATCGTCGCTGTCGCTGATCCTGTAAAGGCAACGACGGCCGAGGCGATCAAGGCGCTGCATGACAAGGGTCTGAAGATCATCATGGCCACTGGCGACAGCGAGCGCACGGCAAAAGCGATCGCCGGCAGGCTCGGCATCGATGAGGTCCGCGCCGGCCTTCTCCCCGACGGCAAAAGCGCGCTGGTGGAAGAGCTGCGCAGCAACGGCGCTGTCGTCGCCATGGCCGGCGACGGCATCAACGATGCGCCGGCGCTTGCCGCCGCCGATGTCGGCATCGCCATGGGCACCGGCGCCGATGTCGCGGTCGAAAGTGCCGGCATCACGCTGGTCAAGGGGGACTTGAACGGCATCGTCAGAGCGCGCACACTTGCCCAGGCGACGATCCGCAACATCCGCCAGAACCTGTTCTTTGCCTTTCTCTACAACGTGCTCGGCGTGCCGGTCGCGGCCGGCGTGCTCTACCCGCTCACCGGCACGCTTTTGTCGCCGATGCTGGCGGCGGCGGCGATGAGCCTGTCATCGGTGTCGGTCATCGCCAATGCCTTGCGGCTGAGGACGTTGAAACTCTGAGCAAAACCCCCAGATACGAACCCCAACCACAAGGAGAGCTTGAATGACCCTGGCCAAGAAAATCGTGCTGCTGCTGATGGCCGCCGGAATGCTGCTTGCCATGTTCCTCGAAAGCGTGCCGGCCTCGTCGGAGGAGATGAAGCACGACATGTCCAAGATGGCGATGGGCGCCCAGAGCCCGGCCACCGTCGGCTACGAGAAGGCGATGAAGAAGATGCACAAGGACATGGCGATCAAATACACCGGCAATGCCGATGTCGACTTCGTCCGCGGCATGATCCCGCATCATCAGGGCGCGATCGACATGGCCAAGGTGGTGATCGCCAATGGCAAGGATCCCGAAATTCGCAAGCTCGCCGAAGGCGTGGTCAAAGCGCAGGAAGCCGAGATCAAGGAGATGCAGGACTGGCTCGCCAAGCATGCCGCGAAGTAGCCACTCCGGGAATCCAGGCGGCCAGGCGGCTTTGGTCTGGATTTCCGATTTTGGCTGTGCTGCGATCCGGCCCCACGCGGAGAAAGCCATGCCGTCAACAGTCAGAACCCTCAAGCTGCCGTCCGGCGAAGCCGTTCCGATGCTGGGCCAAGGCACCTGGAAGATGGGTGAAGACCGGCGCCGCCGCGCCGACGAGGTCGCGGCGCTGAAGCTCGGGCTCGACCTCGGCATCACGCTGATCGACACCGCCGAAATGTATGCCAGCGGCGGCGCCGAGGAGGTGGTGGCGGAGGCCATCGCCGGGCGCCGCGACGAGACCTTCCTCGTCTCCAAGGTTTTACCCTCCAACGCCTCGCGCGCCGGCGTGAAGCGCGCCTGCGAGGCCAGCCTGAAGCGTCTCGCCACCGATCGTATCGATCTCTATCTGCTGCACTGGCCGGGCAGCGTGCCGCTGTCCGAAACCGTGGAGGCGTTCGAGGCGCTGAAGTCGCAAGGCAAGATCCGCCACTGGGGCGTCAGCAATTTCGACACGGACGAGATGGAGAATCTTGTCAGTCTGCCGGCTGGCGGCGATGTCCAGACCAACCAGGTGCTTTACAACCTGTCGCGGCGCGGGCTCGAATTCGACCTTGGGCCGTGGAGCCGGCAGCGACTCATACCGCTGATGGCCTATTCGCCGGTGGAGCAGGGCGCGCTAGCCCGCAATGCGCGGCTCGAGGCCGTCGCTGCCCGACACAACGCCACGGCCGCGCAGATCGCGCTTGCCTGGGTAATGATGCAGGACGGCGTCATCGCCATCCCGAAGGCCGGCCGCCAGGAGCATGTCCGCCAGAACGCCGCCGCGCTCGACATCGCTCTGACGGCGGAAGACCTTGCCGATCTCGACCGCGTCTTCCCGCCGCCGACGCGCAAACGCGGTCTGGAAATGATTTAGTCGAAACCTCGATCGGGCGGAGAGCAGGCATTGGAACGAATTTCAGCCGGACCTCATCACACGGCCTATAAAATCGGCGACTTGACCGTCACCTCGCTGCGCGACGGTTATGTCGACATGCCCGTCCGGCGACTGCGCCAGCCGGGAGACAAGCCTTTCGGCGACGATCTGCCGCCGCAGGTGCCGCTCTTCGACGGAGCGCTCAGATTGTCGGTCAATGCCTTTGCCGTCGGCGACGGCGAAGACATCACGCTGATTGATACGGGATCCTCAAACGCCTGGCACCCGACGATGGGCTTCCTCCCGCAGGCGCTGAGCGAAGCGCAAATAGCCGTTGGTCGGATACGCACAATTGCCTTCACCCACACCCATCTCGACCATGTCCACGGGCTCATCCGTCCGGATGGCGGCGACGGTTTCCCGCAGCTCTCCCGCTTGCTTGTCCCTCAAGCCGAGCTCGACATGTTTCGGTCGGTAGCGAGGTTGAGCCGCTTCCATGATCGAGCGCAGCCCTTGGATCCGGGACAGCACCTGAACGCGAATATCGAGCCGGTCGCCACCCCGGGTCATGAAATCGGCCATACCTGCTTTCGTGTCACGAGCGGCGGGGAAACATTGTTGGTCTGGGGCGACCTCGTGCATGTGCCGGCGCTTCAGTTCGATCGGCCGGAGGTCGCGTGGGAGTTCGACGCGGATCAGGAACAGGCGCGGGCAACCCGGTTGCGTATATTGGCCCTTGCCGCCGACAACGCCTGGTGCGTTGCTGGGGCGCATCTCGATTCACCGGGCATCGGCCGGGTTTCCCGAACCGATATCGGCTTCCGCTTCGAATCCTTCTAGATCAGGATGACGTTTCGTTGAATCGCCATCCTGATCTAACTCTTTGTTGGAGCATGATCTTCTCCGAAAACCGGTTCCCACTTTTCGGGATCGTGCTCTAAGGCGTGTCGCTGGTCGGTAGCCAAGCCGCATCCGCAGTCGCCGCAACGTCCTTGAAAACACGTCGAGGTCATTGGCGGCGCGGGCAAGCGTGAGTGCGCCCTGGATGGCGGCGACGGCTTCCTCGGCCAACTCGCTGGCCTCGTCCGGTTGCTGCCCGGATCGCGCCAGCGCGTCGGCGAGATGCGTGACCCAGCGGCCGAAATAATCCCTTATCTGGCCGGCGAAGAGGTCGCGCGAGTCATCCAGCGCGAAGGCCCCGATGAGGCAGACGCGCCGCCCGGAGCGGAAATAGCTGTCCGTCGCCGCGAGCATCTGCTCGATCCCGGCCGACGGATCGGCGCCGTCGCGCAGCGGTGCAAAGACATTGTCCTCGAACCAGCCGTCGATATGGGCAATGACGGCTCTCGCCATCTCTTCCTTGCCGCCCGGAAAGAAATGGTAGAGGCTTCCTTTGCCGAGCCCCGTCGCCTCGCCTATCAAGGCGAGGCTGGCGCCCTCATAGCCATGCTCGCGGAAGACTTCCGCCACGATCGCCAGCAACTGGCCGCGGTCCGGAGCGATGCGTCGCATGCTTAGTGTTCTTGTTTGAGCATGATCTTTTCCAAAAAAACCGCTACACACTTTTTGGGATCATGCTCTAAAGCCCGAGTTCCGAAAGGCCGGGATGATCATCCGGCCGGCGGCCGAGCGGCCAATGATATTTCCGCTCGCTTTCGGCAATCGGCAGGTCGTTGATGCTTGCCACACGACGGCGCATCAGCCCGGCCTCGTCGAATTCCCAGTTCTCGTTGCCGTAGGAGCGGAACCAATGGCCGCTGTCGTCGCGCCATTCATAGGCGAAACGCACCGCGATGCGGTTTTCATTCCAGGTCCACACTTCCTTGATCAGGCGATAGTCCAGCTCGCGCGCCCATTTGCGCTTGAGGAAGCCGACGATCTCGTCGCGGCCTGAGATGAATTCGGCCCGATTCCGCCAGATGCTGTCCTCGGTATAGGCGAGCGAAACACGTTCCGGATCGCGGCTGTTCCAGGCATCCTCCGCAAGGCGCGCCTTTTGCGCCGCGGTCTCGGCCGTGAAGGGCGGCAATGGCGGACGGCTCATGAAAATCTCCTGTCGGTTACGGTCGTCGATAACCGACATTGTACCGATCGGTACAATGAGTCAATGGCCACGGCCTGGTTCTACCGCTTCGTTGCCAGCCCCTTCAGCCGATACAGCACCTCCAGCGCCTCGCGCGGCGTCATCTCGTCGGGATTGATCGCCCCGAGCGCGTCGCCCAGCGCATCGCTCTTCACCGGCTTCGGCGCTTCGCGCTTCACCGCCACCGAAAAAAGCGGCAGATCGTCGACCAGCCGATTGGTCTTGCCTGAAACCTCGCCCTCCTCCAGCTGATGCAGAACTTCCTTGGCGCGAGCGACGACCGCCTCGGGCAGGCCGGCGAGCCGCGCCACCTGCACGCCGTAGGAGCGGTCGGCGGCACCCTTGCCGACCTCGTGCAGGAAGACGACGTCGCCTTCCCACTCCTTCACCCGCATGGTGACGTTGTGAAGCCGGGGGAGCTTGCCCGCCAGCGCCGTCATCTCGTGGAAATGCGTGGCAAAGATCGCCCGGCAGCGGTTCTTCTCATGCAGATATTCGACCGCCGCCCAGGCGATCGACAACCCGTCGAAAGTTGCCGTGCCGCGGCCGATCTCGTCGAGGATCACCAGCGCCCGCTCGCCGGCCTGGTTGAGGATCGCCGCCGTCTCGACCATCTCGACCATGAAGGTCGAGCGGCCCCGCGCTAGGTCGTCCGAGGCGCCGACGCGCGAGAACAGCCGGTCGACGACGCCGATATGGGCGCTTTGCGCCGGCACGAAGGAGCCGGTCTGGGCAAGGATGGCGATCAACGCGTTCTGCCTGAGGAATGTCGACTTACCGCCCATATTCGGGCCGGTGAGCAGCCAGATCGCGCCGGCCTTGGCGCCGCCCTGGGGCGACAGGTCGCAATCATTGGCGACGAACGGGCCTTCGCCGGAACGCCTGAGCGCCTGTTCGACCACCGGGTGACGCCCGCCGGCAATTTCAAAGGCGAGGCTGGAGTCCACCAGCGGCCGGCACCAGCCCTCGCTTTCGGAAAGCAATGCCAGGGCCGACGAAACATCCAGAGCCGCAAGCGCGTCGGCGCCGGCGCGGATCCGTTCGGCCTCGCTCACCACTTCCGCCGTCAGCCGGTCGAAGGCGGCGAGCTCGATGCTGAGCGCACGGTCGGCGGCGTTGGCGATCTTCGATTCCAGCTCCGCCAGTTCCGTCGTGGTGAAGCGCATGGCGTTGGCCATGGTCTGGCGATGGATGAAACGCGCCTTGGCGGCGTCGCTGCCGGTCATGATCGAGTGGTGGTTGGCGGTGACCTCGATGTAATAGCCGAGCACATTGTTGTGCCGGATCTTCAGCGAGCGGATGCCGGTTTCCTCGATCAGCGAGCGCTCAAGTCCGGCGATCACCTTTCGCGATTCGTCGCGCAGTGCCCGCATCTCGTCGAGCTCGGCATTGTATCCCGACCGCACGAAGCCGCCGTCGCGCTTGATCAGCGGCAACTCATCGTCCAGCGCTTCGCTGAGGTGGCGGGCAAGCGCCTCCGGCAAGGCCTTGATCGCGGCCAGTGCCGCGGCGAGTTCGGCGGGCAGATCGGCCGCCGCGAACAATTCGGCGATCGCGCCGGCCGCCTCGAAGCCGGCGCGCAGCGCGCCCAGATCGCGCGGTCCGCCGCGGTTGAGCGCCAGACGGGAGAGCGCGCGCGGCATGTCGGCGACGCTTTTGAGGCTCGCCCGCAGACCCTGGCAAAGCCGCGTCTCGGAGCGGAAGAACGACACCGAATCCAGCCTGGCCGCGATTGCCATCGGATCGGTCAGCGGCGCCATCAGCCGGTCGGCGAGCAGTCGCGCGCCGCCGCCCGTGACGGTACGGTCGATTGCCTTGAACAGCGAGCCGTCGCGGCTGCCGGAGAGTGTCCGCAGCAGTTCCAGATTGGCGCGCGTCGCCGGATCGATGAACAGCGTCGAGCCTTGCTCCTCCCGTTCGGGCCGCGATAGCGGCGGGCGTTCGGCCTTCTGCGTCTTTTCGACGTAAGCGATGGCACCCGATATCGCCGACAGCTCGGCGCGCGAGAAGGTGCCGAAACTGTCCGGCGTCGCGACCTCGAAGAAGCGCGCGATACGGCCCGTGGCCGAGGCCGAATCGAACAGCGACGGCGGCTGCGGATTGGCGACGCGGCCCAGCACGTCGAACACGGGCCTGAGCTCCGGATCATGGAAAACCGGCTCGGCGACGATCAGCTCACGCGGGTCGACGCGGAAGATGTCGGCAAGCAGCCGCTCCGCGCTCGTTTCGGCAACGCGGAAGGCGCCGGTCGAAATGTCGATCCAGGCCAGCGCAAAGCCGGCCTGGCTGGCCGCGCCTCCCTTTACGCGGCCGAGCGCCATCAGGAAGCTCGATTCCGAGGGCGCGAGCAGCTTGTCCTCGGTGATGGTGCCTGGCGTGACCAGCCGCACCACGTCACGCCGCACCACCGATTTGGAGCCGCGTTTCTTGGCTTCGGCCGGGTCCTCGATTTGCTCGCAGACGGCGACGCGAAAACCTTGCGCGATCAGCTTCTGCAGATAATCGTCCGCGGCATGCACCGGCACGCCGCACATCGGGATGTCGTTGCCCTGGTGCTTGCCGCGCTTGGTCAAAACGATGCCGAGCGCCTGGCTCGCCTTCTCCGCGTCGTCGAAGAACAGCTCGTAGAAATCGCCCATGCGGTAGAACAGCAGCGAATCCGGGTTCGCCGCCTTGATCTCGATATATTGCTCCATCATCGGCGTGACGCCGGCCGTGACAAACGGTGCCGGTGCCGCCGTGGCGTTGTCTTCTGACGGGATGCGCATATCCATCCTGGCACGCTAGCAGATGTGGGCGGGCGGTTTAATGCCGGCGGTTGCAAAAACGGGGGACGAGTGGGCCGTTGTCGCCATCAGCGGGACGGGCGCGGAGGGCATGTTGCCTCATGCCGCCGGCCGACATATGGATCGTTCGGGGTCATGAGAAGATAGCGGGGCGATGAAGAAGGACGGACACGAGACGTTCGAGGAGATGGTCGGCCCGGCCGGCTCGCCGCTCAGGCGTGTGCGGCTTCTTGCCGCCAACCGCGCCAATCGTACCAGAACCAAGATCAAGGCGTGGGTGCGGACACGGTTTCCCTTCATCCTGCCGGCGCGCGGGCCGCTCTCCAGACTCGATGGCGGCATCGACATGCCCGTCCATATCTTCAGTCGCGATCCGTTGATCCTCTATATACCCGTCGGCGGCCGGCGCCCGCTCTACGCACTCGCTGCCCTCTGCCGGCGCATGGTGCCACGGCGCGCTACCTTCCTTTTGATGCCGAACTGGACGCTGGAAAGGCCCGCCGTCGTCGAGCAGATACGCAAGGATCTCGCATGGTTCGCCGCGGTCTGCCCCAACCATGACATGATCTTCCTCTGCAACACGGAGGAAGAGCGCCGTCTGATTGCAGGCGTAGGCGGCGCGGCGATCTTTTCCAACCACAATCTGATGATTTCGGAAGACATCTTCCGGCCGCTGCCGGACGTGCCGGTCGAATACGATGCTGTCTACAATGGCCGCATCTCGCACACGAAGCGGCACCACCTCGCCTTCGGGATCGAAAGACTGGTCCATGTGACGTCCTCGATCGGCGAATTGCCGCCGGCCGGCGACCGCGCCTTTATCCGCCGGCTGCAGGCGCAATCGCCGCTTCACAGCATCGCCAATCCACTCGTTGACGGCCTGCCCGGGCGGATGCCGCCTCACGAAGTCAACGGCGTCTACAACCGGGCCGCGGTCGGGCTCTGCCTGTCGGCGGTGGAAGGGGCGATGTATTCCAGCATGGAGTATCTGCTGGCCGGTCTGCCGATCGTCTCGACGCCGAGCATCGGCGGCCGCGATGTCTATTTCGATCCGGACTACTGCCTTATCGCCGAGCCGGAGCCGGTCGCAATTCGCCGTGCGGTCGAGCGACTTCGCGACCGCGCTATCCCGCGCGAGGAGATTCGTGGCCGCACGCTGGAACGGGTGCAGGCGCAACGGCTGGAACTGATGGCCTATCTTTCGGCGCTTAAGCAGAGCATGGGAAGCAACGATCCGCCTTTCTCCGAATGGCCGTTCGCCGGCACCTCCGGGCTGACGCGGTGGGCCCCGGTACGCGAGCACCTGCGCGAGATTGCCGCGATCTCATCGGGCAAGATTTGACCGCTTGTCTGCGCCGGCGGAGGAACAAAATCACTGGATCGCTTGGCGGTTTACAGCGGCGGCGTGTAGCCTTAAGCGGGTAATTCAAAATGATGGGCCTCAAGAGCGCGAAGTGCTGGGAGAAACGTCAGGCATCATGGCCAGGAAAACCGAAAGCAGCGGCCCCTCCGTCAGTCCCGAGGAGGCGTTGGAGTTCCACGCCATGGGACGGCCCGGCAAGCTGGAGATCGTCGCCACCAAGCCGATGGCGACGCAGCGCGATCTGAGCCTCGCCTATTCGCCGGGCGTCGCCGTTCCGGTGCGCGCCATCGCCGAGGATCCGAGCCGCGCTTTCGACTATACGACGCGCGGCAACATGGTCGCCGTCATCTCCAACGGCACCGCCATTCTCGGTCTCGGCAATCTCGGCGCGCTGGCCTCCAAGCCGGTGATGGAAGGCAAGGCGGTGCTGTTCAAGCGCTTTGCCGATGTCGATTCGATCGACCTCGAAGTGGCGACCGAGGACGCTGACGAGTTCATCAATTGCGTGCGCTTCCTCGGGCCTTCCTTCGGCGGCATCAATCTCGAGGACATCAAGGCGCCGGAATGCTTCATCATCGAGCAGCGGCTGCGCGAGCTGATGGACATTCCCGTCTTCCATGACGACCAGCACGGCACGGCAATCATCTCGGCCGCCGGGCTGATCAACGCGCTGGAGATCACCGGCCGCGACATGAAGACCACAAAGATGGTCTGCAACGGCGCGGGCGCCGCGGGCATCGCCTGTATCGAACTGATGAAGGCGATGGGCTTTCCGCCCGAAAACGTCATCCTGTGCGACACCAAGGGCGTGGTCTACCAGGGCCGCACCGAAGGCATGAACCAGTGGAAGTCGGCGCATGCGGTCAAGACCGATCTGCGCAGCCTCGCCGAAGCGCTGGACGGCGCCGACGTCTTCCTTGGTCTGTCCGCCAAGGGCATGCTGACGTCCGCCATGGTGCAATCCATGGCGAAAAATCCGATCATCTTCGCCATGGCCAATCCCGATCCCGAGATCACGCCGGAGGAAGTGGCCGAGATCCGCACCGACGCCGTCATGGCCACCGGCCGCTCGGACTATCCGAACCAGGTCAACAATGTGCTGGGCTTCCCCTATATCTTCCGCGGCGCGCTGGATGTGCGCGCCACCACCATCAATGACGACATGAAGATCGCGGCCGCCAGGGCGCTGGCCGAGCTGGCTCGTCAGGACGTGCCCGACGACGTCGCCGCCGCCTATCAGGGCAACCGGCCGAAATTCGGCCCCAACTACATCATCCCGGTGCCGTTCGATCCGCGCCTGATCTCGGCGATCCCGCTGGCGGTGGCCAAGGCCGCGATGGAATCCGGCGTCGCCCGCAAGCCGATCCTCGACCTCGATCGCTACGCGCAGGAACTGTCCGCACGCCGGGACCCGATCGCCTCCACCTTGCAGCGCATCTACGACCGCGTGCGCCGCCAGCCCAAGCGCATCGTCTTCGCCGAGGGCGAGGAGGAACAGGTGATGCGCGCCGCCGTCTCCTATGTGAACCAGAGGCTCGGCACCGCGATCCTGCTCGGCCGCGACGACGTCATCAAGGACAATGCCCGAAATGCCGGCATCGACCTCAACAAGCCGGGCCTCGAGATCATCAATGCCAGGCTGTCGCGGCGCAACGGCATCTACACCGACTATCTCTACGAGCGCATGCAGCGGAAGGGTTTTCTGTTCCGCGACTGCCAGCGCCTGATCAACAACGACCGCAACCATTTCGCCGCTTGCATGGTGGCGCTGGGCGACGCCGACGGCATCGTCACCGGCGTGACCCGCAACTATTCCACCGCGCTCGACGACGTGCGCCGCATCATCGACGCCAAGCCCGGCCACCGCGTCATCGGCGTCTCGGTCGTGCTCGCGCGCGGCCGCACGGTGCTGGTCGCCGACACCGCCGTGCACGACATGCCGAACGCCGAGCAGATCGCCGACATCGCCGAGGAGGCGGCCGGTTTCGCCCGCCGCATGGGTTACGAACCGAGGATCGCGATGCTTGCCTATTCGACCTTCGGCCATCCGCAGGGCGAACGTTCCGAGCGTGTGCAGGAGGCGGTGCGCATCCTCGACAAGCGCCGCGTCGATTTCGAGTATGACGGCGAGATGGCGGCCGACGTGGCGCTGAACCCGCGCGCCATGGCGCAATATCCGTTCATCCGGCTGACCGGCCCGGCCAACGTGCTGGTGATGCCCGCCTTCCACTCGGCCTCGATCTCGACCAAGATGCTGCAGGAGCTCGGCGGCTCGACCGTCATCGGCCCGCTGCTGGTCGGCCTCAACAAGCCGGTGCAGATTGTGTCGCTGAATGCCAAAGACAGCGACATCGTCAATATGGCGGCAATTGCAGCTTATACGGCGGGCAACTGACGAAGGCGTTTGCTGACGAGGCGTTTGCCCACATCGCCAACGTTTGGAATTGGAAAAGGCCCGCGGCGATGCCGCGAGCCTTCCCTGAGATCGCCAGTCCGATCAGAAATTGCGCTGGAAGCGAACGATGCCGCCGACGCTGTTCTTCTTGTCGGCCTTGGTCCAGTCGACGACATTGGTGTCACCGATCCCATCGTCAAACCTGCCGAAATGGTCCCAATCAACTTCGCCTGTGATCGTGAAGCCCGGAACGATGCTGTAGGCGATGTTCGCAGCCACGGCGTAGTTCTTGTCGTCGTCAGCCGAAGCCTGGAGGTTGAACGAAGTCTTGGCGTCGAACTTGTAGGTGCCGCCACCCCAGACAGCCCAGTTGCCGCCCCACGGCTTGTAGAAGCCGCGGCCATGGGTGTTGATGGCGTTACCCGCGTCGCGGAAGTTATCGTCCGTACCGTAGCCGCCCATGATGAACAGCGTCAGTTCCTTGGTGACATTGACATCCAGGCGAACCTTGCCGGCCACTTCTTCGTAGTTGCTGTCATAGGCAACGACGCCGGTGATCGCACCCCAGTCGCCCTTATACTTCAGACCGCCGACGACATGCGGAACGTAGCTGTCGATCGTGCCTGCGATAACGCCCGTACCCGTGCCGGTAGCAAGACCTGTAACGTCCGATCCTTCTTCAAGGGAGATCACGCCCGAGAAGCCGCTGCCAGCATCGAAGTAGTAGCTGACGACATTGGTGTCCTTTATGCCGTACGGGATGGTCGTGTCCTGGATGACGTTGCCGGCATAGCCGATGAACGAGTCATAAGGCGTCTCGTCCTTGCCGACGCGCAGCCCGCCGAGCTGGATCCAAGCGAAGTTCAGCGTTGGCGTGCTCGTCGGGCCACCATTCTTGAAGTTGAAACGCGTCTCGGTATAGGTCTTCAACGTGCCGAGCTCGGTCTCCTTGCCGGTCCAAGTCTTCAGGTTAAAACGGGCGTTCTTGTTCCAGCTGTTCTGCGAGTCGCCGTCCTGAACGTCGGTGGTCTTGCGGCCGTCGAAAGTGCCGACGTCGCCGAAGCCGGCGTCATAGCGGATGTAGCCGCCGACGCGCAGGCAGGTCTCGGTGCCGGGGATGTAGAAATAGCCGGCGCCATAGACGTCGCAGATTTTCACGTATTCGGCCGGTTCCGGCTCGGCGACGGTGACCGCGTCGGCGGCGCGGGCGCCCGAAACTGCGATCAGAGCCGCAGCGGAGCCGAGTAGAAGGCTCTTGATGTTCATTTTCTTGAATCTCCAGTCAAAGGTTCAAGACAGGCCTGACGTGCCGTTCGGCTTTGCCACCCCCGTCCCCATCGTTGAAAAAGCACGCACACCGGCGCCGCTTCTTCGCCTTCGACATGGCCTAATCGTTGGCCTCACACAACAGGCATTGTGTCGGAAAGGCGGCCTTTTGAACTCTTGTGGAAGTCTTGTTGCGCAAATATCACGTCACATAAATGCAAAGATGGGACATTTCGAACAATAAGTACAATCAGAACATAAGGTAACCTACGCAGTATGCCAAATGTGCCAATTATTACATTTTTATGACGAATGATTTGCCGGATAAATTTCTAAAAATCCGGATAAACATAGAAAAATCGACTCCGCGAAAGAGGAGTCAGGATAGAGTGCGGGCGGCACGGATGACGTCCTCGACCATGTCTTTCCGTAACATCTCGATGGGGATGCGGCCGTCGAGCTCGGGCGAGGGTCGGGTCAGCCAAAACCAGGCAAGCCTCGGATTGGCGATCGCCGAAAGCACGTCGCTGATCCCGGGAACTGGCCTGCCGTCGACGAATTGGGCCAATGGGAAGACATGCTTGCGGCCGCCCTTGCGCAGCGCGACGACCTCGCTGCGTCTTTGCCAGCGATGCAGCGTGGAACGCGGGATGCGGAGCTTCTCTTCCAGATAGGTCGAGCCGGCGACCTCGCCGGCCCAATCCTCGATCAGCATCGATTGGAGCTCCGCGGCTCGCTCGGCGATCGGCTGCGCCGCAGGCCTCTCTGTCTCCGATTTCGGCGGTGAGCGCTCAAGAGCGCGGCCGGATGTGGCCGGGCCGTCGCTCGCGGCCTTGTTCGTCATCGCACGAAAGAAGTCGGAGGCAAGGTCGGTCCACTCACCCTTGAAGGAGCTGATGGCAAGGCGCTGTGCTTGCGGCAGGAAGGGCAGGGCGGCAGCCACATGGCCCGCGATCTTGCTTGCTGAAGCAAGCGCCTCGGCGTCCAGCATGACGCCATGCTGCATCAGCGCCTGGTGCACGGCTTCGGTCATAAGGCCTGCCAAGGCCTCTTGTGAAATCCCGCCGGACGGGTTCTGGAATCTGGTCATCACTCTTGGCCCGCGCTCCTCCCCAGGCGCCGGCGATTGCTGAAATTCTATTGCGGAAAATAAGAAACGCGACGGCATCGGGCCCCGCGGCCCGGCAGCTTGCTGGCTTGCATCTTCACACCCCTGGTTTGGCGTGCCGAAATGTCAGTCGCGGAACGCCCAGATTGCGTGTAGGAGCACTCTGTGACAGGGGCGCGACAGAGAAGCCGGTTTGACCCTGTTGGCGGTGACGCAACGGTACTTATCGAGCAGCTCTAAAGAAGCCCCACTTGCTCGGCCTCGCGGCGCAAGTTCTGGCGCGGACGCGGGCCGATCTGCTGGATCACCAACCCGGCGGCCAGCGAGCCGAGGTCGCCGCAATCCTTGAGGCTGCGGCCGGTCGTGTAGCCGTAGAGGAAGCCGGCGGCATAGAGGTCGCCGGCGCCGGTCGTGTCGACCAGTTCCTTGATCTTCGTCGCCTGGATGGTGACGGTCTCGTCGCCGCGCACGATCACCGAGCCTTTTTCAGAACGGGTGACGGCGGCTATTCTGCAATCCTTGCGGATGGCCGCGAGCGCCTCCTCGAAGGAAGCGGTCTGATAGAGCGATTTGATCTCGTGGCTGTTGGCAAAGACGATGTCGACGGTGCCCGAGCGCATCAGCTCGAGGAATTCGTCGCGGTAGCGGTCGACGCAGAAGGAATCCGACAGCGTCATCGACACTTCGCGGCCCGCCGCGTGCGCCAGATTCGCCGTCTGGCGGATGGCCTCCTTGGCGCGCGGCGGATCCCACAGATAGCCCTCGAAATAGGTCACCTTGGCGCCGGCCGCCTTATCGGCCTCGACGTCTTCCGGGCCAAGCTCTACGCAGGCGCCGAGATAGGTGTTCATCGAACGCTCGCCGTCGGGCGTGACGAATATCATCGAGCGCGCAGTCGGAGGGGCGCCCTCGAGCGGCCTGGTATCGAAGGCGACGCCCTGGGCGTGGATGTCATGGGTGTAGATGTCGCCCAGCGCGTCGTTCGACACCTTGCCGAAGAAGGCGGCTCGTCCGCCGAGACTGGCGACCCCGGCCGCCGTGTTGCCGGCGCTGCCGCCTGAAGTCTCGATCGCCGGTCCCATGCGGCTGTAAAGCAATTCGGCGCGCCTGGCATCGATGAGGTTCATCGCGCCCTTTATGATGCCGTTGGTCTCGAGAAAGGCTTCGTCGCACTGCGCGATGATGTCGACAATGGCATTGCCGATGCAAAGCACGTCATATTCCGGCATCAAAATCTCCGCCAAGGACCTACCCGGCTATCTGGCATGCCGGCCGGGCGCGGGTCTAGCGACTTGGCATTGCTTTGCCTACCCCGAAAATCTGTCTGGCCGGCCTTGGCGCCGATCGTTCGCCGGCTGCGGCAGTGTTCGCGTGCAACTGGCCCATATCAGCCGCGGGCTTCGCCGCTATGGTTCCACGGCGATCGAAACATTTCCGCGTCGCCATGGCCTAGAAGCAATTCCAGGAAAAAGTGCGTGGCGGTTTTCCGTCCGGCATTGCGTAACAACAAAGCGGATCGTCCCGCACCGGAAGGCGCAGAAATGTCCGAAAAGACCGAAATGTCCACCGACCTCGCGCTGCTCGGCGTCCTGGCGGTGCTGTGGGGCGCCTCCTACACCTTCATCAAGATCGGGGTCGAGACGATCCCGCCGGTGACCTTCATCGCCGCCCGTACCTTGATCGCCGGGGCTATCCTCTTCACCATCATCCGCTGGCGCGGCCTTGCCATGCCCGCCGATACGGCGATATGGCGCCGGTTCGCCTTCCAAGCCTGTCTCAACAGCGTCGTGCCGTTCACGCTGATCGCCGCCGCCGAGCGCTCGGTCGATGCCGGCCTCGCCACCATCCTCAATTCGACGTCGCCGATCTTCACCTTCCTGCTGACGGCATTGATCACGCGCCATGAGCCCGTCACGGCGCGCAAGCTGGTCGGCGTCGGCGCCGGCATCGTCGGCATCTGTCTCATCATTGGCACGCAGGCGCTCGGCGGGCTTGGCCATCAATTGTGGGCGCAGCTTGCGATCGTCATCGCGACGGTCTCCTATGCCGGGGCGGCGATCTTCGGCCGCGGCTTCAAGGGCCTCGATCCGATGATACCCGCTGCTGGCTCGATGCTTTGCGGCGCCGTCATCCTTGTGCCGCTGAGTCTGGTCGTCGACCGGCCATGGACGCTTGCGCCGTCGGGCGCATCGATCCTGGCCCTGCTCGGCCTATCGGTCTTCTCGACGGCGCTGGCCTTCGTCATCTATTTCCGCCTGATCCACACGCTGGGATCGGTCGGCACCACCTCGCAGGCCTATCTGCGCGTGCCGATCGGCGTCGGCATCGGCGCCGTCTTCCTCGGCGAAAGCCTCGGGGCCTCGGCCTGGATCGGCATGGCCTTCGTCGTCGCCGGCGTCGCGGCAATGACGATTCCGGCTCGACAGACCCGGCTCGCCCAATAGTTGCGCGTAGCATCAAGCCTGCTTATCTGCGAAGCGTCGTTTCTCGATGAGTGCTTGGACCTGCCGTGATCTTAGACGCTGCCCGCGCCGCCGCCAGCCGGCTGTTCTCGCCCGAATTCCGCTCCGTCTTCCTCAAGACGCTGGGGCTGACGCTGCTCGCTCTGCTGGCGCTGTGGGTCGGCCTGGAAAGCCTGCTCGAATGGCTGGCCTGGCCTTGGCTGCAAACGCTGTTCCCGGGCCTCCCGTCCTGGGCCGGGTGGCTGGGCGGCATCATCGCCGGCATCGTTATGGCCGTGGGCTTGGCATTGCTCATCGCGCCGGTGACGGCGATCATCGCCGCCCTGTTTCTCGACGATATTGCCGAAGTGGTCGAGCGCACCGATTATCCCAACGATCGGCCCGGCCATGCCGTGCCGGCTCTGCATTCGCTTGTGCTGGCGATCAAATTCTTTGGCGTCGTCGTCCTCGGCAACATCGTCGCGCTGCTCTTGCTTCTGGTGCCGGGCATCAACATTGCCGCTTTCTTCATCGTCAACGGCTATCTGCTCGGCCGCGAATTCTTCGAGTTCGCCGCCATGCGTTTTCGCCCCGAGGCGGAGGCCAAGGCGCTGCGCCGCAAATATGCCGGCACAGTGTTCCTGGCCGGACTGGTCATCGCCCTGTTCCTGACCGTGCCGCTGCTCAACCTGCTGACGCCGCTCTTCGCGGCTGCCATGATGGTGCACCTGCACAAGGCGGTTTCGGCGCGGGAACTGGTTTAGTCGGTGTCGCCGCCGTGGAACAGCGCCTGCAGCTTGCCGAACGGCATCGCCGCGCGGGTGAAGCCGAAGGTGCCGTCCTGCTGGATTTCGCGCGCCGCTGTCTCCAGCATGCCATAGGCGAAATTGGTCAGCCACGGTCCGAGCGAAATGCGTTTGACGCCGGCCATGGCAAGGTCGGCGATGGTGAAGCCGGGCCGGGCCATCACATTGACCGGTCGGCCCACCGACGAGCAGATCGTGCGCACCATCTCGACGTCGCCGATGCCCGGCGCGTAAAGCACGTCGGCGCCGGCTTTCTCGAAGGCCTGCAGGCGCTTGATGGTGTCGTCGAGATCGGTCTTGCCCCACAGGAAATTCTCGGCCCGCGCGGTGAAGACGAAATCATGCTTGAGCGCCCGGGCCGCCTCGACGGCGGCAGCGACGCGTTCGGCGGCCAGCGAGAAATCGTAGATCGGATTGGCGGGGTCGCCGGTGTGGTCCTCGATCGAGCAGCCGGCAAGGCCGGCGGCTTCGGCCGCGAAGATGGTCTCGGCGGCCTGTTCGGGGCTGTCGCCCTTGCCGCGCTCCAGATCGGCCGAAACCGGCAGGTCTGTCGCCGCCGTTACCTCGCGGCAATGATGGATCATGGCCTCGAAGGTCACGGCGCCGTCCGGCAGGCCGCGCGAGAAGGCGAAGCCGGCGCTGGTCGTCGCCAGCGCCTTGAAGCCGAACGAAGCGAGAAGCTTGGTCGTGCCTATGTCCCAAGGGTTGGGCATGACGAAGGTGGAGGCATGCAGATCGCGAAAAATCTTGCCTTTGTCCATGATGGATCCTCAATCATGATCGGGGTTGTGGGGAGAAATCTATCGCGCGTGCCGGGGCCGGGCAAATGATTGCGTTTCGTTCAGAAGCGTTTCTCGTTCTCTGCTGACAATTTCTCGAAGGCGTCGGAATTCCTGACATAGCGAGACTTGGCATCGTCCCAGCGATAGGTGATGGAAATGTCGTGCGAGGCGGCCTTGGACGCTGGTTCCCCGCAGCTTTCGCCGCTCGGCTTGGTGGCGTCGGTCACCGTCACTTTGATCGCTGCGTAAGGTTTGTCGTCACCGTGCGTCTGGAAGGACAGGTCCTGCGTGCGCCTATAGGCGCAGACATTCTCGTCGAACGTATTGATCTGGTCGATCGCCTCGAACCGGTCATTCCGGACGAGGATAAGGATCGTGCCGACATAGCCCTGGTTCGAATTGAAATGCGTGCTCATGGTGAGCAGCGCGTCGTCATCCGCGCTGATCGGGAGTTTTCCTGGATCGCGAAAATAGGTGCTCCGGTCGGTTCCGACATTGACCGCGTCGAGCAGCTTCGGCTTGTCGGTGAGATCGTAGACGGCCAGCACGGCAAATCCTTCGGCGCTGTCCTGCGACTGGCCGAGATCGAGAAGCATCGCCAGCCGGTCCTTGCCGCCGGCCTTCATGGCCAGCACCGCCGCATTCGGCAGATTGACGGTCTCGGGCGGCGATCCGCCGTCGTTGCCGCCGAGGATGTCGCGCATCTCGATGGGCGCGCCGCCTGTGTAGAAGCCGTCGTCGCCGGGCTTGAGATCAGGCACGATCATTTTGGCGAGGTCGAAATAGGTGACGTCCTGGTGCCCGGGAATGGCGCTGTTCAGTTCCGGAAAGCTGACGGCCTGGGCCAGCGCGGCCGCCCACAGGCATGGCAGCAGCAGGCATGCAAACATGAAACGGCATAAGGTGGAAATCACCGACCGCGCCCCCTCGGATGCGCTCACGCTAGCACGGCGCGTTGCGGTGCGCAGCCGGGTGCGATCAGCGGATCGGCACGAGCCCGGCAAGTTCGCGCATATCGTCGAACAATATGCCGCCGGCCGCCGCCAGGCCATCGCGATCGGAGAGCGGATCGGCATAATAGGAGAACACCCGCATGCCGGCGGCGATGCCGGCCTCTGTCCCCGCGACGCTGTCTTCGATGACGATGCAGTCGGCCGGCGCGCAGCCCATCGTCTTCGCCGCATGAAGAAAGAGATCCGGGAACGGTTTGCCTCGGCTGACCATGGTGGATGAGAACATCGCATGCTCGAACAGCGGCAACAGCCCGGTCTGGCCGAGCGTGATGTACATCTTCGAAACCCGCGCCGAGGAAGCGACGCAATAGGCGATGCCCGAGGCCCGCACCTTATCGATGAAGTCGCGCACATAGGGGATTGCTTCGACCCCGTGCGAAAAGAGGTCCGGCAGGCCGGCATTCCAGCGCTCCACGAAGTCGGCGCCGAGCCTGGCCTTGGTCGTCCCTTCGATCTCCTGCTGCACCGAGACCATGCTGCGGCCGGAGAAATGCTTGCGGCAATATTCGAATGTGGTCGCAAAACCGGCGGCGGTCAGCCATTCGGCGAGGCGCCGGTTGGCAAGATTCTCGGTGTCGACCAGAACCCCGTCGCAGTCGAAGATAACTAGCTTAGGAATTGCCATTCAAGCGGTGCCGGTCGATCCGAACCCACCGGCTCCGCGCGTCGTGCCGCCGGCGAGAGCGCGCTCCTCGACCGTAACCTGGGTGACGGGGGCGAAGACGATCTGGGCGATGCGCATGCCGCGCGTCACCGGGAAATCCTCGTCGCCGAGGTTGACGAGCAGCACTTTCACCTCGCCGCGATAGTCGCTGTCGACGGTGCCGGGCGAGTTGAGGACGGTAAGGCCATGCTTGAAGGCGAGGCCCGAGCGCGGCCGCACCTGGCCTTCCATGCCTTCCGGGATTTCCAGGACGAGCCCCGTCGGCACCAGCGCGCGTTTTCCTGGCAGGATGAGCAGTGGCCGGTCCTCCGGCACTGCGGCGCGCAAATCCATGCCGGCGGCGCCCGCGCTCTCATAGGCCGGCAGAGGCAGGCCTTCGCCATGCGGAAGCCTGACGAAACCGACGGTGGGGCCGATGACGGAGGAAGAATGGACAGCCGTGCGCATGAGCCCACTCCTATCGGCGCGGGTACCGATTCGGTCAACCCGGCCGTGACGCTATCAACGCCTTTCTTTCAAGGCGGTTCCGGTTAGCGCAGTTCCACCGGCACGACGGTGGTCTCCTTGATTTCCTCCATGACGAAGGAGGCCGAGACGTCCGACAGCGCCACCTTGGCGATCAGCCGCTGGTAGAGGCGGTCATAGGCTTTGACGTCGGCGACGCGGGCCCTCAGCACATAGTCGAGGTCACCCGACATCCGGTAGACGCCGGTGATCTCGGCAAAGCCGGTCACTGCCGCGCGGAATTTCTGCAGCCAGTCCGGATCGTGGTTGGAGGTGCGGACCAGGATGAAAACGGATAGGCCCAGCCCGAGCTTGTCGGCATCGACCAGCGCGACGCGGCCGGTGATGACGCCATCCTCCTCCAGCCGCTTGACGCGCCGCCAGCAGGCGTTGCGCGACAGCGCCACCCGCTCCGACAGCTGGTCGACCGACAGCGTGCCGTCGCGTTGCAGCTCGGCCAGCAATCTTCGATCAATTTCATCGATTTCCGTCGCCATATTGGGATGAATGTCCCACAAAATATGAAAAAGCAAGGACCATCTGGGACCAATGAACCAAAGCCGTATGGCACGATACTCACCATCGGGGCTCGTCCCGGCAGGAGGGATCACCATGACGACACGGTTTACGGCACTGTTCACGGCTCACCCGGAGAAGGTCGGCGAGACCTATTTCGGCCATATGGCTTTCGCCGCCTGGTTCTGCTCGCGGCTGTCGATGGCGGCGGGCGCCGCGCTCGTTCACGCTTTCTTGCCATTTCTGTTCGAGACTACGGCCAGCCGAATCGTTCGCGAGCTTTATGAACGCACGCACAACAGGGGCTCGCACGCGGTGAAGGAGCCAAAGGCTCTCCTGGACCGCGCCTGATAGATGGTGGAATGCGATGTGCCGGTGGGCGGCCTATTTGGGTGAAGCGGTCTTCCTCGAAGACATCATCACCGCGCCCTGCCACTCGCTGATCGCCCAAAGCCACTGCGCCCAGGAAGCCAAGTCGCCGACCAACGGCGACGGCTTCGGCCTGGCCTGGTATGGCGACCGGCCCGAGCCCGGCCTTTATCGCGATATCCTGCCGGCCTGGTCCGACCCCAACCTGAAGAGCCTGTGCCGGCAGATCAAGTCGGGCCTGTTTCTGGCCCATGTGCGCGCCTCGACCGGCGGCGCCACCAGCCGCATGAACTGCCATCCTTTCGTCTCCGGCCGCTGGTCGTTCATGCACAACGGTCAGATCGGCGGCTTCGAAAAGATCCGCCGCGCGCTGGAGAACTCGCTCTCCGACGAGGTCTTCGACCAGCGCGAGGGCACCACCGATTCCGAGCTCTTTTTCCTCTTGATGATCGACCAGGGACTGGCGAGCGACCCGCAGGGCGCGGTGTCGCGGGCAACCGGTCGCGTCATCGAGGCCTCGCGCCGGGCCGGCATCGAACCTGCGTTGAAACTGACCGCGGCCTTTTCCGATGGCGAGGCGCTCTATGCTGTGCGCTACGCCACCGACGACCATGCGCCGACGCTCTATACCGGCGCTTTCGCGAAACGCGCCGGCCATTGCATCGTCTCCGAGCCCTTCGACCGCGACGGTCGCGACTGGCAGGCGATCCCGCCATCGAGCTTCGTCACCATGACGAGGGTCGGCACTGGCATCCGGCCGTTTGCGCCGGCGGCGGCCCCGCCGGCGCTGGTCGGCTGAAGCAAGATCCAGGCTGCCGGATTCAGGCAGAGATCAGCAAAACGTAAGCGCGGCGTAAGGACGCCCGGGCTCGCTCCTGTCATCTGTGGCGCTCGACGGGCCGCGAATCCATTCGCGCGCCCAGAGCGCATCGACAGAGGATCAAACAATGTGCAGGTGGGCAGCCTATCTCGGCGACGCGATCTTCCTGGAGGACGTCATCGCCGCACCCTCCCATTCGCTGATCGTTCAGAGCCATGGCGCGAAGGAGGCGAAATCGCCGATCAGTGCCGACGGCTTCGGCGTAGCCTGGTATGGCGACCGGCCGGAACCCGGCCTTTACCGCGATGTCCTGCCGGCCTGGTCCGATACCAATCTCAGGAGCCTTGGACGCCAGATAAAATCCGGCATGTTCCTGGCGCATGTGCGCGCCTCGACAGGCGGCGCCACCAGCCGCGCGAACTGCCATCCCTTCGTTTCGGGCCGCTGGTCGTTCATGCATAATGGCCAGATCGGCGGCTTCGAGAAGATCCGTCGCGCGCTCGAGAATTCGCTCTCCGATACGTTGTTCGACCAGGTCGAAGGCAGCACGGATTCCGAACTGTTCTTTCAGCTTATGATCGGCGAAGGCCTGGCGCAGGATCCACTAGGCGCGGTGTCGCGCGCCACCAGCCGGGTGCTCGATGCTGCGCGCCGTGCCGGCATCGAACCGTCGCTGAAGTTGACGGCTGCCTTCAGCGACGGTCGGGCGCTTCACGCCGTTCGCTACGCCACCGACGAGCATGCTCCGACGCTCTATACCGGCGCCTTCGCCAAGGGAGTAGGTCGCTGCATCGTCTCCGAGCCGTTCGATCGCGACGGCCGGACCTGGCATGAGATTCCGCAGTCGAGTTTCGTCACCATGACCCGCGACAGCACCAGCATCAAGCCTTTCGCGCCGGCGGCCGTTCAGTTGGCTCTGGCAGGGTGAGGGAAATCGGCACCTGGCGCAATTTCGATCAAGCGCTCGCGAGGCTCGGATGCTGAATTCGGCTTGAAGCCGCACCCTCTGTCCGCCATGTTCAAGGCGGAGCGCGGTAAGCAGCCGGAGTGTGCACATGGATATCGGGTTTTCCTCGACTGCCGAGCTCGCGGCAGCCATTGCCCAGCGAAAAATTTCGGCGATCGAGGCGCTCGATGCGCAGCTTGCCCAGATCGACCGGCACAACGGGGCGGTCAACGCTGTCGTCGTCCTCGATCGGGAACAGGCGCAGGCACGTGCCCTCCTGGCCGATGCGGCAATGGCGCGCGGCGACACGCTCGGTCCGCTGCACGGGGTGCCATTCACGCTGAAGGATGCGCACGAGACGGCGGGTATCAGGACCACCGTCGGTTTTCCGCCGTTCGCCGACTACATGGCTAGGCAGGACAGCCCTGTGGTTGAAAGGCTGAAAGCAGCCGGCGCCATACTGGTCGGCAAGACCAACGTCGCCACCATGCTGGGCGACTGGCAGTCCGACAACCCGCTGTTCGGGCGCACTTGCAATCCGTGGGATCCGTCGCGCACGGCCGGCGGCTCAGGCGGTGGCGCGGCCGCGGCAGTAGCGACAGGCATGACTCCGTTCGAAGTCGGCACCGACATGCAGGATTCCATACGCTTGCCCGCTGCTTTCTGTGGCGTCTATGGCCTGAAGCCAACTGAACATCGCGTGTCGCTGGCCGGCGCCTTTCCCGCTCCGGGCGGTGTGCCGCGCAGCGTGCGGCTGATGTCATGTGTTGGCCCGATTGCTCGCAACATCGAGGATCTGGCGCTGATCTACCGGATCATTGCCGGACCGGACCGCGCGGACACCGACCTGGTGCCCGTGCCGGTTGAGCCGATGCCGAAACTCGAACTCAAGTCGTTGCGCATCGCCGTGGCCGAATCTTTCCCGGGCTTCCCGGTTGCCACCGAAATCCGTGCCGCCGTCGAAAGCCTGGCCGCGCAGCTCGCCTCGACAGGCGCGGTTGTGGAGGAAGCGAAATTGCCGAAGCTCGACCTGCACGACGACCTCGCCGAGGGCGGCAAGCTGATCGGCATGATGCTGGAAGCCGCGCAGCCGGAACCGCCGGAGCAGCCGACGCCGGTATCGCGCTGGTTCGCGGCGCTTGCCCGCCGCGACCGGTCGATCCTTGCCTGGGAGCGGTTCTTTGAGAGCTGCGATGCCTTGCTCTGCCCGGTCGCCATGACCACCGCCTTCCCGCACGGCAAGCCGGGCAGCCCGCTCAAGGTCGACGGCAAGGAAGAGAGCTACTGGATGCTGCCGGCCTATGGCGCGGTGTTCAATTATTCCAGCCATCCGGCGCTTGCGTTCCCTTGCGGGCAGGACCGCGATGGCTTGCCGATCGGCCTTCAATTGGTCGGCAGGAAATGGTCGGAAGCGCGGCTGCTCGGCATTGCAGCCGCGCTTGCGCCGCTCACCGGAGGATTTCGCCGGCCTCCCGGCTACTGAGCGAAACGCGACAGCGCGTAGGGTTCAAGCAACGCATCGCGCTTGTCGTTGAGGATTTCGCCGGCCGCAAACAGGCCGACCGCCGGCGCCAGCGTGATGCCGGAATGGGTGACGGCGACGTAGAGGCCGCCGACACCTTTCGCGCGGCTGACGATCGGGAACCCGTCGACCGGCGTCGGACGGTAGCCGATCGTGTGGAAGTCGAATTCCAGCTCCTTCGCGTCGCGCAGCATCGCTTTCGTCGCGGCGAACAGCGCGTGCGCGGCGGCCTCTGGATTCTCCCCCGGATCGCCGCCGCCGAAATCCGAGCCCGCGATGATACGGCCATCGGCGGTCTGGCGCATATGCAGTCTGTCAGCCAGCACCAGCCCGTTGAGCAGCTTTGAGTGCGGTCGCGAATGCACGATCAGGCCGGGCGGGGTCTCGATCGGCAGCTTGATGCCTGCCGTCGCGGCGATCGCCGGAGCGCCGGCGCCTGCCGCAATCACCACCTCGTCGGCGGCGATGATCTCGCCCGAAGCGACGACGCCCGTAACCTTGCCGTTGACCAGCGCCAGCCTGTCGACGCTTCCCTTGACGATCCGCGCGCCGCGCCGTTCGGCATCCGCCAGCAGCGCCTTCGTGGTCTCCACAGGCTCGGCCACGCCTTCCTGCGCGACATAAAGTGCAAACTCGGGAAGCTCCGCCAAATTGGGCTCGATGCGCGCCGCCTGTTCGCGCCCGACCCGCTCGATGCCGTAGCCCCAGGACGAATGCTCGACCGCATAGGCTTCGAGCCTGTCCGCGGGCAGGTCGAAGCACAGGCCGCCGCACCAGGCGAGCGGCAGGCCCGGCACGTCCTTCGCCAGCCGCTTCCATTCGGCCATGGCGCGGATGCGCAGCCGGAAATAGGTTTCCGGATTGCCCCAGCTGGCATTGATCCAGGCAAAGGAATTCGGCGTGGCGACACCGCCGGCGCGGCTTTCCGAAACCACCGTCACCCGTGCGCCGGCCCGCGTCAGATGCCAGGCGATCGAGGCGCCGATAATGCCGGCGCCGATGACGATGACTTGCTTTGCGCTGCTCATGCCGGACCTTTGAGAGAGAGATTTCCCTCTCATGCCACCGCGCAGGCCAGACCTCAAGTGAGAGCTAGTCGCTGCCCACCGCTACCCCCTGCGCCCCGGCAATCAGGCCCTTCAGCTCGTCGCAGCGCCGCATGAGCCGTGAAGAGTCGACTTTCTTCGCAATCGCCAGCGCGGTGCCGAGCTCCAGCTCAGCGCCGGAACGATCGCCGATCCTGATGAGCAGCGCCGCGAGCGACAGCCTGGCGTCGGCGACATTAATCGGCGAGCCGATCTCGTTCCAGCGCGAGCATGCGATCTGCAACTCCCGCGCAGCCTCGGCGAGGCGCTCTTCCTGCATGAAAAGTTCCGCCTTGGCTTCCGCGGTCAGCGCTTGGATGGAGGCCATCGGCCAACGCTGCGGCTGGGTCTCCAATTCGGCGATCACCTCTTTCGCCCGCTCGCGCCGATTGGTCCGCGCCGCGACCTTGGCGAGCGTGGCGAGGACCAAGCCTCGCCGCTGCAGCGTCGGCCAGCCATTGCCCACCAGGGAACGTTCGAGAGCGCTGAAAGCGGCCTCCGCCTGTCCCTGCTCGAGTTGCAGCAGCGCAAGTCCGGGCTGCGGATCCCACCCCGCCGCATGCGATGCGCGGTAGGCCGCTTCGGCTTCCGTGAATTCTCCGGCTGCCAGGTGAATGTCGCCCAGCACGCGCAAGGCGTCGCCGGTCGCCCAGGGCGCGTCGAGTGCGAGCTGGTCGAGTGCCGCGCGCACAAGCGCTTCCGCCTCCTTCAGCGTACCATGAACGCCGAGCACTTCGGCGCGATGCAGCCGGCACGAGCCCGAAAGGTCTTCCAGCCCGTGTCCCCTGCACCAATCTTCGTAGCTAAGCGTCCATTGGTTGGCGCGCGACCAGTCGCCGAAATTCCGACAGGCCCACAGGATGTTGCAATAGAGGATTCCGCCGACGACCGGGTCGACGTCGCTGGACAGGCCGAGCGCGGCGGCAAGGTCCTGATCCTCCTGCCCGGCTTTGGTTTCACCGAGACACAGTTTGAAGAAGCCGCGATAGATAAGGCCGAGCGACTCCACCACCGGATCGTCGAGATGCCTGCCGACCGCGAAGGCCTGTTCAGCCAGCGCAAGCGCCTGTTCCGGCTCGGCTTCCGCGCCCATGATGCGCGCCCCCATCCAGCACCAGAGACCGTGCTCCCTGCTGTCGGAAGCAGTATCGATCAACTGCGCGGCGCGCTTGTGCCAGCCCTTGGCGACGGCAAGCTCGCCTCTCTCGAGATGGATCCTGGCGAGGGTGATTGCGGGGGAAGCCGCGCGCAGCCGCTCGCCGGCCACGCCGTAAGCCGTCACCGCGCGCGCCAGAAGCGGGATGGCTTCGGCCGGCCGGCCCATGCATTCTAGCGCCAGCGCCCATTCCTCGAGATCGGCCGTCAGCAGCTCGTCGGCGGCATCCGCTTGCGTGAAAGCGGCCGCGGCGTCATGCCATTTCCTCGCTGCAGCGGCAGCCCGCGCCGACAGAATTGGCAGGCTGGGGATCGAGGGCCTGCCGCCCCCATCGGCCAGCGCCGGCCTGGTTTCCGAGGCGGCCGGTTGATCGAGGCAAATCCGGTAGCCGAAGCGGGGCAGGTTGCGCAGCGCCGTCTCCATGCCACCCTGGCGAAGAATGCCGCGGGCAAGGCTCGCGACGCGCTGCAGCGAAGCCTCGGTCACCGTCACGCCGGGCCACAGCGTCTCAAGCAATTCGTCCTTGCTCAAGGCGCGCTCCTGATGGCGCAGCAGGACGGCGAGGAAATCGAAGACCAGGGGCTGCACCTCGATCTCGCTTCCGGCGAGGCGAAGGGCGCGCGAGTCCTCATTGAGTTCGAAGTCGCCGAAGCAATAAATTCCCATCGGCAGCAATCCCTGTAACGGCAATAGGCAAAGGATCAGAATAAGATAAGGGCGGCATAAGGACTGTTGGCCGCCTCTTTCGTAATTCTCCGTCTGCCTGGCGGGCCAAGCTGCAGTTTAGCTCAGCGGCCCCCGGGATGTCACGGGCTCCGACCTGGTCGGACGCTCGGTGGCATTTGAACCCAGATCAAGGAGATTGTGACATGCACAAATACATCATCGAACGCGAGATCCCCAAGGTCGGCACCTTCGAGCGCGAGCAGCTTCGCGACGCGTCCAAGGCCTCGAACGCCGTTCTGGCCGAGCTCGGCCCCGACATCCAGTGGGTCGAATCCTTCGTGACGGACGACAAGACCTTTTGCGTCTATCTCGCCAAGGACGAGGCGATCATCCAGCGTCATGCCAAGATGAGCGGCTTTCCGGCGACGAAGATCACGCAGGTCAAGCGCCTGTTCGATCCGACGACGGCTTACGCCGCCGCCTGACGGGGAGGATCGATCGTGAAGCGCTTTGCGGAAATTGTCCTTGCCGTCGGCGCCTCCGCGCTGTTTTGCGGCACCGCGCTCGCCCATGACATGCCCGATCCAGTGCTCAACCGGTCCCGGGAAATGTCGGCCAAGTATCTCGACATCGAGGTCGCCAAGGCGGACGGCTACCGGCAACTGTTCGAATGCACGACGCATGACGAGCACGGCACGATGGGCGTCCACTTCATCCATCCCGGGCGGGCCGGCGACGGCAGGCTCGCGCTCGGCGAGCCGGACGTGCTGACCTACGAGCCGGAGGCCGATGGCTCCATGCAGCTCGTCGGCATGGAATACATCGTCTTCGAAAAGGACTGGAAGGGCAAAGGCGTACCCGAATTCCTCGGCCGCACCCTGCAGCGCAAGACGACGGTGGGCGCCCACCCGGTGGACCCTTACTACGAGCTCCATGTCTGGCACTGGCGGCACAACCCGGCCGGCATGTTCGCCGACTGGAACCCTTATGTGAGCTGCGCGCACGACCGGTCCTGACACGCGCAGCGTCTTCGGGAGGGCCTGCACGGCCCTCCCGATCCCTTCGTTCAAACAAAAGGAAGATGATCATGCCAGCCCTTCGTCTGGGAATGAAGCCCGTCGCCCGCCCGTACGTTAACGGGCGTTTCTTCGCGACAGCCGTCGAAATATGCCGTTCCGGCCTCCGCGTCCTCGCGCGGATCGTCCGCATCCGCAGGGATCGCGCCTGGCTGGACGAGCTGCCGAACTATTTGCTGCGCGACATCGGCATCAAACGCTCGGAAATCGCGTCGGTCACCTGGTTCGGCGGCAAGACCGATCGCGACGGTATGTGGAAGTGAGGACCAAGGTCTTTTGCCGACGGCACGTCTCTCTGCTGCGCCGGTCGAACCGGTTTGTCCAAAACCGTCGACAGGCTGGCAATGCGCTGCTAGAAGCCCGCGCCACAGACAGGATTCCAAAAATTGGCAGAAGACATCGAACAGGCGGTATCGCGCCGCCGCACCTTCGCGATCATCGCCCACCCCGACGCCGGCAAGACCACGCTCACCGAAAAGCTGCTTTTGTTCGGCGGCGCCATTCAGCTTGCCGGCGAGGTCAAGGCCAAGAAGGACCGCATCCAGACGCGATCCGACTGGATGAAGATCGAGCGCGAGCGCGGCATCTCGGTCGTCACCTCGGTGATGACCTTCGAATATGACGACAACGTCTTCAACCTGCTCGACACGCCGGGTCACGAGGATTTCGCCGACGACACCTACCGCACGCTGTCGGCGGTAGATTCTGCCGTCATGGTCATCGACGCCGCCAAGGGCATCGAGCCGCGCACGCTGAAACTGTTCGAGGTCTGCCGGCTGCGCGACATTCCGATCATCACCTTCGTCAACAAGATGGACCGCGAGAGCCGCGATCCGTTCGAAATCCTCGACGAGATCGAGCAGAAGCTGGCGCTCGACACTGCGCCCGTCACCTGGCCAATCGGCCGCGGCAGGACCTTTTCGGGCACCTACCACCTGGCGCAGAACGCGGTGCGCCGCAACGACGACGAGAAGGAGCGCACGCCGGTCCACGGTCCCGATTCCAACCGCGTCGCGGGATTGTTGCCGGACAATGAGCGTGAAGCCTTCATAGAGGAACTGGAACTCGCGCGCGAGGCCTGCCGTCCGCTTGACGTGGAGGCCTTCCGCGAAGGCCATCTGACGCCCGTCTATTTCGGCTCGGCGCTGCGCAATTACGGCGTGCGCGACCTGATCGAAGCGCTGGGCGCCTATGGCCCGCCGCCGCGCGCCCAGGAGGCCGACGAACGTCTGGTCGAGGCGACGGAGGACAAAATGACCTCCTTCGTCTTCAAGATCCAGGCCAATATGGATCCCAACCACCGCGACCGCATCGCTTTCGTGCGCGTCTGCTCGGGCAAGCTGGAGCGTGGCATGAAGGCCAAGCTTGTGCGCACCGGCAAGCCGATGAGCCTGTCGGCGCCGCAGTTCTTCTTCGCCCGCACCCGCGTCACCGCCGACGAGGCCTTCGCCGGCGACGTCGTCGGCATCCCCAACCACGGCACGCTGCGCATCGGCGACACGCTGACCGAAGGCGAGGAGATCCTGTTCCGCGGCGTACCGAACTTCGCTCCGGAAATCCTGCGCCGCGTGCGCCTCGGTGACGCCATGAAAGCGAAGAAGCTGAAGGAAGCGCTGCACCAGATGGCCGAGGAAGGCGTCGTGCAGCTGTTCTCGCCCGAGGACGGCTCGCCGGCCATTGTCGGCGTCGTCGGCGCGCTGCAGCTTGACGTGCTCAAGGAACGGCTGAACATCGAATACACGCTGCCGGTGGATTTCGAGATGTCGCGTTTCTCGATCTGCCGCTGGATCTCGGCCGACGACAGGGCGGAGGTACAACGTTTCATCGAATCGCATCGGGGCGACATCGCCCGCGACCTCGACAACGATCCGGTCTTCCTCGCCCAGCACGCCTTCTCGCTGAACTACGAAGCCGAGCGCTGGAAAGCGATCCGCTTCGCCGCGGTCAAGGATTACCAGGTGCGCGACAAAGCGGCGTGAATGTTTTTCCCTTCCCCCCTTGTGGGGGAAGGTGGCCTCGCGAAGCGAGGTCGGATGAGGGGTGTTCCAGGGAAAGCCAACGTCTCACTCCGCTGGAACACCCCTCATCCGTCTCGGCGCTGCGCGCCGATCCACCTTCTCCCACAAGGGGAGAAGGTAAAGGCGCTCACCCCCTCGCCGCCGCTTCGAGCTTGTCGATTTCGATCTTGCCCATCTGCATCATCGCCGACATGACACGACCGGCCTTGGCCCGGTCCGGATCCTGAAGCAGGCGCGGCAGTTGCTCCGGCACGACCTGCCAGGAAACGCCGAACTTGTCCTTCAGCCAGCTGCAGCGTCCCGGTTCGCCGCCTTCGGTGAGCCTGGTCCAGAAGTGATCCACCTCTTCCTGCGTCTTGCAGTCGATCGACAGCGAGATCGCTTCGGTGAACTTGTATTGCGGCCCGCCGTTGAGGGCTTGGAACTGCACGCCGTCGAGCTCGAACGAGGCGACCAGCACCTGGCCTTCCTGGGGATGGCCCTTGGGCCAGCGCGTCACGCTCAGCACCTTCGAATTCTTGAAGATGGAGATGTAGTGGTTCATGGCTTCCTCGGCCTGGTTGTCGAACCACAGGAAGGTGGTGATCTTCTGCATGCCTTGCTCCTCGGGCTTCATGTTGGCTTTTGTTGTCAAACGGGTCGCCGGCGATTTCGTGCCACTTCGATGCCGTCTGCCTCAAGGACGCTTCAGCGAGGCATCATCCGACAGCGGCAACAAAAATTCCTGAAGAGGTCAAATTCCCGAAGCGTGCTGGTGCAGCGCAAAATTGTGGCAAGGCCGGATCATGGCCGCTATAACGCTGCCGACCAAATTTAAGCGCCGCCCGCCGCGCATCGGCGCGGCCAGCCAGCAAGGACAATACAATGCCCGCCTATCGTTCCCGCACCACTACCCATGGCCGCAACATGGCCGGCGCTCGCGGCCTGTGGCGCGCCACGGGCATGAAGGACAGCGATTTCGGCAAGCCGATCATCGCGGTGGTCAATTCCTTCACCCAGTTCGTGCCGGGCCATGTGCATCTGAAGGACCTCGGCCAGCTCGTCGCACGCGAGATCGAGAAGGCCGGCGGCGTCGCCAAGGAATTCAACACCATCGCCGTCGACGACGGCATCGCCATGGGACATGACGGCATGCTCTATTCGCTGCCGTCGCGCGAGCTGATCGCCGATTCCGTCGAATACATGGTCAACGCGCATTGCGCCGACGCCATGGTCTGCATCTCCAACTGCGACAAGATCACGCCCGGCATGCTGATGGCGTCGCTTCGCCTCAACATCCCGACTGTCTTCGTCTCGGGCGGACCGATGGAGGCCGGCAAGGTGGTGCTGGCCGGCAAGGCGCAGGCGCTCGATCTGGTCGATGCCATGGTCGCTGCCGCCGACGACAAGATCTCCGACGAGGACGTCAAGGTCATCGAGCGCTCGGCCTGCCCGACCTGCGGTTCGTGCTCCGGCATGTTCACCGCCAATTCGATGAACTGCCTGACGGAAGCGCTCGGCCTGTCGCTGCCCGGCAACGGCTCGACCTTGGCCACCCATGCCGACCGCAAGCGCCTGTTCGTCGAGGCAGGCCACCTCGTCGTCGATCTCGCCCAGCGCTATTACGAGCAGGACGACGAAACAGCCCTGCCGCGCAGCATCGCCTCCAAGGGCGCCTTCGAGAACGCAATGGCGCTCGATATCGCCATGGGCGGCTCGACCAACACGGTGCTGCACATCCTTGCCGCCGCCCATGAGGGCGAGGTCGACTTCACCATGGAGGACATCGACCGGCTGTCGCGCAAGGTGCCCGTGCTCTGCAAGGTGGCGCCGGCCAAGTCCGACGTGCACATGGAGGACGTCCATCGCGCCGGCGGCATCATGGCCATCCTCGGCCAACTCGACCAGGCAGGCCTGATCAACCGCGACCTGCCCACCGTGCATACGGCGACCCTCGGCGAGGCCCTCGACCACTGGGATATTTCGCGCACCTCTGCCGAAAACGTCCGCGACTTCTTCCTCGCCGCTCCCGGCGGCGTGCCGACCCAGGTCGCTTTCAGCCAGGACCGCCGCTGGGGCGAGCTCGACCTCGATCGTGAAAAGGGCGTCATCCGCTCAGCCAAGACGCCCTTCTCCAAGGATGGCGGCCTTGCCGTGCTGAAGGGCAATCTGGCGCTCGACGGCTGCATCGTGAAGACCGCCGGCGTCGACGAGTCGATCCTGAAGTTCACCGGCCCGGCTCGCGTCTTCGAGAGCCAGGACGCATCCGTCAAGGCGATCCTCGGCAACGAGATCAAGGCCGGCGACATCGTCGTCATCCGCTATGAAGGGCCGCGCGGCGGCCCCGGCATGCAGGAAATGCTCTACCCGACGAGCTACCTGAAGTCGAAGGGCCTCGGCAAAGCCTGCGCGCTGATCACCGACGGCCGCTTCTCCGGCGGCACGTCCGGCCTGTCGATCGGCCATGTCTCGCCCGAGGCCGCCGAAGGCGGCGCGATCGGCCTGGTCCAGGAAGGCGATACGATCGAGATCGACATTCCCAACCGCACCATCCGCCTCGCCATCAGCGATGCCGAGCTCGAAGCGCGCCGGACGGCGATGAACGCAAAGGGCGCCGACGCCTGGAAGCCGGCCGAAAAGCGCAAGCGCAAGGTGACGACGGCGCTCCGAGCCTACGCCGCCTTCGCCACCAGCGCCGACAAGGGCGCGGTGCGGAACGTGCCGGAGTAAGGGCGCATTTCCCCTTCTCCCCTTGTGGGAGAAGGTGTCGCCGAAGGCGACGGATGAGGGGTGCTCCACCTTGGCGGCACCGCTTATCCAGTCAGAATTCGCCAACGTCTCACTCCGCTGGAACACCCCTCATCCGTCTCGGCGCTGCGCGCCGATCCACCTTCTCCCGCAAGGGGAGAAGGAGAGGCGCCGCATCACGGCATCAGCTGATATTCATAAAGCTTCTGGTAGAGCCCGCCCTGCTTGAGCAGCGTCTTGTGCGGGCCGCTTTCCACCACCTTGCCCTTTTCCAGCACCACGATCGTGTCGGCCTGGTGCACGGTCGACAGCCGGTGCGCGATCACGATCGTCGTGCGCCCGACGGTAAGCTGCTGCAGCGCGTCGCGGAACAGCGCTTCCGATTCGGCATCGAGCGCGCTGGTCGCCTCGTCGAGCAGCAGGATCTCGGCATTGCGCAGCATGGCGCGCGCGATCGAAATGCGCTGACGCTGGCCCCCGGACAACAGCGAGCCGTTCTCGCCGACCTCGGTGTCGTAGCCCTTGGGCATGGCGCTGATGAAGTCATGTGCGTTGGCGGCCTTGGCGGCGGCGATCACCTCATCGTCGGTCGCGTCCTCGCGGCCGAGGCGGATGTTGTGCATGACCGTGCCGGCAAACAGGAACGTGTCCTGGCTGACATAGGCGATCTTGCGCCTGAGCGAATCGAGCGTCGCGAACGAGATGTCCTGGCCGTCGAACATCACCTTGCCGGTCTGCGGATCATACATGCGCATGATCAGGTTCAGGATCGTCGACTTGCCGCTGCCCGACGGTCCGACCAGCGCCGTCATCTTGCCGGCGTCAAGCGTCAGGTTGAATCCTTCGAACACCGGCGGGCTTTCCGGATAGGCGAAGCTGACATCATCGAAGCGGATATCGCCCGGACCGGGTCGCAGCGGCGCGGCGCCGGGTTTCTCGGCCAGCGTCAGCGGCCGGTCGGCGAGCTGGAACATCATGCGCACGCCCACGATGCCCGTCTCCAGCGAGATGCGGACGCGGGCCAGGCGCTTTGCCGGCTCATAGGCCAGCAGCAGCGCGGCGATGAAGGCCATAATGTTGCCCGGCATCTGGCCGCCCTGCAGCACCAGCAGGCCGCTGACCAGCACGGCGCCGGCAATTGCCAGACCGGCCAGCGTTTCCATCACCGGGCTGGTGGCGGCTTCCAGCGTGGCGATGTTGTTGGCACGGGTTTCGACGTCAGACACCGCCTTGTGCATACGCTTGCGCATCGCGGCTTCGAGATTGAAGGATTTGACGACCCGCACGCCGATCGCCGTTTCCTGCATCACATGCACGATCTGGCCGAGCGAGATGAATTCCATCGCCGCGATCTTGCGGACGCGTCTCAGGATGCGGTTGACGCCGTAGATCGCCACCGGTCCGACGACGAAGCAGATCAGCGACAGCGCCGGCTGTTGCCAGACCATGACCATCACCAGCACAACCAACGTCACCAGGTCGCGCACATAAGACGTGACGACGAGGTCGAGCACGCTGCGCGCCGCCTGGGCGTTGTTGGTCATGCGGGTGATCAGGTCGGAAGACGAGGTCGAATGGTAGAATTCGATGCCTTGCGCCAGGATACGGTCGTAGATCTTGCGCTGCCGGTCGGCAATGATGGCATTGCCGACGCGGCTCATGAAATAGGTCTGGACGAAAGTCGCGATGCCCTTGAGAACAAAGATCGCCGCCACACCCCCGGCAATCAGGTTGACGCGGTCTATCCGCTTATAGACCACGAACTCGTTGGTGATTTCGCGCAGGATCCAGGCGCTTGCCCCCGTCATGAGGGCGACCACCAGCATCGACAATATGGCCGCGCCATAGCCGAACTTATGGTCGTGGAAGGATTCTCTTACCAGCCTCGCGATGAGGCGTTGGTTTTCCGTCGAGCGGAAGAAGCGAAACAACGGCCGATCCTATGGCTGGCTGTGAGAAATTCAGATTCGCCACAAGGGCGCGTGGCGGCTTATAGAGCGAGTTGAGGCCGGATGGAACCTTTCGCCGTCGAGGGAAAGAAAAGGCTGCGGCAGGCTGTCTTTTCGGTCACGATAGCAGCCGATTCTGGTATTGGGGACGACGGCAGATGGATTTCGACTTGATCGTGCGCGGCGGCACGCTGCCGGATGGCAGGATTGCCGACATAGGGATTGCGGGCGAGACCATCGTCGCGATCGAACCAAAGCTCCCGGGTTCGGCGCCGGCCGAAATCGACGCGAGCGGCAATCTCGTCTCGCCGCCTTTCGTTGATCCGCATTTCCATATGGACGCCACGCTCTCCTACGGCATTCCGCGCATCAATGCGTCGGGCACGCTGCTCGAGGGCATCGCGCTCTGGGGCGAGCTGAAGCCGCTTTTGACGCATGAGGCCGTGCGCGAGCGCGCGCTCGCCTATTGCGATTGGGCCGTCTCGATGGGCCTGCTCGCCATCCGCAGCCATGTCGATGTCTGCGACGACCGGCTGCTCGCGGTGGAAGCCCTGCTCGACGTGAAGAAAACCGTCGCGCCCTATATCGACCTGCAGCTGGTCGCCTTTCCGCAGGACGGCCTCTATCGCTCGCCGACGGCGTTGGAGAACACCATCCGTGCGCTCGACATGGGCGTCGACATCGTCGGCGGCATCCCGCATTTCGAGCGCACCATGGCCGACGGCGACCGCTCGGTGACGGAGCTTTGCGAGATCGCCGCCAAACGCGGGCTGATGGTCGACATGCATTGCGACGAGACCGACGATCCGCTGTCGCGCCATATCGAGCAGCTGGCCTACGAAACGCAGCGCCTCGGGCTGCAGGGCAAGGTGGCCGGCTCGCACCTCACCTCGATGCATTCGATGGACAATTACTACGTCTCGAAGCTTTTGCCGCTCATCGCCGAAGCCGACGTTTCGGCAATCCCCAACCCGCTGATCAACATCATGCTGCAGGGGCGCCACGACACCTTCCCGAAGCGGCGCGGCCTAACCCGGGTGAAGGAGATGCAGGCGCTCGGCATCCGCGTCGGCTGGGGCCAGGATTGCGTGCTCGACCCCTGGTATTCGCTGGGCACCGCCGACATGCTCGACGTCGCCTTCATGGGCCTGCATGTCGCGCAGATGTCGAGCCCGGCCGATATGGCGCGCTGCTTCGACATAGTGACCAATGTCAACGCCGCTATCATGCGGCTCGACCATCTGGGCCTTGCCGTCGGCAAGCGGGCGAGCCTCGTCGTGCTCGATGCCGGCAATGCGATCGAGGCCGTGCGCCTGCGTCCCGAACGTCTCTGCGTCATCGCCAGAGGCAAGGTGGTGGCCGAACGCACCAAGCAGGAAACGCGGCTGTCGATCGTCGGCCGGCCGTCGCAGGTGAACCGGCGGCATAGGGCGGGCTAGAACCAGCCGATTTCCGTCGCTGGTCTTACCAGCTGGCCGATTTTCCCTCGTCAAACCGGCCGCTTGCGGCTAGGGAGCGGCATGGCTTCCCTTGCCCGAAATTTCACGATCAGAAACATGTTGCTCGCCGGCATCCTGTTGATGCTGGCCGGCGACTTCATGTTCGCGCTGAACGACGCGATGGGCAAATGGCTGGTCGCTTCCTTCTCGGTCGGGCAGGTCGTGTTGATCCGCTCGATCGGCGCTTTCATCGTGCTCGGCCCGATGATCGCCAACCAAGGCACGGCCAGGCTGTTTCACATGGACCGGCCGCTTTTGCAGTTCCTGCGTGTCGTGGCCACCACCACCGATACCGGACTCTTCTATGCAGCGGTCGTCTACCTGCCGCTCGCCGACGTGATGAGTTTTTACATGGCCGGGCCGATCTATGTCGCGGCGCTGTCGCACCTCCTGCTCGGCGAAAAGGTCGGCTGGCGCCGTTGGCTGGCGATCCTGGTCGGCTTCTGCGGCGTGCTGATCATTTTGAAGCCATCCTCGGCGGCCTTCTCGCTGTCTTCGGCCTTCGCGCTGGTGGGCAGCATCGCCTTCGGCTTCGCCATCATCCTCGGCCGTCTCCTGCGCGGCACCAGCGACACGACTTTGGTCACCTGGCAGACCATCGGCACGCTGATTGTCGGCGGCCTGCTCACCATCGGCGCCTGGCGCACGCCGTCGGCGCTCGATTTCGGCGCGATGCTCCTGCTCGGCGTCGTCTCCTGCGCCGCGCATCTGATGATCACGAGGGCGCTGAAGCTGGCGCCGGCCTCGACGCTGGCGCCGCTGCATTACAGCCTGCTTCTGTGGGCGGTGGTCTTCGGCCTGGTCTTCTTCGGCGATGTGCCCAGTCCTCGCATCCTCGTCGGCGCGGCCATCGTCGTGCTTGCCGGCCTGTTCATCTTCCACCGCCAGAAGGTGGTCGAGACCGAGGTGCCGCCGGAGAACGTGCCGAAAGGCGTGAATTAGGATCTAGGCCTCCGTTCAGCCCTCTCGCACGGCAGCGAGGTGCCGCGAAAATTCCGCCGTCTCCATCAGGGTCCTGCAGCGGGCGAAACGGCCGTCGGCATAGGCGCGGAAATCGTCGGCCGGATTGTCGTTGGCGAGCTGGATCAGGCCCCACAGCGTCCATAAGAGGTCGCACATCGCCTTGTAGATGACGACGCGGCCGCGCTCTGCCGGCCTCGCCTCGCCGCCGAAATAAGCGCGCATCAGTTCTTCGTCCTGGTCCGCATCGAACTTGCCCTCGACCGAGAGATCGCCGAGGTCCCACAGCGGATCGTTCATCCCGGAATATTCCCAGTCGACGATCCACATCCGCTCCCCGGTATCGAGGAAGTTTTCGCAGAGCGGGTCGCAATGGCAGGCGGCGAGCGGGATAGGGTGCGCGGCAAGCGCCCCGCGCACCGCGCCTGCCTCGCGCACGACGTCGTGATATCCGACGGGCAGCACCACGTCCTTGGTCGACAGGACCTTGAGATAGTCGTCGATCATCGCGAAGAGCTCGAAGCGGAAGGGAAACACGGCGCCCGATGAATGCAGCTTCCGGAAGGCTTGGCCCGCACGCGTCGGGCTCCCCGGCCGCGCCTTGAATTTCTCCGGAGACATTGTCTCGGCGCCGGCGATAAAGCGCGTCGCCATCAGGCCGGACGCCGGATCGGCATAAAGCACCTCGGGGCTGACTCCGGCCCTGGCCGCTTCGCGCGCCGCCACCGCCTCGTTGGCGCGGTTGATATATTCTTCCGTACCCTTGCCGGGAATGCGCAGACACACTTCGCCGGCCCTGTAAACCTTGTTGGTCAGGCCGGCCAAACGCTCCAGCGGCCCGTCATAGCCTGCCAGCGCCGGAATAGTGGCCAACGCGGCGCGCGCCTCGTCCATCGTCATCCCCTTTACCATCACACGATGTTTTATAGCGGAACGGTTCCACAGTTTTTGCCGCTTGGCTACCATTGCGGGTACGAATCGGCGGCGGGAGCAGAAATGGCGGACGGCAAGCACAACAACGCGCTAAGCGCGGCCTACGCCGCGAAGCGGCCGGAGGAAGTGGCCGCAGTCTATGACAGTTGGGCCGAGACCTATGACGCCGATATGTCGTCCGCCGGCTATCGCCACCCGACGATCTGCCTGGCGCTGCTTACCCGCCATTTGCCGCGCGGCGCCGAGCCCTTGCTCGATGCCGGCGCCGGCACCGGCCTGATCGGCGAATGGCTGGCCATCACCGGCTATCCGACGATCGAGGCGCTCGACATCTCGCAAGGCATGCTGGACAAGGCCGGCGCCAAGGGCGTCTACACGGCGCTGCATCGCCTGGCGATGGGCGATGCTCTCCCCTTCGCCGACGGCGCCTACGCCGGCATCATCTCGGCCGGTGTCTTCACCTCGGGCCATGTCGGGATCGAGGGCCTAGACGAGTTGATCCGCATCTGCCGCCGAGGCGGCGTCATCGTGCTGACGGTGAAGAACACGCTGTGGGACGCCGGTTTCGCCGGGCGGATCGCCGATCTGGAAGCGCGTGGCACGATAAGTCGCCTCGAAGAGACACGGCCTTATGCCTCGATGCCCGGCGAGGGTGACCCCGTGCCGAGCCGTTGTCTGGCGCTGCGCGTCAGCTGACCCGCGCTGCGCGGATCAGGCCTTTATCTTCGTCCCGGCCGGATCGTACAGCGGCTCGAGATGGATTTTTGCCGGTGTGCGCTCCATCGCCACGACAAGCTCATAATCGCCCGAGGTGAGGAACTCGTCGCTGATGCCGTCGGCATGGCGCACATAGCCGTAGCCGATGTTCTTCTCCACCGTGTAGCCGTAGCCGCCGCTGCTCAGGTAGCCGACGGACACGCCATTGCGCAGGATCGTCTCGCGCCCGACCAGCACGATCTCCGGGTCGTCAACCGTGAAGCCGGCAAAGCGTTTCGCCGGCGCCTTCCCGGCCGCTTTCTCCAGCGCGCTTCGCCCGACGAAGTCGGTGTTCTTGCGAAGCTTCACCGCCCAGCCGAGGCCCGCTTCCAGAGGCGAGTCGTTCGGCGTGATGTCGGAACCCCAGGCCCGGTAGCCTTTCTCCAGCCTGAGCGACTCCAGTGCCCGGTAGCCGACCGGGCGAATGCCATGCGCCTTGCCCGCCGCCATCAGCGCATCGAAAACCTCGCCGGTAGCCGCAATCGGCACATGCAGCTCCCAGCCGAGCTCGCCGACATAGGTGACGCGCAGCGCCTTCACGCTATGGCCGGCAATCTGGATTTCGCGGGCATGGCCGAACGGGAAGGCGGCGTTCGAGACGTCGGCGTCCGTCACCGCCTGCAACACGTCGCGAGCGCGCGGTCCCATCAGCGACAGCGTGCCGAAATCCTCGGTGACGTCGGTCAGCCTGGCGTCGAGGCCGGAGCCGATATGATCACCGATCCAGGACAGGTCGTGCGTGCGGAAGCCGGTGCCGGTGACGATGTAGAAGCGGTCCTCGCCGAGCCGCGACACGGTGAGGTCCGCCTCGATGCCGCCGCGCGTGTTGAGAAGCTGCGTGTAGGTCAGCCGGCCGACCGGCTTGTTGACGTCGTTGGCGCAGACCCAGTCGAGCGCCTTCAGCGCATCGCTGCCGGTCAGCTCGTATTTGGCGAAGGAGGACTGGTCGAAAATGCCGACCTTCTCGCGCACATGACGGTGCTCGTCGCCGACCGGGCCGAACCAGTTCTGGCGGCCCATCGAATAGACGTCCTCGGCGGCTGCGCCATCCGGCGCGAACCAGTTCGGCCGTTCCCAGCCGAGCTTGGAACCGAACACGGCGCGATGCGTCTTCAGCCGCTCATAGAGCGGCGAGACGATGCGCGGCCGCCCGGACAGATATTCCTCATGCGGGAAGCCGATCGTGTAATGCTTGCCATAGGCTTCGAGTGTGCGGTCGCGGACCCAGTCGCGGTCGCGATGCAGGCTTGAAAAACGCCTTATGTCGACAACCCAGAGGTCGAGCGGGGCCTCACCGTCGACCACCCATTGCGCGAGCACCCAGCCGGCGCCGCCGCCTGACGCGATGCCGAAGGCATTGAAACCGGCGCCGACGAACATGTTGGAACATTCCGGCGCCACGCCGAGGATGAAATTGCCGTCCGGCGTGAAACTTTCCGGTCCGTTGATCATCTGCTTGACGCCGGCGGTTTGCAGAGCCGGAACTCGCGTGATCGCCTGGGTCATATGCTGCTCGAAATGATCGTAGTCATCGTCGAACAGGCGGAATTCCCAGTCGTTGGGAACGTCGCCGCCGGGAAGTCCCGTTGCCCAGGCCTGCGGGTTCGGCTCATAGCCGCCCATCACCAGCCCGCCGACCTCTTCCTTGAAATAGGTGCGGCGGTCAGGGTCGCGGATCGTCGGCGCGTCGTTGGCAAGCCCTTCAATCTTCTCGGTGATGATGTACTGGTGCTTCACCGGCTGCAGCGGCACGTTGATGCCGGCCATCGCGCCGACCTGCCGCGCCCATTGCCCGGCGCAGTTCACCACCTTCTCGCAGGCGATGTCGCCTTTCGAAGTCTTCACCGCCGTGATGCGGCCCTCCTTCACCGTGAAGCCGGTGACGCGCACGTCCTCGAACAGTTTTGCGCCATGCAGGCGCGCGCCCTTGGCCAGCGACTGGGCGATGTCTGAGGGGCTTGCCTGTCCATCGGTCGGCAGCCACGAGGCGCCGACCAGGTCGCCGGTCTCCATCAGCGGCCACATGCGCTTCACTTCCGCCGGCGACAGAAGCTGCATGTCCATGCCGAAGCTTTTGGCCGTGGTCGCCAGCCGCTTGAACTCGGTCCAGCGGTCGGCGTTCGTCGCCAGCCGCAGGCACCCGGTCATCTTCCAGCCGGTCGCCAGGCCGGTCTCGGCCTCAAGCCCCTTGTAGAGCTCGACCGAATATTTGAGCACGCGCGTGATCGAGGCCGACGAGCGCAACTGCCCGACCAGGCCGGCGGCGTGCCAAGTGGAGCCGGATGTCAGCTTGCCCTGCTCGAGCAGCACAACATCGGCCTTGTGGTCGCGCGCCAGGTGATAGGCGGTGGAACAGCCGATGATGCCGCCGCCGATGACGACGACTTCGGCATGGCTGGGCAAGGTCATGACTTGGTCCCGTATTTCGTCCGGTAGTTCTCCAGCGCCGCGTCGAGCCGGACCAGGTTTTCCTCGGTGTAAGCGACATAGTCGATGCCGGGCGCGTCGAGATAGAGTTCGGAGACCATGCTCCACATTGCTTCGCGCAACAGCGAGGCGCATTGCATGGCGGCATGCGAGCGGCGGATTTCGCCGTCCGGCTCCTTCATGAAATAGGCTGTCATGAAGGCGAAAGATTCGTCATCGCTCAGGCCGGCATTGGAGGCGGCACCGGCAAGATCGAACATCGCCGTGTTGAAGCCGGCATATTCGAAGTCGATCAGCCACAGCCGCTTGCCGTCGTCGAGGATATTGGCCGGCAAAAGATCGTTGTGGCCGAAGACGATCGGCAGCAGCTTCTGCGCCCGCTCGAGTTCGTCCGCCAAGGACAGATAGTGTGGCAGCTCGCTCCTCTTGCGGCTGCCGCCCTCCTCCAGCGTGCGTGCATAGTCGCGAATGACGTGGAACACCCAGAACATGAAGCCGGCACCGGAGACATGCTTCGGCATCTCGCGATGAAAGCCGCGCAGCAGCGCGGCCACGCGGCCGAGATTGGTGCGCACGTCTTCGGCTAGAAAGGTCCTGGCGCCGAGGAATTCCGTCACCAGGATGCCGGGCTCGGCATAATGCACGGCCGGCGCGAAGCCCGCCGCGTGCGCCGCCCGCGCCGTCATCACCTCGCGCTCGCGAAAGACATGATGGAACGGGAAGTCCTGGCCGAAGCGCACGACATGCCGCCCGGCCGCATCGGTGACGACATAATTGGCGTTGCTGAGGCCGCCGGGCAGCGGCTCGATCTCGATGCCGCCGTTCCAGCACGGCAAGGCGCGGATGCGGTCTTCGGCACTCACGGCTTCGCTCCGGCCTCAGCCGGCCCCGCGGAAAACAAGGATGGGACAAAATAAAAAAGCCTCGTCGGTGCGAGACGCCAGGATCGGTATCCCGCACCGCACCGACGAGCCCCTTGGCCAGGTATGATATCCCGGCATCCGCCCCCGCGGATTCGATAAAAGCTCGCGCCCGGCTGGTTCCAGGCGATCTGGTCACTAGGTTGCGGCTCTGCCATCACCCTCCCGCGGCAGTTCCGAGCCTGTCACAAGGTCAATGTCATGCCAGCGTGGCAGCGCTGTCAATCCAAAAGCTGTGACCTTTTTTGGGTGTTTTGCCCGAAAATATAAGCGACTCCTTTCAAAGCGTTGCCAAAGCCTTAAATTCGGTCAAAATTCCCGGACGCCCCGATGATCCATTCGAAACGGCACGGCGAAATCCTGCGGCTCCTCAGCGAGGAGGGCACGATCACCATAGCCAGCCTTGCCGAGCGGCTCGGCGTCTCGCTGGAAACCGTGCGGCGCGACGTCAAGCCGCTCGCCGATGACGGCTCGGTGCTGAAGATGCATGGCGCCGTTGGCCTTTCCTCGATCGTGGGCGAGGCGCCGTTCGAGCGGCGCATGCGCGAGAATGCCGAAGCCAAGCGCCTGATCGCCAGGATGGTCGCGGCCACGATCCGCGATGGCGAGGCGATCATGCTCGATACCGGCACGACCACATCCTTCCTTGCGCGAGAGCTGCTCGGCCATCGCCGGCTGACCGTGGTCACCAATTCCTCCGACATCGCCCGCACGCTGGCCACGGTGAACGGCAACAAGGTCTATATGGCCGGCGGCGAGTTGCGCAGCGATTCAGGCGCGGCTTTCGGCATTTCGGCGATCGAGTTCGTCAGCCGCTTTTCGGTCGATCACGCAGTGATCTCGATCGGCGCCGTCGATGCCGCCGCCGGCTTGACCGACTACGAGCTGGAGGAGGCGGAGTTCGCCCGCATGGTGCTGTCGCGCGGCCAGCGCTCGCTGGTCGTCACCGACCATACCAAGTTCGGCCGCCAGGGTCTGGTCCGGGTCTGCGGCTTCGACGGCTTTTCCGAGCTCGTCACCGACCAGCCGCCGCCGCCCGACATAGCCGCCGCGCTGAGCCATGCCGGCGCGCGCTTGACCATTGCGACGGCCTGACCCTGCCGGGGACGGGAAGCAACTACCCGAAGACCAGCGATTGATGCGCCGCAACCCCGGCCATCGCGCCGCCGGATACCGCGAAGGCGATATTGTGCATCAGGCGCGCGGCGTCTCCGGCCGCGAAGATGCCGGGCACCGACGTCTGCTGCTTGTCGTCGACTACGATCGCCCGGCCGAGCGGACCTTCGTTGAAGGCGCAGCCAAGTTCGGCAAGCGGGCTTGCCATCACATTGCGCGGCGCGGTGAACAGCGCCCGCACGCTCGCGCTGGAATTGCCGTCGAGCCTGACGACCAGACCGCCGGACCCGTTGTCCTGCACTTCGCTCACCTTGGCGGGCTCGAACTGGATGTTGCGCTTCTCCAATATCAGCGCCTGGTCAGCGTCCGGTTCGAACAGCCCGTCGGCGAACAGCGTGACGTCGCCCCAGTCGGAGATCAGCTCTGCCTGGTGCAGCGACATCGGTCCGGTCGCCAGCACGCCGAGCGGCCCGCCGGCCACCTCGTAGCCGTGGCAATAGGGGCAATGCAGCACCGTCTTGCCCCACTGCGCGGCAAGTCCTGGAACGTCCGGCAGGATGTCCCGGACGCCGGTGGCGAGCACCAGCCGTGTCCCGCCGAAACCCTCGCCATCGTCCATGCGGACCTCGAAACCATTGCCGGCAATTGCGGCCCGCGCGGCGCGGCCCTCGATCATCCTGACGGAGGGATAGGCGAGCAGCTGTGCCCTGGCCTGGCCGAGAATGTCCGACGGCGCCCGCCCGTCCTGGCCGAAGAAGCCGTGCGAATGTTCGGCGAAGCGGTTCCGCGGCTGCCCGGCATCGATCACCAACACCTTGCGACGGCCCCGCGCCGCATACATGGCGGCGGAAAGGCCGGCAAAGCTGCCGCCGACGACGATGACATCATACTGCATGGCTGGATACTCCAATCAGGTCATAACGGCGGCGGAAATCGGCCGTCAGGTCGGCCAGCGTGATATGGCTGAGCCTTTCCGCGAGCAGCCTTTCCGCCTCCAGGCGAAAATCATCAAGCACGGCGATCACCGCCTGCTCGACCAGGCATCCGGGGCTTTCCGGCTCGGTGCTGAACGGCAACAGCGTCTTGCCGAGCGCGGCGCTGATCTCGGCCAGCGAAATCCTGTCCGGCGCGCGGCCGAGCTGCCAGCCGCCGCCATGGCCGCGCGACGAGGTGACGATGCCGGCCTCGCGCAGCCCGGCGATGGTGCGGCGCACAACCACCGGATTGGTGTGGATGAAGCCGGCAAGCTCTTCGGAGGTCAGCGCCCGGTCGGGCGCGTCGGCCATGTGGACGAGAATATGCAGGGTCGAGGACAATCGGCTGTTGCGTTTCATGTAACTTAGTTAGTTACGAATCAAAGGTCGTCAAGTTTGCACTTGCCCACTTCACAGCACCGCATTGGCCGGTGTTTAGTCCGGCCATGGCCTTCACCATCCGCCAATTGCAGTTTTTCGTCGCCGTCGCCGAGCAGGGCACCGTCTCGGGGGCCGCGCAGAACCTTTCGATTTCGCAATCCTCGGTCACCGAGGCGATCAAGGAATTGGAGAGTGACCTCGGCGTCGAGCTGTTCGAGCGCCATCCGCGCGGCCTCAACATCACCCACAAGGGCCACCAGTTCCTGCGCCACGCGACCAAGATCCTGGCCGATGTGTCGGATGCGCGCCGTTCTTTCTCGAGCGAGCAGGCCGCCGCCGGCGGGCGGCTGCAGCTCGGCGTCACATCGCTGGTCGCCGGCTATGTTCTGTCGGATCTGCTCGCCCGCTACCGCCGCGCCTATCCGGGCGTAGAGGTCTCCGCCATCGAGGACAATGGCGACTATCTCGAGCACCTTCTGGTCGGCGGCAAGCTGGACATCGCCGTCATGGTCACGTCCAACCTGCGCGACCGCACCGCGCTGCAGTCGGAAATTCTGGAAGTCTCGGCCTACAGGCTGTGGATTCCGCTCAGCCACCGGCTCGTCAGCGCCGACATCATCTCGATCGGCGATATCGCCTCCGAACCGCTGATCATGCTCACCGTCGACGAGATCGAGGAGAACACCGGCAAGCTGCTGTCGGCGATCGGCGCCCGGCCGCATGTCGCCTTCCGCACCCGCTCCGTCGAAGCGGTGCGCAGCCTGGTCGCCACCGGCGCCGGCGTGGCGCTGCTGCCCGACCTTGTCTACCGGCCCTGGTCGCTGGAAGGCGACCGCATCGAATCGCGAGACATTTCCGGTTCGCTGCCGGTCGTCCAGGTCGGCACCGTCTGGCGCCGCGGCTCCGGCCTGCCGCAGGCCGCGCGCGACTTCATCGGCCTTGCGCAGTCGCAGCGTATGGTCCGCCGCTAATATGGCCTACTCCAGGCTGACGCGGCCAGTCTTGCGCTTGCGCCTTGTTGCGGGGACCGCCTCCGCCTTGAAGGGGCCGATCGCAGTAACTTCTAAGCGGCCGGCGCCGGCCAGCCTGACGGCGCGCCGAAACGTGGGACACTCCATCGGCCGGGCGGCCGGACATCGGGCGGCGTGACGCAAAGCCTCTCGTATCGCGGTCAGGCGCTGGATGGACCGGTCCAGTTCGTCCGCTTTGGCATCCAGGCGCCGTCGATCCATTTTCGCTAGACCGTCGGGCGTCAGCATCGAGGAAATCTCGTCCAGCGCGAATCCAGCTGCGCGTCCAAGCGCGATCAGGGCGAGCCGTTCCAGGACGGCCGGGTCGAACAAGCGTCGCAGGCCGCGACGACCGATAGAGGCGATGAGGCCCTTCTCCTCGTAGTAACGAAGCGTCGAGGCGGGCATGCCGGTGCGGCGCGATGCTTCGGCAACGTCGATATCTTTCATACTTGACCTCAAGTCGGCTTGAACTCGTAGAGTGCTCGCGACGATCGGCGCGAGCAACAGAAAGCGAGGTCCGTTATGCCGCAATCCGCGCAGCCAAACACACAGCAAGCCGCTCTGTGGAACGATGCCAGCGGAAAAGCCTGGGTCGAGATGCAGCCGATCCTCGATGGGGTATTGGCGCCGTTCGAGCGCCTCGTCGTGGATGCCGGCTATCCGGGAGAAGGGCGCAATGTCCTGGACGTCGGCTGTGGCGCCGGCGCCACGACTCTGGCGATGGCGCGCCGCGTCGGCAACGACGGGTGTTGTCTTGGGCTAGACATCTCGCGGCCGCTTGTTGCTCTGGCGAGGGAGCGCGCGCGGCTGGAAGAGGTGGCAAATGCAAGTTTTGAAGTGGGCGATGCGCAGGCATATGCATTCGAATCCGGGTACTTCGACACTGTTGTCTCGCGCTTTGGTGTCATGTTCTTCGATGATCCGGTGGCCGCGTTCACGAACATAAGACAGGCTGCAAGGCGCGGGGGTAAACTCGCCTTCGTCGCTTGGCGCAGCCCGGCCGAGAACTATTTTATGACGACTGCTGCGCGAGCGGCCGCGCCTTTCCTGCTGCCCGCACCCGTGCCAGACCCTGAGGCGCCGGGGCAGTTTGCCTTTGCCGACGGCGCCAAGGTGAAACGGATACTCGAAGCGAGCCGCTGGTCGTCAATCAAAATCGAACAGGCGGACGTCCTGTGCCAGATCGCCGAAGGCGACCTGATGACATACGCCACCCGGCTAGGGCCGGTCGGTGCTGCGCTGCGCCAGGTGGACCAGGCAACGGCCGAAAAAATCACCGCGGTGCTGCCCGCTGCATTCGCGCCTTTCGTGGAGGATGGTAAGGCTCGCTTCGATGCCGCCTGCTGGCTGGTGACGGCGGTGGCTTGAAGGCGTGTGGATATCGGAAAATCCGATATCGCCTTTCTGATAAATGAATTTGCGAAACCGGAATTTTCACAGCACCTTTCGCCGGGGAACAAAGCTGCTCAGGAGCGCGGCTATCGGGGCGCTGAGAGCTCCGCCGTTCAGGTTTGCGCACGATCCTTTCCGAAAACCGGACCGGTTTTGGGGTCATGCGCCAAAATGGGAGATCGATGATGAATGCATTCCTGAAGTCGTGCACGGCGTTGACGGTTGCGCTGACCTTCTCGGGTCAGGCCATCGCCCAGGTCAAGGAGCTCGGCAAGGGCGAGGGCGAGGTCAACATCGTAGCCTGGCCGGGCTATATCGAGCGCGGCGAGACCGACAAGAACTACGACTGGGTGACGGCTTTTGAGAAGGAAAGCGGCTGCAAGGTCAACGTCAAGACCGCCAACACCTCGGACGAGATGGTCTCGCTGATGAACGAGGGCGGCTTCGACCTGGTGACGGCTTCGGGCGATGCTTCGCTGCGCCTCGTCGCCGGCAAGCGCGTGCAGCCGATCAACACCGATCTCATCCCGAGCTGGAAGACCGTCGACGACCGCCTGAAGGACGCGCCCTGGTTCACCGTCGACAAGGTGCATTACGGCGTTCCCTATCAGTGGGGCCCGAACATCCTGATGTACAACACCGACGTCTTCAAGGAAGCGCCCAAGAGCTGGAATGTCGTCTTCGAGGAGATGAAGCTGCCCGACGGCAAGTCGAACAAGGGCCGCGTCCAGGCCTATGACGGCCCAATCCACATCGCAGACGCCGCCAATTATCTGATGTTCCACAAGCCGGAGCTCGGCATCAAGGATCCTTACGAGCTCAATGAGGACCAGTACAAGGCGGCGCTCGATCTCTTGCGCACGCAGCGCACGCTGGTCGGCCGCTATTGGCACGATGCCGCGATCCAGGTCGACGACTTCCAGAACGAGGGCGTGGTCGCTTCCGGCTCATGGCCTTATCAGGTGAACACGTTGGTCGCCGCCAAGAAACCGGTCGCCTCGACCGTGCCGCAAGAGGGCGTCACCGGCTGGGCCGACACCACCATGATGGAAGCCGACGCCGCCCATCCGAACTGCGCCTATATGTGGCTCGAGCATTCGCTGTCGCCGAAGGTCCAGGGCGACGTCTCGGCCTGGTTCGGCTCGCTGCCGGTCGTGCCCGCCGCCTGCAAGGGCAACGAGCTGCTCGGCGACGAAGGCTGCAAGACCAACGGCTACGAGAATTTCGACAAGATCAAGTTCTGGAAGACGCCGGTGTCGAAATGCGCCAGCCAGAACGACCAGTGCGTGCCCTATTACCGCTGGGTGTCGGATTATATCGGCGTCATCGGCGGACGGTGAGCTCCCTTACCCTGCTCCTTGTGGGGAGGGTCGACGCGTAGCGTCGGGGTGGGGGTCAGCATGAACGTTGGCGCCAACCATCCCACCCGCGGCTTCGCCGCGACCTCCCCTATCGAGGGGGAGGTAGGGCGCCGTGCGAACTCGCCTTCGTTTAACCGGCAACTGAACTGACTGGGCCCATGACCTCCGCCGTTTCGTTCAAACAAGTCTCGCGCCATTTCGGCAGCGTGCGCGCGGTCGACGCGGTCGATCTCGACATCGCGCCTGGCGAATTCTTCGCCATGCTGGGACCATCCGGGTCCGGCAAAACGACGTGCCTCAGGCTGATCGCCGGCTTCGAGCAGCCGACGGCAGGCTCGATCTCGATCTTCGGCGAGCGCGCCGAGGGCGTTCCGCCCTATCGCCGTAACGTCAACACCGTCTTCCAGGATTATGCGCTGTTCCCGCATCTCAACGTGCTCGACAACGTCGCTTACGGCCTGATGGTCAGGGGCGTCGGCAGGACCGAGCGGCTGAAAGCTGCGGAGGAGGCGCTGTCGCTGGTGCGCCTGCCGGGCTATGGCGCGCGCCGTCCCGGCCAGCTCTCCGGCGGCCAGCGCCAGCGCGTCGCGCTCGCCCGCGCGCTGGTCAACCAGCCCAAGGTGCTTTTGCTCGACGAGCCGCTCGGCGCGCTCGACCTCAAGCTGCGCGAGAACATGCAGGAGGAATTGAAGTCGCTGCAGAAGGTGCTCGGCATCACCTTCGTCTTCGTCACCCACGACCAGGGCGAGGCGCTGTCCATGGCCGACCGCGTCGCCGTCTTCAACGACGGCAGGATCATGCAGGTCGGCACGCCGGAGGATATCTACCAGCGCCCGAACACGCGCTTCGTCGCCGATTTCGTCGGCTCGTCCAACGTGCTGCCGCCGGATTTCGTCCAGCGCTATTCCGGCCAGCACCGTTGGGGGAGCCTGCGTCCGGAGTCGATCCGCGTTTCAAGCGCGGCAAGCGGCGACGGCGTTGCCGCCCGCCTTGTCGGCACGAATTATCTCGGCGCCACGACCAGACTCGCGCTGGACGCTGATGGGGTGCGGCTGCACGCCATGGTGCCGGCGGGCACGGCGCTGCCGGCGGAAGGCGAGGCGGTGATGCTGACCTTCAATCGCGACAGCCTGCATCTGATGGACGAGCCGGCATGAGAACGGTCTGCGCGAAGGATCTCGGCCTCGCCAGTGATCCAACCGGCATGGCGGCGGCGCCATGACCATTGCCGCTGTTCAATCCAACCCCACACCCGCCATACTGCCCGGCAGCGGCGGCATGCGCGGCACGTTCTCCGACCTCTTCTGGCGCCGGCCTAAACTGCTTCTCTTCCTGATGCTGCTGCCGCCGCTTCTGTGGTTGGGCATTGTCTATATCGGATCGCTGTTTGCGCTGCTCCTGCAGAGCTTCTTCTCGATCGACGAGTTCTCCGGCCTCATCAATCGCCAGTTCACGCTGAAGACCTATGGCGACCTGTTTCAGGCCGCCAATCTCGACATCATCCTGCGCACGGTGACGATGGCGGCGCTGGTCACGCTTGCTTCGGCGATCATCGCTTTCCCCATCGCCTATTATGCTGCGCGCTATGCGCGCGGCCGCTGGAAGGCGCTGTTCTATCTCGGCGTCATGCTGCCGCTGTGGTCGAGCTACCTGGTCAAGATCTACGCCTGGAAGCTGATCCTGGCCAAGGAAGGCATCCTCACCTGGCTGCTCGCCAAGCTGAACCTTCTGTGGCTGCTCGAGGCCTGGCTGTCGCTGCCCATCGTCGGCGGCAACTCGCTGTCGGTCTCCTTCACCGGCACCTTTATCGTCTTCGTCTATGTCTGGCTGCCTTTCATGATCCTCCCCGTTCAGGCCGCGCTCGAGCGCGTGCCCGGCAATCTGGTTGAGGCTTCATCCGATCTCGGCGCCTCGCCGGGACAGACCTTCCGCAACGTGCTGTTCCCGCTGGCGCTGCCAGGCATCGTCGCCGGGTCGATCTTCACCTTCTCGCTGACGCTCGGCGACTACATCATCCCGCAGATCATCGGCACCTCGCGGCTCTTCATCGGCCAGGCCGTCTATTCGCAGCAGGGCACCGCCGGCAACATTCCTTTGGCCGCCGCCTTCACCGTGGTGCCCATCGTCATTATGGGCTTCTACCTCTGGGGCGCCAAGCGCATGGGGGCTTTCGATGCGCTCTGACCGTGGTCAATCCGCTCCGCTCGGCCTGAAGATCGCCGCCGCCTGTGGCCTGCTCTTCCTGCACCTGCCGATCCTGCTGATCTTTGTCTATGCCTTCACGACGGAAGAGAAGAGTTTCGTCTGGCCGCCGCCGGGACTGACCACGCAATGGTTCGCCGTCACCTGGAACCGGCCGGACGTATGGGATGCGCTGTCGCTGTCGGTCCGCGTCGCCGCGATCTCGACGGCGATCGCGCTGGTGCTCGGCACGCTCTGCGCCGCGGCCGTCTCGCAGACGCGCTTCTTCGGCCGCGAGGTCATCTCTTTGCTTGTCATCCTGCCGATCGCGCTGCCTGGCATCATCACCGGCATCGCCCTGCGCTCGGCCTTCGCGCTGGCCGACATCCCGTTCTCGTTCTGGACGATCGTGCTCGGTCACGCCACCTTTTGCGTGGTCGTCGTCTACAACAATGCCGTCGCCCGCTTCCGCCGAACCTCGGGCTCGATGATCGAGGCCTCGATGGACCTCGGCGCCGACGGTTTCCAGACGTTCCGGCATGTCGTGCTGCCGAACATTGCCACCGCATTGCTTGCCGGCGGCATGCTCGCCTTCGCGCTGTCCTTCGATGAGGTCATCGTCACCACCTTCACCGCCGGCCAGCAGCAGACCGTGCCGATCTGGATGCTGGAGGAGCTCATCCGCCCGCGCCAGCGCCCGGTCACCAATGTCGTGGCGATGGTCGTCGTGCTGGTGACGCTGCTGCCGATCCTTTTTGCCTATTACCTGACCCGCGACGGCGACCAGATCGCCGGGAGTGGAAAATGAAAAACAGCGAATAGGGAAGTAGCGAATGGCGAATAGCGAATAGGGAAATCGATGATCGAACCTACTTGCTATTCGCTACTCCCTATTCGCTCCTGTTAAGGGAGAACCCCGATGGACACCCAAATGCTGATCGGCTCGAAATTCGAGAAGGGCACCGAAACCGAGGAGCCGATCCTCAATCCGAAGACCGGGGCGACCATCCTCAATCTGCCGGAAGCGAGCCCGGCGCAGATCGAAGCCGCCGTCAGTGCCGCCGAACAAGCGTTCGTCAGTTGGTCGCGCACGACGCCGGCGCAGCGCTCCGGCTATCTCTTGAAGATCGCCGACCGTATCGAGGCCGAGGCGAAGGAATTCGCCGCGCTCGAGGCGCTGAATTGCGGCAAGCCGATCAATGCCGTGCTCAATGACGAGATTCCGGCGATTGTCGACTGCTACCGCTTTTTCGCCGGCGCGGTGCGCTCGATGCCCGGCCAGGTCGCGGGCGAATACCTGCCTGGCCACACCTCGATGGTGCGGCGCGACCCGATCGGCATCGTCGCCTCCATCGCGCCCTGGAATTATCCGCTGATGATGATGGCCTGGAAGCTGGCGCCGGCGATCGGCGGCGGCAACACGGTGGTCTTCAAGCCGTCGGAGCAGACGCCGCTGACGACGCTGAAACTGGCGAGGATCCTTTCCGAGATCCTGCCGGAAGGTGTCGTCAATGTCGTGCTCGGCCGCGGCGACAGCGTCGGCAACACGCTGATCAACCATGCCAAGGTCAACATGATCTCGATCACTGGCGACGTCGCTACCGGCAAGAAGGTGCTGCAGGCGGCCGCCAAGTCGGTCAAGCGCACGCATCTGGAGCTGGGCGGCAAGGCGCCGGTCATCGTCTTCGACGACGCCGACCTCGGCGCCGTGGTCAACGGCCTGCGCGCATTCGGCTACTACAATGCCGGCCAGGATTGCACCGCCGCTTGCCGCATCTATGCCGGCAAGAAGATCTACGACAGGCTGGTCGCCGACCTCTCCTCCGCCGCCTCGACCATCAAATACAACCAACCGGACGACACCGAAAACGAGATCGGGCCGCTGATCTCGCGCCGCCAGCGCGACCGCGTGTCGAGCTTCGTCGAGCGCGCATCCGAACTGAAGCACATCGAGATCACCACTGGCGGCAAGCCGGGCGAAGGCTCCGGCTTCTATTACCAGCCGACCGTCGTCGCCGGCGCGCTGCAGGAAGACGAGATCGTGCGCCGCGAGGTGTTTGGTCCGGTCGTTTCGGTCACCCGCTTCGCGGACGTTGGCGAAGCGGTGAACTGGGCGAACGACAGCGATTACGGGCTCGCCTCGTCGGTGTGGACCAAGGACGTCTCGCGCGCCATGGCGACGGCCGCACGCCTGCAATATGGCTGCACCTGGATCAACACGCACTTCATGCTGACCAACGAGATGCCGCATGGCGGATTGAAGCAGTCCGGCTACGGCAAGGACATGTCGCTCTACGCGCTGGAAGACTACACCGCCGTTCGCCACGTGATGGTGGCGCACGGCTAGGCTCTTTTACCTTCCCCTTGTGGGAGAGGTCCGACCTCCTCCTACACAGAAGAAGGAGACGGAGACAGGCATTCAACCAAGAGGGAGGAAGACAATGCAACGCCGCCAGTTTCTTGCATCAGCAGCCATCGCCGCCACGTTTTTTGCCGTGGCTCCATCCTTCGCCGCCGATACCGTGCAATCGGTGGTTGAGGCCTATGTCGCGGCCTGGAATGCGCATGACTCGGCCAAGGCCGCCGGCTACTTCGCCGATGACGTCACCTATTACGACGCCTCCGTCGGCAAGCCCGTCACGGGCAAGGAGGCCGCCAAGACCGGCGTCATCGACAATTTCCTGAAGGCCGTTCCCGATGCGGTCTGGACGATGAAGGGCAAGCCGCTCGTCGATGGCGACCGGTCTCCTTCGAATGGGAGTTCTCCGGCACCAACACCGGCGCCTGGGGCGACGGCACCGCGGCGACCGGCAAGAAATTCTCCTTCACCGGCGCCTCGATGTTTTCCATCACGCACGGAAAGATCGCGACCCAGAGCGACTATTACGACGCACTCGGCTTCTACAAACAGCTTGGCCTGATGTAGGGTGACGCTGCGCCAGCTTCTTCCGCTTGGAGAAGCTGGCTTCGGAGGCAATCCGACCTCGGCGCGACGGTCCCTGTGTCGGCAGAGGCAGCGTAAGAACTAAGCAGCCGTCCTGCCCATCTCCGATGTCGCGGGCTTGATGTTCTGGTTGACCCGGAAGACGTTGAGGGGGTCATAGGTGCGCTTCACCTGGCTCAGCCGCTCGTAATTTGCGCCATAGCTCGCTCGCACGCGTGCTTCTCCTTCGTCGTCCATCATGAAATTCACGTAGCCGCCTTCGCCGTTATGGGGATGGATGCTCGCCCAGTAATTCTTGGCCCATTTGGTGAGGTCGGCGGCTTTTCCCGGATCGGGATCGATGGCGGCGATGACCATCGACCAGGTTGCGTCGCGCGCGTTCCATGCGGTCTCGTTCTTGCCGACGCGGCGAACGGCACCGTCGATCGGGTAAAGATGCATGAGCGACAATTCGCTCGGCGCCGCGGCGGCCTGCGCGATATGGGTCGCTATGGCTTCGTCGGGAAGCGACCTGACGAAATCGCCCTTCCAATACCATTGCAGGCCTTTCGGAAACAGCGGGTCGAACAACGCCTGCAAGGCCGGGAACGGCATCACGCCCATCCAGTTGAAGATCGGCGGCGGCAGATTGTCCAGCAGTGGTGCCATGGCCTTGCGGCCATCCTCCTCGGTGCCGTTGTAGCAGGAAATGATGGCGCAGGCGCGCTTGCCCCAATATTCGCGCGGGAAGGGATCGGTCGACGGGACGGTTTTCAGGCCGACAAAGGCGCCAAGATCTTCCGGCGCCTCCGGCAGGTAGTCGCGATAGGTCCGCATGACGGCCAGGGCATCCTTGGCCTCCCAGAACACCGGGCCGCCGAAGATCATGTTCACAGGATGGGCCTGGAACAGGAAGCTGGTCACGACGCCGAAATTCCCGCCGCCACCCCGCAGCGCCCAGAACAGGTCGGGGTTCTCAGCTTTGCTGGCTGTCACTACGCTGCCGTCGGCCAGCACCAGATCGGCTTCGACCAGATTGTCGATGGTGAGACCGTATCTGCGCGTGAGATAGCCCGTCCCTCCGCCGAGTGTTAGGCCGGCAACGCCCGTGGTCGAGACGATGCCGGCCGGAACAGCTAGCCCAAAAGGATGGGTGGCATGGTCCACGTCACCCGAAGTGCAGCCGGGCGCGACCCTCACGGTACGCGTTTTCGGATCGACATGGACCCCCTTCGTCATCGACAGGTCGATGACGAGCCCGTTATCGCAAATCCCCAACCCGGCGCCGTTGTGCCCCCCGCCGCGCACGGCGATCAGCAGGTCGTTGTCGCGCGCATATTTTACGGCGGTGATCACGTCGGCGATATCGGCGCAGCGCGCAATCAGCAGCGGGCGCTTTTCGATCATGCCGTTATAGACCTTGCGGGCCTCGTCATACCCGGCATCGTCACGCAGGATCACCTCCCCGCGCAGGCTTTCACGCAGTTTTGCATGGGCTTCGTCGGTCATCGATATGCTCCCTTGATTGCGCCCACCGCCATGCGGCGTCGGCGCGACGCATCTGTTGCTTCGTTATGCCGCCTCGACGGGCGGGTGCGTTGGATGGTGCAGGAACAGCACATTGCACCAATCCGGCGCGCGCCGCTTCGCCCGAAAGGACCAGCGGGGCATGGCCCGGGTGAGCCATGAACAAGGCAGCCAGGGCCGCCGGATTGGCCGTGCCGGGATGCTCGGTCCCTGGCCTTGTCGATCTGATGATGATGACGAGCGGCCGCCCGCGTCGCGGCCACTCGCGCCTTCGTGCTCGCCGGCGGCCTCTCAGCCCCGGCTCTTCGACGGTGCAGCTATTCCACGATCCGGAAGATCTGCCACTGGCTGGTGCCCGACACCACATAGGGCTCCAATTCCTTGCCCCATTTGGCATGCGCGTCGAGTTTGGCGATCTTGGCGAAGAACGCTTCCAACTGGGCCAGGCTTTCGACCTCGTGATGGGCCTCGATCGTCGCCTCTCGCGCGCCGATTGAACCGGTCATAAGCCGGAATTTCATGTCGGCAAGCCCGACCTGAGAGCCGATCTCGCGCTCCCATTTGCGCATCAGCTCGAGCGCGGTCTGCTTGTGACCGAACTTGGCGTCGATCTGCCATCTGGCACTAAACATTTTGGTTCTCCTCCCTGATTTGCGGTTGAGCCCGCTGTTAACTATTCGTCCCAGGCCTGCACGACGGTCTGCCGCGCGATGCGGCCGTTCTTCAATTCCATCATCGCCGCGCAGAACACCTTCGTGCCGTCCGGATAGGCGCAGGCCTGGGTGAAGGCGAGGCTATCGCCCTCGGCGATGGTGGTGTCGACCTTGTGGGTCATCGCCCGGCTGCAGATGTCGTCCCAGAAGGTGCTGATCGCCGCCCGGCCGCGGATCTCGCGCGGCTTGCTCGGCGGATTGTTGCGATCGATCACGCGCACCAGCGCATCGTCGGTGTAGAAGCTCGACAGCAGCTTGCCGTCACGGCCCTCGATCGCCTTCTTGATCGCGGCGCCGTCCACGTTTCCTGTCTTGGTCAGCATGTTATCCTCCATTGTGCCCATCGTCTTGGGCGGTTGATGTGCGAAAGTGCCGCCCGGCGCTTGGTGCCGGGCAGGAATTTTCTCATTGCGACTTGGTTTTGACTGCCGCGAACAGGTCGTCGGTCTGCTTTTTGAAGGTCGCCAGATCGACCTGGCTGCCATTGAGCATCGTCGACCAGTGGCGCACGATCGCCGCCATCGCGATGGCCTCCTTGATCTCCTCGTCGCTCGCGCCGTTGGCTTTGGCCGCCAGCGTGTGGAAATAGATGCAGTACTGGCAGAGGATCTGCGAAGCGACCGCGAGCCCCATCAGCTCCTTGGTCTTGCCGTTAAGAGCGGTGTTCGGATTGAGCTGCACGCCCTTGATTTCGGCCCAGGCTCCGGCAACGGCGACGTCAGGCAATGTCTTGAACATGTCGGGCACAGAGCCGAGCGTGGCCTGAATATCCTTGTAGGCGGCGGTGGCCGAAGCGTCTTCGGCATGCGCCGGGGTGATGGCCAGCAAAGCGCCAGCGGCAAATGCCAGCAATCCGATCTTGCGACTGAGTGTCAGCATTTCATCCTCCATTTCGCAGGGCCTTTCGGCTGTATCGCCCGGCCGCATGGGGAGAATTGGTATCGCTTACAGTGCACCCGGCGCTTCCCCCGAAAGCGCCATGGCTCTCATGGCCCGTCCGGGCCAGCATGTCTGGCCGAGAATGCCGCTGCCGCCGCACGCGACGGCAGGTCGAGCTTGAGCAGTATGTTGGCGACATGGCGCTTGACCGTGTGCTCGCTGAGGCTGAGTTCGGCGGCGATCGCGGCATTGCTCTTGCCGTCGGCGATCAGGCTCACGACCTCGCTTTCGCGAGCCGTCAGCGCCGTCGGCTCGGCCGGCTTGGGCTTGGGACGGCAGGCCGGCTCCAGATGCTGTTCGGCCGTCACCTGCACCAGCGCGAGCGGCTCGTCCAACTCGTCGAGGCTGATGTGCCCGGCATCGGTGAAATGCAGCCCGGAACCCGCAGCCAGGTCTGCGACCAGTCGTGAGCAGAGGATATGGCCGCGTTCGGCGTGGGCTGCAAGCTGCATTGTCACACGCGCCGTCAGCCCCGTGGGTGGTCCGCGTACTTCGATCTCGCCGACATGCGCCCCTTGCGCGCTCGCCACGCCGATCTCCTGGGCCGCCTCGCGCAGCAGCGCCGCGCAGCGTATGGCGCGGGCCGGGCCGTCGAAGCGCGAGATCATTAGTTCGCCTTGCGTTCCGGCGACGCGCCCGCCATGGCGGCCGACCAGCAATCGCCAGTTCTCCTGGAAGCGCAGGCTGCGTTCGCTCCACAAGCGATCGCCGAGCCGCGCGGTGTCGTAGATGCGCGTGACCAGCAGCGCGGCAAGCACGCGTTCCACATCGGCCACAGCCGGTTCCCCGGTCAGGAATTCTTCGATCAGGTCGGCCACGCGGTCGACGTCGCCGGTCCAGATCGGGTGGTCGCGCCCCGAGATCTCGACCAGGCGGGCACCGGGGATCTTCCTGGCCAGGAAGCGGCTGGCGTCAGGGTTGACGCGGGCATCGTTGCGGCGATGGACCAGGAATGTCGGCACCCTGATCGTCCCGAGCATGTCGCGCACGTCGATATCGGCGTTCATGCGGGCAAGGGCTGCCGCGGAGGTCGGGCTGGCCGACAGCCGCTCGAACCGGGCCCACCACTGGGTGAAGTGGCTGTCGTCCACCCGGCCGGGCGCGAAATTCGGCAAGGTCGCACCGGTTCCCCAGGACGTTTTCGCCGTCTCGATGAAAGCTTCCAGCCGCTCCGGCGACATCACCCATCTGTGGAAATGCGCATAGCCGCCATAAAGCACCAGCGCCCGCGTCCGCTGCGGATAGGTGGCGGCAAACAGCATCGCCATCGGCGCGCCTTCCGAGGCACCGAGGATCGCCGCGCGGCCGCTGCCGGCGGCATCCATCACCGCGCGCACGTCGTCCATGCGGGTCTCGAGGCTGGGCAGGTGGCGAGTGTCGACACGGTCGGAGAGCCCGGTGCCGCGTTTGTCGAACAGGATCAGCCGCGAGAAGGCCGAGAGCCGCTTCAGCAGCCGTCTGTAGCCTTCGTCTTCCCAGTGCAGGTCGAGATTGGAGATGAAACCCGGTACGAAGACCAGATCGAACGATCCCTGGCCGACCACCTGATAGGCGATCCGCACATCCCCGCTACGGGCGTATCGCGTTTCGATCGGCCTCACGAGTTCTTCCGCCCGGCCCGACGATTTCCAATCGTCAAACATAGCAGAGCCGCGCCGATGCGGTAGCTCAAATTTTAGCAGAAAGAAATATAAGGCCGCCCGGTCGCCACGCTATTTTTGCGAAGCGGCGATATCAGCCGGGAAGGCGGTGAGCCCAAGCTTCATGTCGGCCTCCGCAGGGCTGATCGGCCGCTTGATCTTGGCCGAGGCGGCGATCACGAGTTCATCGAAATTCTCGGTGCCGGCGTCGAGCATCTCGAAGAGCTGGCGCCGCATCCGGGGCTCCCAGAATTTGTTGATATGCTCGGTAACGCCGGCAATGCCTTCCTCGCGCGGCTTCGAATGGAAGAAGGCGGCGATCTGGTTGGCCATGCGCACCAGCTTTTCCGCGGTGCTGGTGACGTGTTCTTCGTCATGCGACATGCTTGGCAACTCCAGAAGTCACCCGTTCGGGGTGGGTGAAAATATCGAATTCGTCCCCGCGCACCAGCGCCACCAGCGTCATGCCGGCAGCGTCGGCCGTGCGGATGGCGAGCGCGGTCGGCGCCGAAACCGCCATGATGATCGAGGCGCCGATGGCGGCGGTCTTCTGCACCATCTCGACCGAAACGCGCGAGGTCACCACGACCGCGCCGCTCGCGCCGTCGATGCCGGCCCTGGCCAGCGCGCCGGCGAGCTTGTCCAGCGCATTGTGGCGGCCGACATCCTCGCGCGCCATCACGATGCCCTTGCCGGGAACATAGAAACCGGCAGCGTGCACCGCGCCAGTTTCAGTGTGCAGCGGCTGCTGCTTCGACAGCAGACGGGCGGCGCTTGCTATATCTTCCGATTGAAGTGTAACTCGCGACGCACCTACGGCGTCGACCGAGCGCATCGCTTCCTCGATGGATTCGATGCCGCACAAGCCGCAGCCGACCGGCCCGGCCAGCCTGCGCCGTCGCGCCTGGAAACGCGTATTGGCCTTGTCTTTCAGCCTGATCTGGATATCGATGCCGGCGCCGAGATCCTCGACCTCGATCGCCTCTATCTCTTTTGGATCGGCGATGATGCCCTCGGTCAGCGAGAATCCGAGCGCGAAATCCTCGAAATCGGCGGGGCTTGCCATCATCACCGCATGCGTGGTGCCGGCAAAGGAGAACGCCACCGGCGTCTCTTCAGGCACCATGCGGTTCGCGGCCGCGGTGCCAGCGGCGCGATGCGCGAGGCGAGAGATCTGAGAGACAGGAGGGCGGGTCACGAGGCGTCAACCTCTGGCCTGCCGGCCATTGCGCTCAAGATATGGCGAAGGCCTCTTGCTTCAACCGCCAATTGCTCTCCAAGGCCTTCCCCCACTCCGTCGCTGCTTCGCAGCGCCACCTCTCCCCCCTCCGGAGGGAGAGGAAAGGAGCCAACTGGAATCGCCGCGCGCCTTTCCTTTCCCCCGTGGATCGGGGGAGAGATGTCGAGCGAAGCTCGACGGAGGGGGGGTCGATCAGCCGTCAAGATTGAAGCTCTTGCCTCGACATAGCTACTCCGCCGCCTGCAGCGGGGCGATGCGCCGGCTCTGCTTGGCCTGCTCGTTATAGTCCTTCTGCCAGTCGGTCGGGCCGTTGGACGGCGCCACCTGCACGGCGGTGACCTTGTATTCCGGACAATTGGTCGCCCAGTCCGAGAAGTCGGTGGTGATGACGTTGGCCTGCGTGTCGGGGTGGTGGAAGGTCGTGTAGACGACACCGGGCGAGACGCGGTCGGTGATCAGCGCGCGCAGCGTGGTTTCGCCCGAGCGGCTTGCCAGTCGCACCCAATCGCCCTCGCGCACGCCGCGGACTTCGGCGTCGTGCGGATGGATCTCCAGTCGGTCCTCGGCATGCCATGCGACGTTTTCGGTGCGCCTTGTCTGCGCGCCGACATTGTATTGCGAAAGGATACGGCCGGTGGTGAGCAGCAGCGGATAGCGCGGACCGGTCCGCTCGTCCGTCGCCACATATTCGGTGCGGATGAACTTGCCCTTGCCGCGCACGAAGCCGTCGACATGCATGATCGGCGTGCCGAGCGGCGCCTTCTCGTTGCACGGCCACTGCACCGAGCCGACGCGGTCGAGCAGCTCGAAGGAAACACCGGCGAAGCTCGGCGTCGTCTGGGCGATCTCGTCCATGATCTGCGAGGGATGGGTATAGTTCCAGTCGAGCCCGATGGCGCGGGCAAGCTCCTGCGTCGCCTCCCAGTCGGCATAGCGCGCCTTCGGCTCAATGACTTTGCGCACCATGTTGATGCGACGCTCGGCATTGGTGAAGGTGCCGTCCTTCTCGAGGAAGGTCGAGCCCGGCAGGAAGACATGCGCGTAGTTCGCCGTCTCGTTGAGGAAGAGGTCGTGCACGACCACGCATTCCATCGCGGCGAGGCCGCCGGCGACATGCTTGGTGTCGGGATCGGACTGCAGGATGTCCTCGCCCTGGATGTAGATGCCCTTGAACGAACCGTCGACGGCGGCGTCCAGCATGTTGGGGATGCGCAGGCCCGGCTCATCGTCCAGCTTCACGCCCCACAGGCTCTCATAGATGTCGCGCACCGCTTCGCCCGAGATGTGGCGGTAGCCCGGCAATTCATGCGGGAACGAGCCCATGTCGCAGGAGCCCTGCACGTTGTTCTGGCCGCGCAGCGGGTTCACACCGACGCCCGGACGGCCGATATTGCCCGTGGCCATGGCGAGGTTGGCGATGGCGATCACCGTGGTGGAGCCCTGGCTATGCTCCGTCACGCCGAGGCCGTAATAGATCGCGCCATTGCCGCCCTTGGCATACATCTGCGCGGCACCCCGAATCAGTTCCGGATCGACGCCCGAGAGCTTGCCGACTGTTTCGGGGCTGTTTTCCGGCAAGGCGACGAAGGACGCCCAGTCCTGGAACTCGGCCCAGTCGCAGCGTTCGCGGATGAAAGCCTCGTCGAACAGCCCTTCGGTGACGATGACATGCGCCAGCGCCGTCAGCACCGCCACGTTGGTGCCGGGCTTCAAGGGCAGGTGGTAGTCGGCTTCGATATGCGCCGACTTGACCATCTCGGTGCGGCGCGGATCGAGCACGATCAGCTTGGCGCCCTGGCGCAGCCGCTTCTTCAGCCGCGAGGCGAACACCGGGTGGGCGGAAGCCGGATTGGCGCCGATGATGACCGCGACATCGGTGAGGTCGACCGAATCGAAATCCTGCGTGCCGGCCGAGGTGCCGTAGGTCTGGCCGAGCCCGTAGCCGGTCGGCGAATGGCAGACGCGCGCGCAGGTGTCGACATTGTTGTTGCGGAAGCCCTGCCGCACCAGCTTCTGGACGAGATAGGTCTCCTCATTCGTGCAGCGCGAGGAGGTGATGCCGCCGATCGCCGTGCGTCCATACTGATACTGGATGCGGCGGAATTCCTTCGCCGTATGGGCGATCGCCTCTTCCCAGGTCACTTCGCGCCACGGATCGGAAATCTTGTCGCGGATCATCGGCGACAGGATGCGGTCCTTGTGCGTGGCATAGCCATAGGCGAAACGGCCCTTGACGCAGCTATGGCCGTGGTTCGCCTTGCCGTCCTTGTAGGGCATCATGCGAATGACTTCGTCGCCCTTGACCTCGGCCTTGAACGAGCAGCCGACGCCGCAATAAGCGCAAGTGGTGACGGCCGAGCGCTCCGGCATGCCCTTCTCGAGCACGGTCTTCTCGCGCAACGCGTCCGTCGGGCAGGCCTGCACGCAGGCGCCGCAGGAGACGCATTCGGAAGCGATGAAATCCTCGTGCATGCCGGCGACCATGCGCGACTCGAAGCCGCGGCCCTCGATGGTAAGCGCGAAGGTGCCCTGCACCTCTTCGCAGGCGCGCACGCAGCGCGAGCAGACGATGCACTGCGCCGGATCGTAGGTGAAATAGGGATTGGATTCGTCGCGGGCGATATAGTCGACCGCCAATGAGCCGTGGCCGGGCGCGACGCCGCCCTCTTGCTTGACATGGTTGCGGCCTTCGACGCCGTAACGGTTCTCGGTCAGGCCGACCGACTTTGCCACCGCATCGAACTCGCTGGCGCCGGTTCCGGCCTTCTCGTTCCAGCCCATCGGATGGTCGGAGACATAGAGTTCCATGACGCCGCGGCGGATGGCGTCGAGCCGATCGGACTGCGTGCGCACCACCATGCCCTCGCCGACCGGGGTCGTGCAGGAGGCCGGCGTGCCGCCGCGTCCTTCGATCTCGACCAGGCAGACGCGGCAGGAGCCGAAGGAGTCCAGCACGTCGGTGGCGCAGAGCTTCGGGATTTCGACGCCGCCTTCCATCGCCGCGCGCATGATCGAGGTGCCTTCCGGCACGGTGACGCTTTGCCCGTCGACGGTCAGGGTCACCTGCTTCGTCGCTTTCGACTCCGGCGTGCCGTAGTCGATCTCTTCGATGAGTGTCGGGAAGTCGGCCTTGATGTTCATCTGCCAGCTCCTATTCAGCAGCAACGCGCGCCGGCGCGGGCTTGAAATCCTCGGGGAAGTGCGTGATCGAGCTCATCACCGGGTAGGGCGTGAAGCCGCCCAGCGCGCAGAGCGATCCGAACTTCATCGTGTTGCAGAGGTCGGTGACCAGAGCGAGGTTCTTCTCCGCCTCGATACCCGCGGCGACCTTGTCCAGAACCTCCACGCCGCGCGTCGAGCCGATGCGGCAGGGCGTGCACTTGCCGCAGCTTTCGATGGCGCAGAACTCCATGGCGAAGCGCGCCTGCTTCAGCATGTCGGCGCTGTCGTCGAACACGGTGATGCCGGCATGGCCGATCAGCCCGTCGCGCTTGGCGAATTCCTCGTAGTCGAACGGCGTGTCGAATAGCGCGCGCGGGAAATAGGCGCCGAGCGGACCGCCGACCTGCACCGCCTTCACCGGACGCCCCGAAGCCGTGCCGCCGCCGATGTCGTCGACGATCTCGCCGAGCGTCAGGCCGAAGGCCGTCTCGAACAAGCCGCCATGCTTGACGTTGCCTGCGATCTGGATCGGGATCGTGCCGCGCGAGCGGCCCATGCCGAAATCCTTGTAGTAGGCGGCGCCCTTGTCCATGATGATAGGCACTGAGGCCAGGCTGATCACATTGTTGATCACCGTCGGCTTGCCGAACAACCCTTGGATTGCCGGTAGCGGCGGCTTGGCGCGCACCACGCCGCGCTTGCCTTCCAGGCTGTTGAGCAGCGAGGTTTCCTCGCCGCAGACATAGGCGCCGGCGCCGACGCGAATTTCCATGTCGAAGGCGTTGGGCGAGCCCAGCACGTTGACGCCGAGCACGCCCGCCTTGCGGGCGATCGCCACGGCCTTGTTCATCGTCGCCACCGCATGCGGATATTCCGAGCGGATATAGACGAAACCCTTGGTCGCGCCTGTGGCGATGCCGGCGATCGCCATGCCCTCGATCAGCACGAAGGGATCGCCTTCCATGATCATGCGGTCGGCGAAAGTGGCGCTGTCGCCCTCGTCGGCGTTGCAGACGATGTATTTCTGCGCGCCTGCCGTATCCAGCACCGTTTTCCACTTGATGCCGGTCGGGAAGCCGGCGCCGCCGCGGCCGCGCAAACCGGATTCGGTCACCTGTTTCACGATGTCCGCGGGCGCCATCGCCACTGCATTCTGCAGGCCGTTGAGGCCGCCATGCGATTTGTAGCTGTCGAGCGACAGCGGATCGATGATGCCGCAGCGCGCGAAGGTCAGCCGCGTCTGCTTGGCGAAGAAGGGGATCTTGTCGGGCGCGCCCAGCCAACGCTTGTGGTGGCCGCCCTTGAGAAAGCCGCTGTCGAACAGGCTCTTGACGTCGGATGGCTTGACCGGCCCGTAGGCGACGCGGCCCTCTGCCGTGGCCACCTCGACCATCGGCTCCAGGAAATAGGCGCCGCGCGAGCCGTTGCGCACGATCTTGGCTTCGACGCCGCGCTCCTTGAGTTCCTTCTCGATCGCCTTGGCGACCTTTTCGGCGCCGAGCGCCAGCGCGCCGGAATCTGCCGGGATATAGATGCGCGGGATCATGAACGTACCTCCGCGACGATCTCTTCGATCTTTTCGTCATCGAGCCGGCCGATGACTTCGCCGTCGAGCATCGCCGACGGCGAGCAGGCGCACAGCCCGAGGCAATAGACCGGCTCCAGTGTAACCGATCCGTCGCGCGTGGTCTCGTGGAAATCGATGCCGAGCAACTGCTTGATCTTGGCTGCGACCGCGTCCGAGCCCATCGACTGGCAGGCCTCGGCCTGGCAGAGTTTCAGCACGTGCCGGCCGGCAGGCTTGGCGCGGAAATCGTGATAGAAGCTGACCACGCCGTGCACCTCGGCCCGCGACAGGTTCAGCCCATCGGCGATCACTGGCAGCGCGTCCTTCGGAACGTGGCCGAACTCTTCCTGTATGCTGTGCAGGATCGGCAGCAACGGGCCTTCGAGGCCCTTCATCTCATCAATGATCGCCGCCGTGCGCGACGCGATCTCGGTACTTGCGGCCTGCATGCTCACGCAGCGCCCTCCCTGGTCGTGGCGGCCAATGTATGTCACCCCAGCATATAGAGCGATTTCGGGGCAACGACATGCATAGGGCGCAATATCGCTAAGTCCTTACGAAATCAGAGGAAACCTCCGAAATCAATAAAGCGCTCTCGTCGCTTGATAGAAATTTTCTATCAAGGTCCGGGGGCTCGCATTGTCTAACCTAGCGGTGGGCGCGGAAATCGTCCGCCAGCGCCATCGCCTCCCCCAGAAGCGCCTGCACCAGCGGCGTGTGCGGCTCGCGCGGCGCCGCCACCAGCCCGACCGTATGGCTGGCATCCGGCTCGACGATCGGGATCGCCCGGATGGGTTCGGAAAAGCCGAATGTTTCCGCAAGGTTGAGCGGCATGATCGACGACCATTTGCCGGTGCGGATATGCGAGAACAGCACGATCATCGAATTCGATTCCAGCGTCGGCCGCACCTGCACGCCGGCTTCCGCCAGATGCTGGTCGATGATGCGGCGGTTCTGCATATCCGGCGTCAGCAGGCAGAGCGGCAACTGGCTGATCTCCGACCATGTCACTTTGTCGCGGTCGGAATAGGGGTTTCCGACCGCGGTGATCAACTGGTAGCGCTCGTCATAGAGCGGCACGCTGGTCACGCGACCGAGCGGCTCGTTGTCGAGATAGGTGATGCCGGCATCGACGTCGAAATTACCGAGCAGCGACAGCACTTCGATCGATGTGCGCGACAGCACCGAGAAGGTGACGCCCGGATGCTTTTCACGGAATGGCGTCGTCAGCCGGGCCACCATGGCGAGCGCCGTCGGGATCGCGGCGATGCGGATGCGCCCGGACAGGCCGTGGCGCGCCGCCCGCATCTCCTCGCGCATCGTGCGTGAGTCGCCGACGATGCGGCGCGCCCAGCCCAGCACCTGCTTGCCCTCCGGCGTCAGGCCCTGGAAGCGCGAGCCGCGCAGCACCAGCATGACGCCGAGCTGCTCCTCGAGCTGCTTGATGCCGGCCGACAAGGTCGGCTGGGTGACGCCGCACACCTCCGCAGCCCGGCCGAAATGCTCCTCCTTGGCGAGAGCGATGAAAAATTCCAGCTTGTCGATCATGCCATCCGATCCGGAGCGTTCGGCCCAAGGTCGGGGAAATCGCCTCGCTTCGCAAGACACACGTGCAATCGGGTCTCGTCCACATTTTTGAGCCGGCTATCTGTTTTCCCGCGCCGCGCATGGCGCTATGTGGGGTAGGGCGGAGGCAAGGAGGGACAAGATGCTGAGCTGGTTTCGCAAGCTGTTGCCGCGAGAGGATCGCTTCTTCGATCTGTTCGAGCGGCATTCGCGCACCGTGGTCGGCGGCGCCGAGGCCCTCGAGCAGCTTTTGCAGGGCAAGGACATCGACCGCTGGTGCCAGAAGATCATCGATCTCGAAAACGAGGCCGACGGCATCACCGCCGAGGTCCTGCTTGCCGTCAGGCGCTCCTTCATCACCCCCTTCGACCGCGGTGACATCAAGGACCTGATCCAGTCGATGGATGATGCCATCGACATGATGCACAAGACCGTCAAGACGGTGAAATTGTTCGAGCTGAGGGAGTTCGATCCGTTGATGCGGGAAATGGGCGAGGTCATCGTCCAGGCCGCCCGATTGGTCGCGGAAGCGATTCCGCTGCTCAGCAAAGTGGGCGCCAACGCAGCGCGCCTCAACGCCATCGCCGAGGAGGTCATGCGCGTCGAGGGCCGCGCCGACGATCTGCACGAGCAGGGCCTTAAGGATCTGTTCAGGCATCACGGCCGCGGCGACGCCATGGCTTATCTGATCGGCTCGGAGATTTATGGTCAGCTGGAAAAGGTGGTCGACCGTTTCGAGGATGTCGCCAATGAGATCAGCGGCATCGTCATCGAGAACGTTTAGGCGATGGAAGCCACGATCGCTTTTCCCCTGCTGATCGGCCTCGTTGCCGTGGCGCTGTTCTTCGATTTCCTCAACGGCCTGCACGATGCCGCCAACTCGATCGCGACCATCGTCTCCACCCGGGTGCTCAGACCGCATTACGCGGTGTTCTGGGCCGCCTTCTTCAATTTCATCGCCTTTCTGTTCTTCGGCCTGCATGTCGCCGAGACGGTGGGAAAAGGCATCATCGACGCCAGCATCGTCACGCCGGCGGTGATTTTCTCGGCACTTGTCGGCGCCATCGTCTGGAACATCGTCACCTGGGTTGCCGGCATTCCGTCGAGCAGCTCGCATGCGCTGATCGGCGGGCTGGTCGGCGCCGGCGTCGCCAAGGCCGGAACCGGCGCCATCGTCTGGTCCGGGCTCGGCAAGACGGTCGCGGCCATCGTGCTCTCGCCGGCGACGGGATTCGTGCTGGCGCTTGTCCTCGTCCTCATCGTCTCCTGGCTGTTCGTGCGCCAGACGCCGTTCGCGGTCGACAACAGCTTTCGTGTGCTGCAGTTCTTTTCCGCCTCGCTCTATTCGCTGGGACATGGCGGCAACGACGCACAGAAGACCATGGGCATCATCGCCGTGCTGCTCTTTTCGCAAGGCGCGCTCGGCCCAACTTTCTATGTGCCGCTGTGGGTGGTGCTGACCTGCCAGTCGGCGCTGGCGCTGGGCACGCTGTTCGGCGGCTGGCGCATCGTCCACACAATGGGATCGAAGATCACGCGGCTCAATCCCATGCAGGGTTTTTGCGCCGAGACCGGCGGCGCCCTAACGCTTTTCGCCGCCACCTGGCTCGGTGTCCCGGTCTCGACGACGCACACCATCACCGGCGCCATCATCGGCGTGGGCGCCGCCCGCCGCGTCTCCGCCGTGCGCTGGGGCGTCGCCGGCAATATCGTCGTCGCCTGGGTGATCACCTTGCCGGCGACGGCGGCGATCTCGGCATTGACCTATTTCGCGACGCGATTGGCCGCATGAGACGGCGTGGATCGCGGCCGCGTCACCGTTCGCCCGCGAGGTTGAGGATATTGCCGTCGGGATCCTTGAACCAGGCGACCTTCATGCCTTGGCCGACATGGATGTCGCCCTTGAGCGACAGCCCCGGCATGTCGTAATGCTCGAAAGTGACGCCCTTCGACTTCAACGATTTGACGATTGCATCGATCCGGTCGCCGACCGCCCAGGTTACCGCCGTGGCCTTGTTGGTGCCGGCGAATTGCGAATGGTAGACGTTGATAAACGTGTCGCCGCTCTTGTAGACGACCAACTCGCCGCCCATGTCGTCTACTTGTTTGAGGCCGAGCGTTCCTTCGTAGAACGCCTTGGCCTTGTCCAGGTCCTTGACCGCGAGATTGGCTATCGCATTGCTGTTTTGGAGCATGACGGTCTCCTTCACAGATTGTCGTGATGGCAATGCAGATAGCGCGGCACGGTCGTTTGGCCACGGCTCAGGCTCGAAGCTCGATACCGGTTGGCTAACCCGACACCATCCGTCGCTTTCCGGGGCACGCCGGACGAGCCGTTGCGCCACGGCTTGGTTCTGCCGGGAAACTGCACTATCTGGAACGCCAAACGCCGAGGAAAGATCATGACCGTTACCAAGGAATCCGTCATCGAGCGCCTGAAGACGGTGAACGGGCCGGACTTCACCGGCAACATCGTCGACCTCGGAATGGTGTCGGAGATATTCATTGCCGATTCCAAGGTGTTCTTCTCGATCACCGTTCCCGCCGCGCGCGCCCAGGAACTGGAGCCGCTGCGCGCCGCCGCCGAGCGCGCGGTGAAGGCCATACCCGGCGTCGCCAGCGCCGTCGTCGCGCTGACGGCGGAGAAGAAGGGCGGCGGCATGGAAGCGCCGGTTCCGCCGCGCCCGGCTCCTCCGCGGCCCGCCGCTCCGCAGCCGGCGCCGCAGCGCCCCGCGCCGCACGCGCCTGCCTCGCAGAGCCATGGCAAGCGGGGCGTGCCCGGCATCGATGCCATCATCGCCGTCGCCTCCGGCAAGGGCGGCGTCGGCAAGTCGACCACTGCGGTCAACCTGGCGCTCGGTCTTGCCGCCAACGGGCTGAAAGTGGGCGTGCTCGATGCCGATATCTACGGCCCGTCTATGCCCAGGCTGCTCAACATCCACGGCCGGCCGCAGACCGTCGACGGCAAGGTGCTGAAGCCGATGCAGAATTACGGCCTCAAGGTGATGTCGATGGGCTTCCTCGTCGATGAGGAGACGCCGATGATCTGGCGCGGCCCGATGGTCATGTCGGCATTGACGCAGATGCTGCGCGAGGTCGAATGGGGCCCGCTCGACGTGCTGGTGGTCGACATGCCGCCCGGTACCGGGGATGCCCAGCTCACCATGGCCCAGCAGGTGCCGCTCGCCGGCGCCGTCATCGTCTCGACGCCGCAGGACCTTGCGCTGATCGACGCCCGCAAGGGCCTCAATATGTTCAAGAAGGTCGACGTGCCGCTGCTCGGCATCGTCGAGAATATGAGCTACTTCCTCGCTCCCGACACCGGCAAGCGCTACGACATTTTCGGCCATGGCGGCGCGCGGCGCGAGGCCGAGCGCCTCGGCGTCACCTTCCTCGGCGAGGTGCCGCTGGAAATGGGCATCCGCGAAAGCTCGGATGCCGGCGCCCCGGTCGTCGCCTCCAAGCCGGAGGGCGCCGAGGCGAAGATCTACCGCGACATCGCAAGCAAGGTCTGGGATCGGGTCCAGGAAGAGCGCGGCGCCGCCGAAGCCGCCGTGCCGAGCATCGTGTTCGAATAATTCTCGGTCAGGCGCCGACCTTCTCGCCGAACGCCGAGAAGAACTGCCCTGCCAATTTCTTCGATGTCGACTCGATCAGCCGGCTGCCGAGTTGCGCGATCTTGCCCCCGACCTCCGCCTTGGCGGCGTATTTGAGCACCGTCGAGTCCGCCCCGTCGGCGGTCAGCGTGACGTCGGCGCCGCCCTTGGCGAAACCGGCAACGCCGCCCTTGCCTTCGCCCTGGATGGTGTAGGAATGCGGTGGCTTGAGGTTTTTCAGCGTGACTTCGCCGTTGAAGGTCGCCTTGATCGGGCCGATTCTGAGCACCACGGTCGCCGCCATCCCGGTGTCCGAATTCTTTTCAAGGCTCTGGCAGCCGGGAATGGCTTCTTTCAGGATCTCCGGGTCGTTGAGGGCTTCCCACACTTTTCCGATAGGTGCGGCGATCCGCTCCTCGCCTTCGATCACCAAAGCCATCAAGACCTCCCGGATTGCTGATGCCGGTTGGTCGTAGCGCGCGGCCCGAAACAAGTCTATCGCACCAAAGTCCGGGTTCCGGCTGCGCCTGCCTCTTGCCTGCATGGACGCATTGTCCTATCGATTTGTCATACAAATACGGAGACCACCATGGCAGGCGCCCCCACCAAGAAGAAGAAATTTCGCTCGCAGGAGTGGTTCGACAATCCCGACAATCCGGGCATGACGGCGCTCTATCTCGAGCGCTACCTCAATTACGGCCTGACGCGCGCCGAGCTGATGTCGGGCAAGCCGCTGATCGGCATCGCGCAGACCGGTTCCGACCTTTCGCCCTGCAACCGGCATCACCTCGAGCTCGCCAAGCGTGTGCGCGAAGGCATCGTTTCCATGGGCGGCATCCCCTTCGAGTTCCCGTGCCATCCGATCCAGGAGACCGGCAAGCGCCCCACCGCCGCGCTGGACCGCAACCTTGCCTATCTCAGCCTGGTCGAGGTGCTCTACGGCTATCCGCTCGACGGCGTCGTGCTGACCATCGGTTGCGACAAGACCACGCCGGCGCTGCTGATGGCGGCGGCCACCGTCAACATTCCGGCGATCGCGCTGTCGGTCGGCCCGATGCTCAATGGCTGGCACAAGGGCAAGCGCACCGGCTCCGGCACCATCGTCTGGGAATCGCGCCAGCGCCTGTCTGCCGGCGAGATCAACTATGACGAGTTCATGGACATCGTCGCCTCCTCGGCGCCGTCGACCGGCTATTGCAACACCATGGGCACCGCCACCACGATGAACTCGCTGGCCGAGGCGCTCGGCATGCAACTGCCGGGCTCTGCCGCCATTCCCGCGCCGTACCGCGAGCGCGGCCAGATCGCCTACGAGACCGGCAAGCGCATCGTCGAGATGGTGCATGAGGACCTGAAGCCCTCCGACATCATGACGCGCGAGGCCTTCGAGAACGCCGTCGTCGTCAATTCGGCCATCGGCGGCTCCACCAACGCGCCGATCCACCTCAACGCCATCGCCCGCCATCTCGGCGTGCCGCTCGACAACGACGACTGGCAGAAGATCGGCCTCGACATCCCGCTGCTGGTCAACCTGCAGCCGACGGGCGAATATCTCGGCGAGGACTATCACCATGCCGGCGGCGTGCCGGCAGTCGTCGCCGAATTGATGAAGGCCGGGCTGCTGCCGCATCCCGGTGCGATCACCGCCAACGGCAGGACGATGGGCGACAATTGCAGGGATGCCGTCAACGAGAACTACGACGTCATCCGCAGCGCCGACAAGCCGCTCAAGGCCAATGCCGGCTTCATCAATCTCAAGGGCAATCTGTTCGATTCCGCCATCATGAAGACCAGCGGCATCTCCCCTGAATTCCGTGAGCGCTACCTCTCAAACCCGAACGATCCCGAGGCCTTCGAGGGCAACGCCATGGTCTTCGACGGGCCGGAGGACTACCACGCCCGGATCGACGATCCGGCGCAGGGCATCGACGAGCACACGATCCTGTTCATGCGCGGCGCCGGTCCGGTCGGCTATCCGGGCGGCGCCGAGGTGGTCAACATGCAGCCGCCGGCCTACCTCATCAAGAAGGGCATCCACGCCCTTGCCTGTATCGGTGACGGCCGCCAGTCCGGCACGTCGGGCTCGCCGTCCATCCTCAACGCCTCGCCGGAAGCCGCGATCGGCGGCGGCCTGGCGCTGCTCAAGAGCGGCGACCGCGTCCGCATCGACCTGAGGAAGGGCACAGCCAATATCCTCGTCAGCGACGAGGAGATCGCCAAACGGCGGGCGGCGCTGCAGGCCAATGGCGGCTATCACTATCCCCAGCACCAGACGCCGTGGCAGGAGATCCAGCGCGGCATGGTCGACCAGTTCTCGGCCGGCATGGTGCTGAAGCCGGCGGTAAAGTATCAAGACGTCGCCCATACCAGCGGCGTGCCGCGCGACAATCACTGAGTCCCTATATTCGACCAATCAAAAGGGCGGCTTGCCGACGGCGGGCCGCCCTTTTCTGTTACCCTTGTTTAATCTCCAAGGAACGCACAGATAAGCTCGACCTCGGCAGCTTCGCGAAGGGACAGATTATTGTGGCCAAGCGGCGCTCTTCCCTCGGCTTCCTCGGCATGTTCGGCCGCTCCGGCGATCTGCGCCAGCTCGACGACGCGTTGCGTGCGGCCGACCTGCATCCGGCCCTGGTAGCCGAGGGGGTGAAACTCACCATTGTCAATCTGATGAACGACCGCTGGCCCGATGAGCCGCCGGCGAGTGCCTATCAATCCGTGGCGCAGCTCTGCGGCTATTGCGTCGCCGGGCCGCAGGTGTTCGAGCAGGCCAACGGCCGCGAGCCGACATTGGAGGTGGAGCGCCGCATCGAGGCGGCGCTTGACGCCGGCGACAGCTTCGACGCGCAGATCGTGCTGATAACGCTGCACGCCAAGCTGATCAACCCAGAAGTGGTTGAGCGATACGGACTGAGCGCGGAGTGACTTGGGCAGGACGCGTTGATATTCGGCAGACCTCACCGAGATATCGACGTGTCCTAGCCGCCCATCTTGTTGCGCGGTAACTTGATCATCTCGCCGAAGCGGGCGCGCAATTTGTCGTCGAGCAGGCGCGAGACGTGGCGTGGGAAGCGCTCGGCAAGCACGCGCTTCTTCTCCGCGATCGCCCGCGACAGGATGTCGGGCCGCCCCTTCTCGTTCCATTCCTTGGGCGAGAAACGGTCGCCGACGGCGGGATAGAAATACTCGGTCTGCATCAGCTTCAATGTCTGATCGTTGCCGAGATAGTGCCCGGGACCCTTGAGGCAGACATCGGCGATCGTGTCGATGGACAGCGCGTCGTCGGTCACCTCGATGCCGCGCACGCAGCGCAGGCAGTGGCCGAGCATGTCGTTGTCGATGATCAGGCTTTCGAGGCAGAAGCCGAGCAGCGAGGCATGCATGCCCGCCGATTCATAGACCAGGTTCAGGCCGGAGAGACCCGCCATCACATTGGTGATGCCCTTCTCGTAGCCGGCCTGGATGTCGGGCAGCTTCGAGTCCGACATGCCGGCAGCCGAGCCGCCGGGCAGGTCGTAATATTGCGCCATCTGCGCGCAGGCCGCGGTCAGCACCGCTTGCTCGGCCGAGCCGCCGGACATGGCGCCGGTCCTGAGGTCGGAAACGAATGGCCAGGTGCCGAAGATCGCCGGATGTCCAGGCTTGATCGCATTGACATAGACCAGGCCCATCAGCACTTCGGCCACTGCCTGGACGACGGCGCCGGCAATCGCGGCAGGTGCCGTGGCACCCGCCTGGCCGGCCGACAGAAGCAGGATCGGAATGCCGCCTTCGACGCAGGCCTCCAGCACGCCGCAGGCGTCCTCGGCGAACTTCATCGGCGGCACCACGAAGCAGTTCGAGTTCGACACGAACGGCCGCGCCCGGAAATTCTCCTCCCCGCCGGCAATCGCATAGAGCATTTCCAGCGCCGGCTTGACGTTCTCGCGCACGGTGAACGAGGTGCCGACATGCTTGGACGTCCCCATCACGCAGGCATAGAGCGTGTTGAAGTCCATATCGAGCGGGTCGGGAATATCACGCGGCACCATGGTGCGCTGGAAGAAATGGATGTTGTCCAGTCCATCGACGAGACGGGCGGCGTCGTAGAGGTCCTGCAGCAGCGATTCGCGATATTCGCGCTTCTCGACATCCACCAGATGCACCGCCGCGCCCGCCGTGCCGTAGTGCACGCGTTTGCCCTGGATCAGCATGTCGTGCTTCGGATCCTGGCCGTAGAGGGTAAAGTTGCGCGCTGCTTGTCTGACGGTGTCCAGCACCAAGGCGCGCGGCAGCCGAACGCGGCCGTCGTCGCCATAGGTGGCGCCGACCCGGGTCAGCGCTTCGATGCAGGATGGGATGGCGTTGGCGAAGCCGACCGTCTCCAGGAGCGTCAGCACCGCTTCGTGGATGCGTTCCTTGTCGTTCTGGCTCAATGGGCCATAGGTGCCGCCTTCAAGCCCCGGCCGCACGGGACGGATGTCGTCGGCCAAGGGCGCCGCCCGCATCGCGCGGCGCGCTTCGCGCCCGCCGGACCGCCGCGAACGCTGGTCCGACGACGATTCCTGCTTCTCAAGAGCCACTGACATGGAAGCACTCCACCTTTTGTCTTTATCTGCGAGGCGAGCGCGGCGGTTGGTCCACCATCGGCCTGCCTCGTCCCCTTCTGGCTCCGACTATGCCGCCGGGATTGGCACAGCCTATGGGCCAAGCAATGCCGTCGAGTATGCCAGAATGCTAAAGCGGCAAACATGCGCCCAAACAAAAAGAGCCGGCGCAGTGCCGGCTCTTTTTCAGAAGGTCTGTGGCGATCAGGCGGCCGCGGGCCTGCGTCCGGCGGCGGTGGCAAGTTCGCGGATGCCCGGCTCGATATGCTGCAGCGAGATCGAGGAAATGCCCAAACGCATGAAACGAGAGGGCTTTTCGCTGCGATCGAAGAACCGGTCGCCGGGTTCGATGATGACGCTGCGCGACGCGGCGGCTTCCGCCAGGCCGCGTGAATCGGTACCCCGCGGCCCTTCCAGCCAGAGCGATGTGCCGCCCGCCGAGTCGGTCGAGCGCCACTCTGGCAGGAAAGCGGAAATCGCATGGACCAGACGCTTGCGCCGCTCATCGAATGCGGCGGAGAGCCTGCGCACCAGTGCCTCGTGGTGACCGAGCGACAGGAACAGCGCAACGGCGCGCTGGTTGTTCGCCGGCGGGTGCCTCAGCATGAAGCGGCGCAACGCGCGAAGCTCGGCGATCAGCCCGGCCGACGCGACGATGTAGCCAAGCCTGAGACCCGGCGCCAGCGTCTTCGACATCGAGCCGACATAGATGACACGGCCGGAACGATCGAGGCTCTTCAGCGCCTGCTGCGGCGCCTCGTCGAGCAGCTGGCTGTCATAGCCGTCCTCGATGATGATCTGGTTGTTGCGGTTGGCGCGGGCCAGAAGATCCTGCCGCCGCTCCGCCGACAAGGGCACCATGGTCGGGCAGTGGTGGCTCGGCGTGACGAAGACGAAGCCGGAATCGCTGGGGATCGACGAGGTCACGATGCCCGACTGGTCGACCGGGACCGGCTGGATATCCGCGCCGGCCAGCCGGAAGATTGAACGGGCATCGGGATAGCCCGGATCTTCCATCGCCACTTTCGAGCCCTTGGTCATCAGCAGCGTGGCGAGCATATAAAGCGCGTTCTGCGCGCCCAGCGTCACGATGATCTCGTCCGGGTTGGCGAAGATGCCGCGCCGCGGCAGAAGCCTGGCCTGGATCTGCTCGATCAGCAGCGGATCGTCGCGGTCCACCATGTCAGATGCCCAGTTGCGGATCTCCAGCACTGCCAGCGCCATGCGGTTGCACTCGCGCCATTCGGCGGTCGGAAACAGCGCCGGATCGAATTGGCCGTAGACGAACGGATAGGAGGACTTGATCCAGTTGTCGTGCTTGGCCGGCGGCGGCATGTCGCTTGCGGCGATCTGCCGGCGCGCCTTCCAGTCGATCTCGTTCTGCTGGTCGGGTGCCTTCTGGTGCGGCTTGGCGGGGGTGGCCAGCACGTCCGGATTGACGAAATGACCACGCCGCTCGCGCGCCACCAGGAAGCCCTGGTCGACCAGCTGCTGAAAGGCAAGCACCACCGTGCCGCGGGCAACCCCAAGTTTTTCCGCGAGAATTCGGCACGACGGCAGCGGCATCGAGGCGGCGATCTGTCGGTCGAGAATGGCCGCGACGATCGCCTGGCGGATCTGCGCCTGGAGGGTTTGGCCGGATTCAGCCGAGATCCGGAACAGGCCGGACCATATGGCCGTGTCATTGCGCTGTGGCATGGGAAATCTTCCTCGGACGGCCAGCTGTTTTCACTTGGCTGGACCAGCGGAGTGTATGGGTGGCATAAGGGGTTGCGCCAATCAATTTTTCTGATCGCTGGGATTTATGCCAGTGATCTATCAAGCGCGACGCGAAGCGTCGTCGCGGCGCGTTTAAGGCGCGATGCGCAGCATCGTCGCCCCTACGATGCGAAGCGTTGTCGCCCGCACCGAACAGCACCCTCGCGGCGAAATCCTCCATCCTCACCGTCCAACACTCCCTTCATTAAAGCGTGATGCAGTGCGGCAAAGCCGCGCTTGAACGAAACGGAAATCGGCTCAATAGAATGACGCGCCGACACGCGCCGGAAACATCCGGCCTGTTAAAGTGGTCTAAAAACCCGCCAGGAGCCTGCCAGTGGACCAGTCATCCTTCGACAAGCAACTTGCCGCCTTGCGCGATCAGCGCGCGGCGGCCAAGGGCTCGATGCGCGAGGCTTTCGCCGCCGATCCCAAGCGCTTCGAGACATTCTCAGCCACCGATGGCGACCTTCTGCTCGACTGGTCGAAATGCGCCGTCGATGCAGAGACGATGACGATGCTGGAAAAGCTCGCGGGTGCGGCCGACCTCGCGGGACGCCGCGCCGCCATGTTCGAAGGCAAGAAGATCAACAACACCGAGAACCGCGCCGTGCTGCACACCGCGCTGCGCAACCTGACCGGCAAGAGCGTGATCGTCGACGGCCAGGACACCAAGGCCGACGTGATCGCCGTGCTCGACGCCATGGGCGCCTTCGCCGACGCCATCCGCTCCGGCAAGGCGGTCGGCGCCACCGGCAAGAAGATAACCGACATCGTCAACATCGGCATCGGCGGCTCGGATCTCGGCCCGGCGATGGTGACGCTGGCGCTCGCGCCCTACCATGACGGACCGCGCGCGCATTACGTCTCCAATGTCGACGGCGCCCATATCCATGACACGCTGAAGGGTCTGTCTGCCGAGACGACCCTGTTCATCGTTGCCTCCAAGACCTTCACAACCGTCGAGACGATGACCAATGCCGAGACGGCGCGCGATTGGGTTCAGAAGGCATTGGGCAAGGAAGCGGTCGGCAAGCATTTCGCCGCCGTCTCGTCAGCCCTCGACCTTGTGGCGAAGTTCGGCATCGAGCAGGACCGTGTCTTCGGCTTCTGGGACTGGGTCGGCGGCCGCTATTCGGTCTGGAGCGCTATCGGTCTGCCGGTGATGATTTCCGTCGGCGCGCGCAACTTCCGCGCCTTCCTCGAGGGCGCGCATGAGATGGACGAGCATTTCCGCTCGGCGCCGATGCAAAAGAACCTTCCGGTGCTTCTCGGGCTGATCGGCTGGTGGCATCGCGTCGTCTGCAAATATCCGGCCCGCGCCGTCATCCCTTACGACCAGCGCCTGTCGCGCCTGCCGGCCTATCTGCAGCAGCTCGATATGGAATCGAACGGCAAGAGCGTCACGCTGGACGGCACCGCGGCCGCCACGCCCACCGGCCCGCTGGTCTGGGGCGAGCCCGGCACCAACGGCCAGCATGCCTTCTTCCAGCTCTTGCATCAGGGCACCGACTTCATTCCCGTCGAGTTCCTTGCTGCCGCCGTCGGTCATGAGCCCGAGCTGAAACACCAGCATGATCTCTTGCTCGCCAACTGCCTGGCGCAGTCGGAGGCCTTCATGAAGGGCCGCACGCTGGAAGAGGCGCGCGCGCAGATGCTGGCCAAGGGCATGAAGCCGGCCGATGTCGACCGCATCGCGCCGCATCGGGTCTTCTCCGGCAACCGTCCGTCGCTCACCATCCTCTACCGCAAGCTCGATCCGCGCACATTGGGCCGAATCATCGCGCTCTACGAGCATCGCGTCTTCGTCGAAGGCACGCTGTTCAACATCAATTCCTTCGATCAATGGGGCGTCGAACTCGGCAAGGAACTGGCGACGGGTCTGCTGCCTGTCGTTGAAGGCAAGGAGACTGCCGCAAAACGCGACGCCTCGACTGCCGGACTGGTGGCTCATATTCACCAATTGCGTGGCGTGGAGTAAAAGGATTGGCGGATATCAAGGGAATATTGTTCGACAAGGACGGCACGCTTGTCGACTTCAACGCAACCTGGCTCGGCATAGCCGACTTCATGGCGATGGACGCCGCCGAAGGCGACCGCTGGAAAGCCGATCGGCTGCTCGCCGCCGCCGGCTTCGACTTCGTCACGAAACGCTTCAAGCCGGATTCGATCTTCGCCTCCGGTTCGAACATGGACGTCGTCGAGCTCTGGTTCCCGCGCCTGTCCGACGAGGACCAACTGCACGCCGTTTCCCGCTTCAACGAGATCACTTCGGCGCAAGGGTCGGCCATGGCCGTGGCGCTGCCTGGCATCGTCGATTCGTTACGGACCTTGCACAACCGGTCCTATCGGATGGGCGTCGCCACCAACGATTCCACCAGCGGCGCCGAAAAGACGCTCGCCACGCTCGGTATCGCGCAGCTCTTCGATGCCGCCTTCGGATACGACGCGGTGGCCAACTCCAAGCCGGCGCCCGACACGGTCGTCGCTTTCTGCGACCTGACCGGATTGAAGGCGAGTGAGATAGCCATGGTCGGCGACAACCGCCATGACCTGGAGATGGCGCGCGCCGGCGGCTGTGGCCTGGCGGTGGGCGTGCTCTCCGGAACCGGCACGCGCGACTCACTGGCGCCGATGGCGGACGTCGTTCTGGACTCGGTCGCCGACCTGCCGGATTTCCTCGCCGCGCGGGTGAACGTGCCGGCTGGTTAGACCGGTCGCGGTCTCAGGAAAACGCCTCAATCCGGCATTCTCCGATGCGACTGCTTCTTGGCCCGATTGCCGCAGCTGTTCATCTCGCACCATCGTCGCGAACCGTTTTTCGTGCGATCTATGAAAAGCCAGCGGCAGTCGTGCGGCGGGCATTGTTTGAGACGCGATAGTTCGTCGCCGCGAAGCAAATCGAGGGCCGACCACGCGATTGCCCCGGTGATGCGGTTGGCACCTCGAAAATGCAACGACACCGGCAATCCAGCGAGCGCGGCGGTTCTGAGTGCCTCGGCTCCGTATTTTCGAATGGTGTCGAGCGCGGCAGCGGGAGGTTCGCCGCCGTGAGCGATTGCCGAGCCGGCGTCGCTTACAGCGCGGCGAAGGGCGAGAACGTCCTTGACCAAAGCCTTGTAGTCGGCCGAAGGAAGGGCGAAATCATTGTCGATCAGGCCGCTTTGCCTCGACCATGCCAGAATGTCCGCCGCCGTCGCGAGATGGTCGACCTCCCGGTCGGTGCCCCGCCGACTGATCGTGTTGGCGAGGTCAAGAGCCAGGTTGCCGGCGATGCGATGGGGAAATGACATCGGCGACGGCCTTCATTTCCTCGCCGGGTTGGCGCTGTCGCGTCCAAACAACGCCAATCCTGCCGCTACCAACAACAGCGCGGCGCCGCCAATCTCGGCCGCTCCGATCTTTTCGCCGAAGAGCCAAACGCCCACGGCCAGGGCAACGATCGGCGAGATGAAGGCATAGAGCCCGGCGCGGGCGGTGCCCCATTGTTCAAGCAGGCTCAGATAAATCGTGTAGGCTACGATGGTTCCGAGGAGGGAAAGGAACAACAGGCTGGCCACAGCCGAAGCGACGTCGATCTTTCCTGGCAGCGTCGCCGAAACCTCGCCCAAAAGAAACGCGACGACGATCAGCGCCGCGGCGCCGAGAACGGCGTGGATCGCGGTGAGCGTCAGGGGCTTGATCGGGCCGATCAGCGGCCGCGCAATAACGCTCCCCGCGCAATAGCAAGCCGTGCCGGCCACGATAGCGGCAAGCCCCAATCCGTTTCCGGATTCCTGCTCGACAAGGCGCGTCCAGAAGAGGCCAAGGAGACCTGTGCAGCCGAGCGCCAGCGCCAGGCCATGCCGCCAGGTGGGTCGCTCTTCTCCGAGCAGGACCGCCAAGCCAAACAGAAGCACCGGAACCAGCGCGAGATTGACCAAGCCGGACAGGCCGGACGTGACCGTTTGCATGCCCCAGAACAGCAGTCCGTAGGTTCCGGCATTCGTCAACAAGGCCGATATGATGACTCGCGTCGACTGGCCTTCCGCGAAGGCCGATAAGGCTCCCTGTGTCCAAAATGCCAGGATTCCCGCAGTCAGCAGATAGCGCAGCCCCGCCAGAAGGATCGGGGGAACGCCCGCATCCAGGCCGATCTTGACGGCTGCCCAGGTCAGCCCCCAAATCAGCGCCATAAGGCCGAACAGGGCGAGGTTGCTCATGACGGCGACCTCAACGCAGATCCTGATCGTCGACGAGGATGCGGTGAATCTCGATGCGCTCCGGCAGTTCGATTAGAAATTCGGCGTCGCGGTCGAGATGGTGGACTTTGGTCGGGTCGCCCTTGGTGAAAGCGGTCATCGCCTCGATGTCGGGCCAATAGGAGATGGTCGTGAACCAGGTCTCCTCTTCCAGGTCTTCCCGAAAGAGCTGGACGCCGAGCGCAACCTGCTGAAGCGGAGGAATGCCCTCTGCCTTCAAATAGGGTTCGTAGCTGTTCGCGACGTCGCGACGGGTGCGGCCGCGCCAGATGCGCGCGATGGTTGGTTTCGTCGCCATGTTTGCCTCCTTAGGTTCTGGGTTTCGCAGAGCACCGTGCTTACGGCAGCATTCGCGAGAGGAAGTCGCGCACCGGCCGCAGGGCTTCCTCGAAATGCGTTTCCAACAGCCAATGCCCGGCATCATCGAGGATGTGGAGTTCCGCATCCGGGAGGTCGCGCCGATAGGCGAGCGCCGACTGCTCGGGCATGTAGCCGTCCTGCGGCCCCCAGACGATCAGCGTCGGCGGTCGGTGCTCGCGCAGATAGGATTGGTATCGCCGGAACCATTCGATGTTCTGCTCGAGCTTTTCCATCAGCAGGACCGACACCGCCTTCCGGATCGGTGTGTTCATCAGCGGCCAATGCAGCTTCCACAGGTCCGGAGGGACGCGGCTGGCGACTTCCTCAGAGACCTCGCCGATGAACTCCTTGCGGAATCCCTCCTCGCTGACCGCCTCCTCAAGCGGACGGTGCCTCTTGAACGATTTGTCTGCCCACCAGGCTTTGATCGTGTCGTATTTCGGCCCGAGCACATCCTCGTAGATGTCGCCGTTCTGGATGATCAGGCCCGCGATCCTGTCCGGATGCGCTATCGCATGACGGAGGCCGATCTGAGAACCGTAATCGTGGAGCCAGAGCGCATAACGCTCCAAATGCAGCGCATCGGCAACATCAGCGAGAACGCCGGCATAGGCATTGAAATCATAGTCGAACTCGGCGGGATCCGGTGTGTCGCTGTAACCGAATCCAGGCCAGTCGAATGCTATTGTTCGCCAGCGATCGGCCAAGCCCGGCATCAGGCGTCTGAACTGGTAAGACGAGCACGGGTAGCCATGCGGCAAAAGAAGGACGGGAGCGTCGGGCGGTCCTGCTTCCCGCAGAAATATCGTGTGGCCGCCGATTTTCGATCGACGGTGACGTGTGTCGTGGACTTGCATGACTTCTCCGTTTTCGTTCTATCCGCTAGAACTGGTAAAACGGGTTTAGCTGGTTCCTGTTCCGAGCTTTGCTCTCGGAACCATGAATAAGAAAGTGTGAATGACCCGCGGCGCCCGATGTGAGGCGAAGGGCGATTGCTGGACTCCTTAGCCGCCCTTTATCGGGACAAAGGCGAACACCGCGCTGGACCTGGGTTCGCTGCCGCCGTTTCCGCCGACATCCGGCACGTGATATTCGCCGAGCAGGCAAAGCCGAGGTCTGGGCAGCCAGGCGCGGCCGGGATCGCCGATCAGCACATCGATGCCGGCAGCGAGGCAGCGATCGAGGAACGGCATGATCCGCTGACCGACATCCTGCGCGTAAAAGACGTCGCCAGCGAGCACCAGGTCGACTGCCGGCGGCGGGCCGTCGGCGAGGTCCTCGTCGCGTATTTCGATGGCGACGCCATTGGCTTGCGCATTGAGGCGGAGCGCCACCACGCCGTTGCGGTCGATCTCCGCCGCGATCACTGCGCACGCTCCCGCTTTTGCCGCGGCGATGCCGACCAATCCCGACCCGGCGCCGAGGTCGAGCACGCGTTTGCCGGCAACGATCGATGGCCTGTCGAGGACATAGCGCGCCAGCACGGCGCCGCCGGCCCAGGCATAGGCCCAGTAAGGCGGCTGCGGCTCGGCCGCGACCCCGCCACTGTCGTCGTCCGGTTCGAGCAGCCGGCGCAGGCCGCTGCCGGGATGCGACTGATAGAGCCGGACCTCCGGCACTGACGGAACCGGCGCCAGCCGCATGTTCGCCTTGATGAAGTCCGCCAGATCGAGCCGCTTGCCTCGCTCCCGTGCCTTGCCGGCGGAATAATCGCTCAAGCCTGCTCCCGCAGCGCGCGCCGCAGGATCTTGCCGACCGGCGTCTTCGGCAGCTCGGTGCGGAATTCGATATATCGCGGCCGCTTGTAGCCGGTCAGGTTCTCGCGGCAGTAGACCATCAGCGTCTCGACGGTGAGCGCCGGGTCCTTTTTGACCACGAACAATTTAGGCACCTCGCCGGAATGCTCGTCCGGCACGCCGATCGCCGCGACTTCCAGCACGCCGGGATGATGCGCCACCACCTCTTCCAATTCGTTCGGGTAGACGTTGAAACCGGAGACGAGGATCATGTCCTTCTTGCGGTCGACGATCTTGGTGTAGCCGCGCTCGTCCATGAGGCCCATGTCGCCGGATTTGAAGAAGCCGTCCTTGGTCATCACCTTGGCGGTCTCTTCGGGCCGGTTCCAGTAGCCGGCCATCACCTGCGGGCCGCGGATGCAGATTTCGCCGACTTCGCCGAGCGGCACGTTGTTGCCGTCATCGTCGCGGATGGCGATTTCTGTCGAAGGCAGCGGCAGGCCGATCGTGCCGGTGAAATCGGCCGAACTGAATTTGTTAGCGGTCGCCACCGGCGAGGTTTCAGACAGTCCGTAGCCTTCGCTCACCGGGCAGCCGGTCAGCGCCTTCCAGCGTTCGGCGACGCCCTTCTGCACCGCCATGCCGCCGCCCAGCGTCAGGATCAGCGGCTTGAAATCCAGCTTGCGGAAATCCTCATTGTTGAGCAGCGCGTTGAACAGCGTGTTGAGGCCGGGAAAGATATGCATCGGGTATTTCGCCAATTCCTTGACGAAGCCCGGAATGTCGCGCGGGTTGGGGATCAGCACGTTCTGCGCGCCCTGCTGCATGCCCATCAGCGCGTTCACCGTCAGCGCGAAGATGTGATAGAGCGGCAGCGCGCAGATGAAGTTGAGATGCGCCGGCTTGGGCTTCACCGTATAGGCGTCCTCCACCCACAGCGAATTCTGCGCGACGTTCGAAAGCACGTTGCGATGCAGCAGCACAGCACCCTTCGAGACGCCGGTGGTGCCGCCCGTATATTGCAGGAACGCGATGTCGTCGCCGGAGACCGTGGGCGGCTTGAAGGCGATGCTCGATCCGGTCTTGAGCACGGCGTTGAATTTGACATGGCCGGGCAGCGACCATGCCGGCACCATCTTCTTCACGCGCCGCACCACGAAGTTGACAATGGCGCCCTTGAGGCCGCCCAGCATGTCGCCCATGGCGGCGACGATGACGTGCTTCACCGGCGTCCTGGCGATCACCGTCTGCAGCGTGCCGGCGAAGTTTTCGAGGATGACGATCGCCTGCGCGCCGGAATCCTTCAACTGATGCTCCAGTTCGCGCGGCGTGTAGAGCGGATTGACGTTCACCACCGTATAGCCGGCGCGCAGTATACCCATCATCGCCACCGGATATTGCAGCACGTTCGGCATCATCAGCGCCACGCGCGCGCCCTTCTCCAGCCCTCTCGCCTGCAGATAGGCGCCGAACGCCGCCGACAGCCGTTCGACCTCGGCATAGGTGATCGACTTGCCCATGCACACGAAGGCCGGCCGCCCGGCGAATTGCTTGCAGGCGCCGACGAGGAACTCGCCGATGGACTTGTAGGGCAGGGCGCCGATCTCGACCGGCATGTTCTTCGGATAGCTTTTCAACCACGGCTTTTCCGGCAGGCCGACGGTGAGCTCGGTAATCGCTTTCGGCAAGCCCTTCGAGCCCGGCGTGGCGGTGGCCGGCCTGTCCACTTTCGCGGCTGCGGCCTTGGTCTTTGCCGCTGCGGGTTTGGCACTCGCCGGCTTTGCGGCTGCCTTCGCAGGCGCTGCCTTAGCAGCCGTCTTCCTTTTCGGCGCGGTGGCCGCTTTCACAGTTTTGGGCGCATCGCTTTCGGCGGCGGCCTTGGCCTTTGCTTTCGCCGGGGCTGTCGTCTTGGCTGCTTTTGCCACCTGTCTCTCCCTGTCGCCTTCGATCTCGGCGCCCGCTTCCAGGGAAGCGTCCTCCTCGCCGTCGCGGATTTTCCGGGAAATCCCACCCATCATCTATGTATTGCCTCTATCGGCGACCGTGCAAGCCTTGCCCCTGCGGCAATGCGGGGAAAGATTTGCCGTCGAATCCTGCGCTTTGCTCGCCTCCGCATCGTGCCTGGGCGGCGGGGCGATCCCGGGCAGGCATGCCTCGCGCCGCCATTTCGAAAGGCGGTCGATCAATAAAAAATTGCCATCGTTAACAATGTCGTGAGCAGAAAAAACTACTCGGTTTTTCTCCGATCTGAGCAAAGAATAGATTCTTTTCCTGCTTCCCATGGGGTACGCAAACGAGGTGTTCCAAAGGCGAAGAAACGGTGCTTATATGCGCCCTTCGCGAGCCTGATAGAGGGGCTTGAGAGAACATCAGGGAGTGCTCAATGAAAAAGACAATGACTTTTGCAGCCGCGTTGCTGGCTGCAAGCGTCCTCAGCGGCATGGCCAGTGCCAAGACGCTCGTTTATTGCTCGGAAGCGTCGCCGGCCAATTTCGATCCCGGTACGACGACCGGCGGTAACGACTTCGACGCGTCTTCGCGCACCGTCTATTCGCGACTGGTCGAATTCAAGCACGGTGGCACCGAGATCGAGCCCGGTCTTGCCGACAAGTGGGAAATTTCTGACGATGGCCTGGTCTATACTTTCCATCTGCATCCGGGCGTGAAGTTCCAGACCACCGACTATTTCAAGCCGACGCGCGACCTCAACGCCGATGACGTCGTCTTCTCCTTCGATCGCCAGTTCAACAAGCAGAATCCGTGGAACGGCGACAAGTATCTGCCGAACCTCACCTGGGACTATTACACCGGCATGGACATGCCGAAATATGTCGCCAAGTGGGAGAAGGTCGACGATCTCACCGTCAAGCTGACGCTGACCGAGCCGAACGCGCCGATGCTGGCCAATCTCGGCATGGACTTCGCTTCGATCGTGTCGAAGGAATATGCCGACCAACTCCAGAAGGACGGCAAGATGGCCGACTTCTCGACCAAGCCGGTCGGCACCGGTCCGTTCCAGTTCGTCGATTACCAGCTGGATTCGGTCATCCGCTATGCGGCCAACCCCGACTACTTCAAGGGCAAGGAAAAGATCGACGATCTGGTCTTCGCCATCACGCCCGACGCGACCGCCCGCATCCAGAAGGTGCTGGCCGGCGAATGCGATGTGGCTCCCTATCCGAATCCGGCCGACATCGCCACCATCAAGGCCAACAAGGACGTTACCCTGATGGATCAGGCCGGCCTGAACATCGGCTATATGAGCTACAACACCACCATCCCGCCGCTCGACAAGCCGGAAGTGCGCCATGCGCTCAACCAGGCCATTGACCGGGAGGCCTTGATCAAGTCGCTGTTCCAGGACGCCGGCGCGACGCCCGCCGAGAACCTCATCCCGCCGACCATGTGGTCGTGGGACAAGGACGTGAAGACCGACACCTACAATCCGGAAGCGGCCAAGAAGGTGCTGGCCGATGCCGGGCTGAAGGAGATCCAGCTTTGGGCTTCCGATCGCGTCCGTCCTTACAACCCGAACTTCCAGCGCGCCGCCGAGCTTATCCAGGCCGACTGGGCCAAGGTCGGCGTCAAGGCCAACATCGTCAACTATGAGTGGACGAAGTACCGCGAGGAAGGCAAGAAGAAGGACCGGCCAGGCGCCTTCCAGATCGGCTGGACCGGCGACAATGGCGATCCGGACAATTTCTTCGCCACCCTTTTCGCCTGCTCGGCCATCGGCGTCTCGAACTACTCCAGCTGGTGCGACAAGGATTTCGAGGACCTGATCCAGAAGGCCAAGAAGACCAGCGACCAGGCCGAGCGCACCAAGCTCTATGAGCAGGCGCAGGTGATCTTCGCCAAGCAAGCGCCCGCTTTCCTCCTGGCTCACAGCCAGGTCTACGCGGTCGTTCGCAACAATGTCACCGGTTTCAAGATGGACCCGCTCGGCATTCACCGTTTCGACGGCGTTGACAAGTCCGAGTAATATTGCGAACGGGGCGGCGCAACTTCCAGCGCCGCCCCATTCCATTTGATATGCTCCGATACCTTCTCAACAAAATCGCCCTCCTGATCCCGACCCTGGTCGGCATCACCATCTGCGCCTTCGCCTTTGTCCGGCTGCTGCCGGGCGATCCGATCCTCGCCATGGCCGGCGAACATGGCGTCGCCCCCGCCCGCTACGAAGAGCTCAAGGAACAGTTCGGCTACAATCTGCCGATCTGGGAGCAGTACGCGCGCTATGTCGGTGAGGTCGCCACCGGCGATTTCGGCGTTTCCATCTCGTCCAAGCGGCCGGTCCTCGAGGAGTTCAAGACGCTCTTCCCGGCGACGCTGGAACTATCCTTCTTCGCCATGGTCTTCGCCATGGTGATCGGCATTCCCGCCGGCATCTTCGCCGCCGTCAAGCGCGGCTCATGGTTCGACCAGTCGCTGATGGGCACCGCGCTTGTCGGCTATTCGATGCCGATCTTCTGGTGGGGCCTGCTGCTCATCATCTTCTTTTCCGGCTTTCTCGGCTGGACGCCGGTGTCCGGCCGCATCGGCCTGCAGTTTTTCTTCAAGCCGATCACCGGCTTCATGACCATCGATAGCCTCCTCCATGGCAAATGGGATGCGTTCCGCTCCGCGCTCAGCCACCTTGTGCTGCCTTCGATCGTGCTCGGCACCATTCCGCTGGCCGTGATCGCGCGCCAGACGCGCTCGGCCATGCTCGAGGTGCTGGGCGAGGACTATGTCCGCACCGCGCGCGCCAAGGGCCTTTCGGCGGCACGCGTCATCGGCGTGCATGCGCTGCGCAACGCGCTGATTCCCGTCGTCACCACCATTGGCCTGCAGGTCGGCACGCTGCTTGCCGGCGCCATCCTCACCGAGACCATCTTCGCCTGGCCGGGCATCGGCAAATGGATGGTCGATTCCATCTTCAAGCGCGACTATGTCGTCGTGCAGTCGGGTCTGCTTTTGATCGCGCTCATCGTCATGGCGGTGAACCTCATCGTGGATGTGCTCTATGCCGTCATCAACCCACGCATCAGGGCGGCATAAATGACCCAGACCGAAATCGCCCCGATGGCCGCCGGCAGCCCGGATCGTCTCACCGGTCTCAAGACCTTCTGGCACTATTTCTCGGTGAACCGCGGCGCCGTCATCGGCCTGTTCGTGTTCATCCTTTTGGTGCTCGCCGCGCTTTTCGCGCCGCTGCTCGCGCCCTATGCGCCCGACATCCAGGATAAGACCGCGTTCCTCAGGCCGCCTGCCTGGCAGGCCGGAGGCAGCACGCAATATCTGCTCGGCACTGATCCGGTCGGCCGCGACATCCTTTCGCGCCTGCTCTACGGCGCGCGCTTCTCGCTGCTGATCGGCGCGGTGGTGGTCACGCTGGCTCTCACCGGCGGCATCACGCTCGGCCTGCTTGCCGGCTATTTCCGCGGCTGGGTCGACGTCGCGATCATGCGCGTCATGGACTTGATCCTGGCCTTCCCGTCGCTGCTGCTCGCGCTCGTGCTTGTCACCATCCTCGGCCCTGGCCTGTTCAACGCCATGCTGGCGATCGCGCTGGTCTTGCAGCCGCATTTCGCCCGTCTGGTGCGCGCCGCCGTGATGGCCGAGAAGAGCCGCGAATATGTCGTGGCGGCGAAAGTCGCCGGCGCCGGTCATCTGCGGCTGATGCTCGCGACCATCCTGCCCAACTGCCTGGCGCCGCTCATCGTGCAGGGCACGCTGTCCTTCTCCAATGCCATCCTGGAAGCCGCAGCTCTCGGCTTCCTCGGCCTTGGCGCGCAGCCGCCGACGCCGGAATGGGGCACGATGCTTGCCTCGGCGCGCGAATTCATCCTGCGCGCCTGGTGGGTGGTGACCTTCCCGGGTCTTGCCATCCTCATCACCGTGCTTGCCATCAACCTGATCGGCGACGGCTTGCGCGACGCCCTCGATCCCAAGCTCAGGAGGTCGTGATGGCGCTGCTCGACATCCAGAACCTCGTCGTCGAATTCCAGACCGCATCCGGCCCGTTCCGCGCTGTCGACGGCGTCTCGCTTCATGTCGACGAGCGCGAAGTGCTCGCCATTGTCGGCGAATCCGGCTCCGGCAAGTCGGTGTCGATGCTGGCCGTGATGGGCCTCTTGCCCTGGACGGCCACCGTCACCGCCGACCGTATGACCTTCAACGGCCGCGATCTGTTGAAGATCAGCCCGGCCGACCGCCGCAAGATCATCGGCAAAGACATTGCCATGATCTTCCAGGAGCCGATCGCCAGCCTCAACCCGTGCTTCACCGTCGGCTTCCAGATCGAGGAAGTGCTGCGCTTCCACATGGGCATGGACAAGGCCCAGCGCCGGGCCCGCGCCATCGAGCTTTTCAAGCAGGTCGGCATCCCCGAACCGGCGGAGCGGCTCAATTCCTTCCCGCACCAAATGTCGGGTGGCCAGTGCCAGCGCGTCATGATCGCCATGGCGATCGCTTGCAATCCGAAGCTCCTGATCGCCGACGAGCCGACCACCGCGCTCGACGTGACGATCCAGAAGCAGATCCTCGATCTCCTGGTCTCGCTGCAGGCCAAATACGGTATGGGCCTGATCATGATCACCCACAATATGGGCGTGGTGGCCGAAACCGCCGACCGCGTCATCGTCCAGTACAAGGGCCGCAAGATGGAGGAGGCCGACGTGCTGTCGCTCTTTGAATCGCCGAAGAGCAACTACACGCGCGCGCTGCTCTCGGCGCTGCCGGAGAACGCCGTCGGCGACCGGCTGCCGACCGTTTCCGACATGCTGTTCGAGCCAGCGCCTTCAGGAGCCGGCGCATGACCAAGGTCGTCGAAGGCAAGGACATCAAGCGCGACTACCATGTCGGCGGCGGCCTGTTCCGCGGCGCGCGCACCGTGCATGCGGTGAAGGGCGTCTCCTTCAGCGTCGAGAAGGGCAAGACGCTGGCGATTGTCGGCGAGAGCGGCTGCGGCAAGTCCACGCTCGCCCGCATCATCACGCTGATCGATCCGGCCACCTCCGGCGAGCTCTTCATCGATGGCAACAAGGTCGATATCGCCAGGGACGGGCTCACCAAGGAAATGCGCCGCAAGGTGCAGATCGTCTTCCAGAACCCTTATGGCTCGCTCAATCCGCGCCAGAAGATCGGCGACGTGCTCGGCGAGCCGCTGCTCATCAACACCGACAAGCCGGCCGAGGAACGGCGCGACCTCGCGATGAAGATGCTGAAGAAGGTCGGCCTCGGACCAGAGCATTACAACCGCTACCCGCATATGTTCTCGGGCGGACAGCGGCAGCGCATCGCCATCGCCCGCGCGCTGATGCTGAACCCGAGCCTCTTGGTGCTGGACGAGCCGGTCTCGGCGCTCGACCTCTCCGTGCAGGCGCAGGTGCTGAACCTGCTTGCCGACCTGCAGGACGAGTTCCAGCTGACCTACGTCTTCATCAGCCACGACCTCTCGGTGGTGCGCTATATCGCCGACCACGTGATGGTGATGTATTTTGGCGAAGCGGTCGAATACGGCCCGCGCGACGAGGTCTTCTCCGACCCCAAGCACGCCTACACCAAGACGCTGTTCGCCGCGACGCCGCGCGCCGACGTCGCCAGCATCAAGTCGAGACTGGCGAAGAAGAAGGCTGCGGCCTGACCTCTGCTTCGTCCTGGTGCGGGCAAGAGCGGAGCTTCTGGGATAGGGGGATTGAGAAGGTGCCTGTGGTGCCGCGTTCCTTCACACCTCCTCTGTCCTGCCGGACAGAGGAGGGTGCTGTCCCGCCGACATTTCGCCACGAAATCAACTTACGCCAACTTCGCAATAATCGCCCGCAGCGCTTCGCCAAACCGGCGCACTTCCTCGACCGTGTTGTAGTGCACCAGCGAGGCGCGGATCGCGCCGCTGTCCATGGACAGGTTTAGCCGCTTCATCAACCTTGGCGCATACATATGGCCGTCGCGGATGCCGATCTGCATGGCGGCCATCTCCTCGACGATCCGCTGCGGCGACAGCTTGCCAATGTTGAAGCAGAAGGTCGGCACGCGCTCATGGATGCGCGCCTCGTCTGCGACGCCGTATATCGTGGCATTGCAATCCTTCAGCACCTTCAGCATCTCGCGCGCCAGCATCAACTCGTAATCGCGGATGGCGTTCATGCCGGCGACGATGTTGTCGCGGCGCGAGCGGTTGTTTTCGGGCAGGAAATTGCGGCCGACCGATTCCAGGTAGCGCACCGCCGCGTCCATGCCGGAGACATTCTCGTAGATGAAGGTGCCGGCCTCGACCTTGTAGGGCGGCTCGTCGGGAATGAAATCCTCGCGGAAGGTCGGCAGCCGCTTCAGCGTTTCGAAGCGGCCCCACAGGAAGCCCATATGCGGCGAGAAATTCTTGTAGCCGGAACAGACGAGATAGTCGCATTCCCAGGCCTGCACGTCGATCAGCCCGTGCGGCCCGTAATGCACGCAGTCCAGAAACACTTCCGCGCCGGCCGCATGCGCGATCCTCGCCACCGAAGCGACATCGACGATCGAGCCGATGGAATGCGCGGTCACCGTGCAGGCGACGAGGCGGGTGCGCTCCGACACCAGCGGCTTGAGGTCGTCGACATGCAGATTGCCGTCCTCGCGCATGCGCCACCATTTGAACTTGGCGCCATTGGATTCCAGCGCCAGCCATGTGGCGATGTTGGCGTCGTGATCCATATCGGTGACGACGATCTCGTCGCGTCCCCCATCTTCGTCTTTGGCAAGCATCTGGCCGATGCCGAGACTGACCAGGCGGATGAACGAGGTGGCGTTCATGCCGAAGCAGATTTCGGACGGGCTGTAGGCGTTGATCAGAAGCGCCACGCTTTGGCGTGCGTCGGCGACCGACTGGTCGACCGTGACGCTGCGGCCATAGCGGCCGCCGCGCTGCACATTGTGTCCCACCAGATGGTTGGTTACAGCGTCGAGCACGCTTTGCGGGATCTGCGCGCCGGCGGCGTTGTCCATGAAGATGAAGTCGCCGGCCCGCTGAAGCGCAGGGAACATGGAGCGGACTTTTTCGACTGGGAACGAGGCGGCGCCCTCCTGCGCTTTCGAAACATGGTGCTGGTTCACGAGGCGTCTCCTTCAGGTCATCGATTTCAAGTGGGATCAGTGCGCAGACCGGGCTTTGCCGCGCTCTTCGAGATAGCCGACCAGCCGCACCAGCGGCCACAGGAAGGCGAGATAGATGATCGCAGCGCCAATCAGCGGCGTCGGGTTGGCCATCAGCGCCTGCGCGTCGGTCGCCTGTTTCAAGAGGTCCGGCATCGCCACGACGGAGGCGAGCGCAGTGTCCTTGAACACCGAGACGCAATTGCTGGTCAGCGGCGGGATGACGACGCGGATCGCCTGCGGCAGCACCACCTTGCGCATGGCGACCCAGAAGGGCAGGCCGAGTGCTGCCGCCGCCTCGAACTGGCCTTTCGGGATGTTCTGGATGCCGGCGCGGCAGACTTCCGCCGTGAAGGCCGCGAGCACCAGCGACAGCGCGAGCGCGGCTGACACGAAGGACGACAGGCGGATGCCGACGAAGGGCAGGGCGTAATAGATCAGGATCAGCACCACCAGGATCGGCAGCGCGCGGAACATGTCGATATATAGCGTCGCCAGCCGTCTCAACGGCTTCGGCGCGTAGAGCCGCACCAAGCAGATCGCGAGGCCTGCAACGGTGCCGAAGACGATGGCCGCCAAGCCGAGCAGGATGGTGTTGCCCAGTCCGCGGATCAGGATCGGAAAGGATCGGACCAGGATGCCCCAGTTGAAGAAGGTGTCGATCAGTTCCATCGGCTCACCATGAAGGCAATGCCAAGCCCACCGCCTTCGCGGGCCTGAAGGGTGGAAGCGGGAGCGCCGGCCTGGCCGGCGCTCCCGCGGCGATAGTTCGCCGGCTTATTGCGGGATCGGACCGGGCGTCACGGTGCTGGTGCCGGCTTCCGGATCGACGCCGAACCACTTCTTGTGGATCGCGGCCATGGTGCCGTCCTTCTTCATCGCAGTGATCGCGTCATTCACCTTCTCGAGCAGCGGGTGGCCCTTCTTGGTCATCATCGCGAAGCGCTCGCCAGTCGGGATGCGCACCAGGATTTTCAGCGCCGGCATCTGCTTGATGGCGAACAGGAAGCCGGCGAGCTCGCCGGCGCCGCCGTCGATGCGCCCGTTCTGCACGTCGAGCAAAAGGTCCTGCTGGGCGTTGTAGCTCTTGGTCTCGGTGACGCCGAGCTTGGCGGCGTTTTCCTTCATATAGGCCTCGCCGGTCGAACCGGCGATGACGCCGATGGTCTTGCCTTTGAGGTCGTCGAGCGACTTGATGGCGGAATCCGCCTTGCCGACGATCGTGCCGTCGCTGTCGTAATAGGGCTGGGTGAAGCCCTGGTTCTGCAGCCGCTCCTTGGTGACGGAGATCGAGGACACGGCAAAGTCGATGCGGCCCGAAGCGGTCGCCGCGAACAGCGCCTGGAAGCCTAGGTCCTGGAACTCGACATCGGCGCCGATGCGCTTGGCGACGTCGTTGGCAACGTCGATCTCAAAGCCCTCGAAGCCGCCGGAATCGGTCTTGTATTCCCATGGCGGGTTGGCCGGGTAGGCGCCCACCATGATCTTGTCGGCAAAGGCGGGCGCCGCGAAGGCCACGCCCGCGGCAATCACCACCCCAATCAGTCCAAGACGTTTCAACATTGTGCTTCCCTCTGGTTCGGCCACGTCGAAAGTGACTCATTTCCTCTTCCGCTTCTTCCGGCGCCCAACTCCCAGGCGTCGCAGGCGAGGCGGTGCCTGAAATCAGGATGCGCGGCGATGCCGCGAACCGATATGCTCCTCAAGCCTCGCAATCAGCGCATCGACCGCCGCTTCCGTGGTCACCATGCCGGGCGACAGCCTGAGCGTCGTGCCGCGGGCGTCGCAGTAGAGCCGCTCGTTGCGCAGGGCTGCGATGATTTTCGCCGGTTCCACGCCTTGCGGCAGGCCGAGCATGACGCTGCCGCCGCGCTCACCGGCGTCGAGCGGCGAACGCAGCGTCCAGCCATTGTCGAGCGCCGCGCCGATGATGCGCTCGACGAGCGCGGTGTTCTGCGCGCGGATGGCGTCGATGCCGGTCTTCTCCACCCATTCCAGCCCCGGCAGCGAGGCGACGCTGGCGAGGATCGCCGGCGTGCCATGGTCGAAGCGGCGCGCATCGTCGGCATAGGCGAAGGCATCGAGATCCCAAGAGAACGGGTTCGGCTGGCTGAACCACCCGCGCAGCTCCGGCCGGCAGGTCGCAAGCAATTCCGGCGCGACCTGCAATATGCCCGCGCCGGAGGAACCGCACAGCCATTTCAGCGAAGTCGAGACGGCAAAATCGACCGGCGTTTCGGCAACCGAAAACGGCGCCACGCCGATGCCTTGCGTGACATCGACCCCGACAATGCTGCCCATGGCGCGGCCATGCGCGGCAAGCCGCCCGACATCGCAGCGATGCGAGGCCGTCGAGGTGACGAAGGTGATGAGCGCGAGCCCGACATCGTCCTGCCAGCGATCAATGAAATCCTCGTCGCGCACCCAGCTTTCGCCCGCCCGCAGCGGTACGGTATCGAGTGAGAAGCCGAAGCGCTCGGCAAGGCCGGCGAGCAGGAAATGCAAACTCGGGAAGCAATCGCCGGCGACCAGCAGCCGCTTTCCCGCGAGGCGCTCGGCCGGCAGGCCCCCGATCAGGCTGTAGAGCGCGGCCGTGACATTCTCGGCCGTTGTCAACGTGCCCTGCGGGGCCTCGATCAATCGCGTCCAGGCATCGATGAAGCGCTGGCGTGCGGCCAGCGCGGCCGGCCATTGGACGTCATTCTCTGCCGACCAGACGCCGGAAAATTCAGCCAGCGCGGCGGCCATTTGCTCGGCCTTGCCGGGGAAAGTGCCGATCGAATGATAGAGAAAATAGCCGGACATTTGCTGTCTCTCGCTCCCTTGTGATCATGTGATCACAAAATCGGGCAGGGATCAATCGGCAGCAGGGAAGAAACGCCGGACGGCGACGAAGAAGCGCGCAGCAATCTTTGGTCCACGAGACGCCGCCAGATCGCTGCGGAGATGGCCGACGCGCCCCCGGTCAGGGTGCCTTGCCGAAGGCCGCGAAATCGACTGCGCGGGGCTCGGGCACGTCAGGGCAGATCGCGCGCAAGGTTTCCCGCGTCGCCGTGATGTCGGCCACCACCTCGTCGCGCGCGCGGATGAAATCCTTGTCCTTAAGCGCGGCAATGATCGCGGCATGCCTGCCCGAAGGCTCCATGGTGCCGGCACGCATCAGCGGCGCGACATGGTTGGACAAGAGCCGCATGTAAGGGCCGAAGCGCAGCCACAGCGTCTCGATCAGCTGGAACAGCACGTCCGAGCCGGAGGCGCGATAGATGGTGAAGTGAAACTGCTGGTTCTTGGCTATCAACTCATAGATGCTGCCGTCGCGGCCGATCGCCTGCTGGTCGTCGGTGACCTTTTGCAGCGAGGCGATATCGGCCGCGGTCAGGCGCGGCCCGCCAAGCTCGGCGGCCAGCCCTTCGACGGCGAGCCGGGCCCGGCAGAGGTCGTCGAGCCGCGCCCGCGTCACCACCGGTACGCAGGCCGAGCCGTTCTGCGAGATCTCCAGCGCGTTCTCCGCCGCGAGCCTGCGCAAGGCCTCGCGCACCGGCATGTTCGAGGTCCCGAAAGCCTCGGCCAGCGAAGCAATGGTCAGCACCTGACCGGGATCGAAGCTGCCAACCATCAAGGCATGGCGAAGCTGCTGGTAGACGCCATCCTGGACCGTGATGCGTCCCGATACGGGTTCGAAGCCCAGAGCCACGCTTTTGCTTTCCTTGGGTGCCGGCAAAGTCTATGTGCGAATGCAAACCCGCCAAAGCGGGCGTGATCATCTGATCACAGATTGTGGCGGTAGCCAAGCTGTTGGGAAATGCCTCTCGCAATATGGTCGCTGAGCCAAATTAGCATCTGCTTGGGACGTGGCGCTGCCCCTCAATGCCCTGCCGGGCATTTCTCCCCGTTAACGGGAGAAAGAGGCTGGCTGCCAACGCGGCGCTTACCCTGCGCCGTTGGCAATTGGCGAAATCGGCGACAACAGCACCCTTCTCCCCCGTTTCACGGGGAGAAGATGGCGGCAGCCAGATGAGGGGCAGCGCCAGCGTCGAAAGTTGGTCGCCCAGGGCAGCGCCAGCAATTGGTCTGCTATTGGGAAATCAGGGCCGGCCGCCCCTCACTCCGGAATAACCGCCATCGCTTGTATCTCCACCTTGGCCCGGTCCTCGACCAGCGCCACCACCTGCATGGCGGCCATCGCCGGAAAATGCCGGCCGATGACGGCCCGGTAGGCCTCGCCAATCCCCTTCAGATTGGCAAGATATTCGGCCTTGTCGGTGAAATACCAGGTCATCGAGGTGATGTGCTGGGGTTCGCCGCCCGCTTCGGCCAGCACCGCGACAACGTTGGCGAGCGTCTGCCGCACCTGGCCGACAAAATCGTCGGTCTCGAACTTGCATTCGGCATTCCAGCCGACCTGGCCGCCGACGAACACCAGTCGCCCATGCGCCGCGACGCCATTGGCGTAGCCGATCGGTTTGGCCCAGCCTTCCGGCTGCAAAATGGTGTGCATGTCTAGCTTCCCCCGGTTTCAACTGCGGTCCGCAAGGGTCTCATGCCGCTCCCATGACCTGCCTGGCGATCACCACCTTCTGCACGTCCGAGGCGCCCTCATAGATGCGCAGCGCCCGGATCTCGCGATAGAGGCTCTCGACGATGTGGCCCTTGCGCACGCCGTCGCCGCCATGCAGCTGCACGGCTTTGTCGATCACCTCTTGCGCCTTGTCGGTGGCGAAGAGCTTCGCCATCGCCGCCTCGCGTGTCACCCGCGCCGCGCCCATGTCCTTGGTCCAGGCGGCGCGGTAGATGAGGAGCGCCGCGGCGTCGACATCCAGCGCCATGTCGGCGATATGGCCCTGCACCATCTGCAGCTCCGCCATCGGCGCGCCGAACAGTTTTCGCTCGGCCGCCCTTTTGACGCTTTCGTCCAGCGCCCGCCGCGCAAAGCCGAGGGCGGCCGCGCCAACGGTCGAGCGGAAGACGTCGAGCACCGACATGGCTATGCGGAAACCATCGCCAGCTTTGCCAATAAGCGCGGAACCCGGAACGCGCACATTGTCGAAGGAAAGCCGCGCCAGCGGATGCGGGGCAATCACCTCGAGCCGCTCGGCAATGCCAAGTCCCTTGGCGTCGCCCGGCACGACGAAAGCGGAAATCCCTTTCGCGCCCGGCGCCTCGCCGGTGCGGGCAAAGACGACATAGAGGTCGGCTATGCCGCCATTGGAGATCCAGGTCTTTTCGCCGGAAAGCACATAGTCGCCGCCGTCACGGACTGCCGTCATCTCCATGTTGGCGACGTCCGATCCCGAGCGCGGCTCCGACAGCGCGAAGGCCGAGATCGCCTGGCCAGCCCGCGTCTTTTCAAGCCAGCACTGCTGGTGCGGCGTGCCGAACAGCGTGATCGCGCCGGTGCCCAGCCCCTGCATGGCGAAGGCGAAGTCGGCAAGGCCATCGTGGCGGGCGAGCGTCTCGCGCGTGATGCAGAGAGTGCGCACGTCCAGCGGCCCGGGATTGGTGGGGTCGAGCGCCGTCGGATTCAGCCAGCCGTCCCGGCCAAGTTTCGCCACGAGATCGCGGCAAGCGGCATCGACATCGTGATGGTCAATGGGAAGGTTTTTCGCGCACCAGGCGTCGAGCTGCTCGGCGAGCGCGCGGTGGCGCTCTTCGAAAAAGGGCCACGAGAGGAAGGTGCGGTCAGGCATGGATTTTTCCTCCCGCGCCTCGTTCCTTCACACCCCCCTCTGGCCTGCCGGCCATCTCCCCCGCAAGGGGGGAGATTGGCAGTTCTGGCCTCGCCGTCCCTCCTGAGACTTTGGTGGTTGGCGAAAGCGTTGCGATCAACTGATCTCCCCCCTTGCCGGGGAGATGGCCGGCAGGCCAGAGGGGGGTGCCTGGGCGAAAACCGTTCATTGCTAATCCCCCTCGAACACCGGCTTTTCATTGGCGACGAACGCCTTGTATGCCCGTTCGAAATCGCCGGTCTGCATGCAGATCGCCTGCGCCTGCGCTTCCGCCTCGATCGCCTGGTCGAGGCCCATCGACCATTCCTGATTGAGTTGTGTCTTGGTGATGCCATGCGCGAAGGTCGGGCCGGAAACGATCCGCGCCGCCATGTCGAGCGCGTCCCCCTCTAGCGCCGCCGGCTCGACCAGGCGATTGTAGAACCCCCAGCGCTCGCCTTCGGCAGCACTCATGGTGCGGCCGGTGTAGAGCAGCTCGGCGGCGCGGCCCTGGCCGACGATGCGCGGCAGGATCGCGCAGGCGCCCATGTCGCAGCCGGCGAGCCCGACGCGGGTGAACAGGAAGGCGGTCTTTGCCTCCGGCGTGGCGATCCGGATATCGGAGGCCATGGCTATGATCGCGCCGGCGCCGACGGCCACGCCGTCGACGGCGGAAATGACCGGCTTGCCGCAATTGAGCATCGCCTTGACGAAGTCGCCGGTCATGCGCGTGAAGGCCAGCATCGCCTTCATGTCCATTTTGACCAGCGGCCCGATGATGTCGTGGACATCGCCGCCCGAGCAGAAATTGCCGCCATTGGGCAGGAAGACCACGGCATCGACGTCTTCGGCATAGACGAGCTCGCGAAACGTGTCGCGGAGCTCCGCATAGCTGTCGAAGGTCAGCGGGTTCTTGCGTTCCGGCCGGTCGAGCCGGATTTTCGCGACCTTGCCTTCGACCTGCCACAGGAAGTGTTTTGGCTTGAGCTTTGCCATGGCGCTCATTCGCGTCCCTCCCAATTGCTGCGGAACGATTTCAGCATGCCGGTCAACTGGCGCGCCTCGTCCTCGCTGACAGTGCCGAGCAGCTCGCCAACCCAATTCTCATGCGCGGCGGCGATCGCGGCGAAGGATTTCGAGCCTTCCTCGGTCAGACGCACCATCGAGGTGCGGCGGTCGCCATTGCGGCGCGCCCGTGTCACCAGACCTTCCGAAACCAGCCGGTCGACGATGCCCGTCACATTGCCGTTCGAGACAAGCAAGAAACGCGACAGGTCGCTCATCAGCATGCCTTCGGGCGAGCGGTAGAGCGCCGCCATCACGTCGAAGCGCGGCAGCGTGGTGTCGAATTCCTTCTTCAGCCGCTCGCGCAGCTCGGCCTCGATGGTGCGCGAGGCGCGCAGCAGGCGTATCCACAGCCGCAGCCTCTCCTTGCCCGGCCCGGTGGAGGTCGGCCCCGCTACCATGTCTCGCCCCCTGAGACCGAGATCGCCTGCCCGGTGATCGATCGTGCGGCGTCGCTGCACAGCCAAAGCACCGCCGAGGCGACCTCTTCGGGTTGGATGAACCGCCCCTGCGGATTTGTCGTTGCAAGACTTGCACGAGCGTCGTCCGCCGAGCGGCCGGTCTTCTCGACGATGCGCTGGACCGACTCCTCCAGCATGTCCGTTTCGATGAAGCCGGGGCAGACGGCGTTCACGGTCACGCCCGACTTGGCGGTCTCGGCGGCCAGTGCCCGCATCAGTCCGACGACGCCATGCTTGGCAGCAACGTAAGGCGCGACATAGGCGTAGCCCTTCAGACCGGCGGTGGAGACGACAAAAACGATGCGACCTGTCTTCCGCGCGAGCATACCGGCCAGTGGCGGCTTCACCGTCAGAAAGGCGCCGGTGAGGTTGACGTCGAGCGTGCGCTGCCAGTCGGCCAGTGCGGTCTTTTGCGCCGGCGCACTGCCGGCCATGCCGGCATTGGCGACCACGATATCGAACGGTCCGCGGGCGGCTTCCGCCGTATCGTGGAGGGCAGTCATCTCGGCTTCATTCGTAACATCCGCAGCGACAGGGAAGATCCGGTCGCTTTCCTTCGCGACCTCAGCAAGTGCTGCTTCGCGTCGCCCGCAGATGGTGACGTTCACGCCGGCTTCCGCCAGCGCCAGCGCGATGGCACGGCCGACGCCTGTACCGCCGCCGGTGACCAGCGCATGTTTGCCGGCAATCTCGCGCGCAGCGCTCATACCTTCAGCCCCGCCGCTGCTTCGCGCTCCGCCAACCGGTAGATCTGGTCGCGTCCCCGCAGATAAGGATCCGGCCATTTGACGCCGCGGTCGCCAAGCGTCACCGCCGCATGCAGGGTCCAGTAGGGATCGGTGAGATGCGGCCTGGCCAGTGCCACCAGGTCAGCGCGGCCGGCCATTAGGATCGAGTTGGCATGGTCCGGCTCATAGATGTTGCCGACCGCCATGGTCGCCATGCCGACCTCGTTGCGGATACGGTCGGAGAACGGCGTCTGGAACATGCGGCCGTAGACCGGCTTGGCGGCGATGGTAGTCTGCCCGGCCGAGACGTCGCAGAGGTCGACGCCGGCCTGACGCAGCAACCTGGCGATCTCGACCGCGTCGGCCGGGGTCACACCTTCGATGCCGACCCAGTCATTGGCCGAAATGCGCATCGAGATTGGCTTCTCGGCCGGCCACACGGCGCGCACCGCGTGGAAGATCTCCAGCGGATAGCGCATGCGGTTCGCAAGCGAGCCGCCATACTCGTCGGTGCGCCGGTTGGTCAACGGCGTGATGAAGGCCGACAGCAGGTAGCCATGCGCGGCATGGATCTCCAGCATGTCGAAGCCGCAGCGCTCGGCCATCTCCGCCGAGGCGACGAACTGGTCGCGCACCATGTCCATGTCGGCGCGGTCCATCGCCTTCGGCACCTGGTTCTTCGGCGACCACGGCACGGCCGACGGCGCCATCACAGGCCAGTTGCCGGAAGGCAGCGGCTCGTCCGTTCCTTCCCAGCCGAGGCGGGTCGAACCCTTGGCGCCGGAATGGCCGATCTGGGCGCAGATCTTTGCCTCGGTCTCGGCATGGACAAAATCGACCAGCCGCTTCCAGGCAATCTCGTGTTCAGGCTTGTAGAAACCGGTGCATCCAGGCGTGATGCGCCCTTCCGGGCTGACGCAGGTCATCTCGACATAGACGAGCCCCGCGCCGCCCTTGGCGCGCTCGGCATAGTGGGCGAAATGCCAGTCGGTCGGGCAGCCGTCGACCGCCTTGTACTGCGCCATCGGCGAGACGACGATGCGGTTGGTGAGTGCCATGTCGCGCAGCTTGAACGGCGCGAACATCGGCGCGCGGCGCAGCATGTTGCCGCCGGCGCCGGCCTTGCGCTGGAACCATTCCTCGGCGCCCGCCAGCCATTCGGCATCGCGCAGGCGAAGGTTCTCGTGGCTGATGCGCTGCGAGCGGGTCAGCAGCGAATAGTTGAACTGAACTGGATCCAACCCGAGATATCGTTCGACTTCCTCGAACCATTCCAGCGAATTGCGCGCCGCCGATTGCAGCTTCAGCACCTCGGTGCGCCGCGCATCCTCATATTTGCGGAAGGCTGCCTCGAGGTCCGGCTCGGAGTCGATGTAGTCGGCGAGCGCCACCGCGCTTTCCAGCGCGAGCTTGGTGCCGGAGCCGATCGAGAAATGCGCTGAAGCCGCAGCGTCGCCCATCAGCGCCAGGTTCTTGTACGACCAGCGCTCACATAGCACCCGCGGGAAATTGATCCAGGCCGAACCTCTGATGTGGTTGGCGTTCGTCATCAGCGGATTACCGCCGAGATGCTTTGCAAAAATGCGCTCGCAGACCGCGATCGATTCCTGCTGCGTCATCTGGCCGAAGCCGAATGCAGCCCAGGTCTGCTCGCTGCATTCGACGATGAAGGTCGCGGTCTCGCTGTCGAACTGGTAGGCATGCGCCCACACCCAGCCATGCTCCGTCTTCTCGAAGATGAAGGTGAAGGCGTCGTCGAATTTCTGCGTGGTGCCGAGCCACACGAACTTGCATTTGCGGGTGTCGATATCGGGCTTGAATACATCGGCGAAGGCGGCCCGGGATTTCGAGTTCAGCCCATCGGCCGCAACCACCAGGTCATGCGTTTCCATGAACGGTTTGGGATCGGATATCTCAGTCTCGAACATCATCTTGATGCCGAGCTCGCGCGCGCGGCGCTGCAGCAGGACCAAGAGCCGCTTGCGGCCGATGCCGCAGAAGCCGTGGCCGGAGGATACGGTGCGCACGGCGTCATGGATAACGGCGATGTCGTCCCAATAGGCGAAATGCTTCTTGATCCAGACGGCGCTGACCGGATCGTTCCTGGTCAGGTTTTCCAGCGTCTCCGCCGACAGCACCACGCCCCAGCCGAACGTGTCGTCCGGTCGGTTGCGTTCATAGACCGTCACCTCATGCGCGGCGTCGCGCAGCTTGAACGAAATGGCAAAATAGAGCCCGGCTGGTCCGCCGCCGAGAACCGCAACCTTCATGTCTTGCGATCTCCTCTAGAGCAATTCCAGGAAAAGTGCGTAGCGGTTTTCCGTCCGGAATTGCGTGAACGCTCTAAGGCATTGGGAACCGCCGGCAAGGCAGGCGATTCCAAAAGTCACTATCGCGCTGCCGGGCAACTATTTCAAGCTTAAAGTTTCACAATTGAACGATCGCCCGTTCGCGAGCATCGGCTCACTTGCTCGGATCCTTCGGACTCCATAGCACCGTCTCGGCACCCTTCTCATACGCCATGCCTTCGGGGTAGCTGATGGCCTCGAGCTGCAGGCCCCAGGGCGCCTGGAAATAGAGGATAGTCTGGCCCGCGGCCGGCCCTTCGTTGACCGGCAGCGGCCCCATGCGTGTCTTCACACCCTTGCCCTCGAGATAGGTCTTCGCCGCGGCGACGTCGTCGACATAGAAGGCGATGTGGAAGCCGCCGATATCGCTGTTCTTCGGCGTCAAATCCTTCTGGTCGGGCGCCGTGTATTTGAACAGCTCGATGTTCGATCCATAGCCGCAGCGCACCAAGGTGATCTCCTCGATCACCGCCTTCGGATCGACGCCAAGCAGATCCTGCATGAAGGTGCCCTTGTCGTCGGCGAACGGCCCGAAGGACATCGCCTTCTTGCAGCCGACGACATTGGTGAAGAAATCGACGGCCTGCTTCATGTCCGGCACGGTGATGCCGGTGTGATCGTGGCCGCGCATGCCGGGGATCGAATCCGCGGAAGCCACTCCCATTGCGCCGAACAAAGAGGCCGCGAGGATCGCCGCCTGGATTGCGTATTTCATGTCACCCTCCGTTGGCGGGCTGACTTGTTCTTGCGCACATCCGAGGCCCGCTGGTCGGCGTGCGAATGGATCATTTCACTCGGGCGCCTTTGCTGCCGGCCGCAGCCAGTCCGGATCGATTTCCGGCAGCGGAATGGCGGCGAGCAGGTCGCGCGTGTAAGTCTCCTTCGGATTGTCGAACAGGGCGTCGGTGACGCTGGCCTCGACGATCCTGCCCTCGCGCATGACGATGACCTGCCGGCAGAGCCGCCGGATCACCGACAGGTCATGGCTGATGAAGGCGACCGTCAGCCCCATCTCGGCCGCCAGCTTTTCCAGCAGCGTCAGGATCTGCGCCTGCGTCGAGACGTCGAGGCCGGAGACGATCTCGTCGGCCAGCACGAATTTCGGCGACAGCGCCAGTGCTCGTGCGATGCCGACGCGCTGCCGCTGTCCGCCTGATAATTCGTGACGATAGCGGCTGGCAAAATTCTGCGGCAGGCCGACGCGCTGCAGTGCCTCCGCGACGCGCTCCTTCAGCCTGACGCCAAGCCCGTTCTGCCGCAAGGGGGCGGCGATGATGTTGAAGATCGTGTGCCGCGGATTGAGTGATGACATCGGATCCTGGAAGATCATCTGCAGGTCGCGGCGCAGCGGTCTCAGCTCGGCTTCCGAAAGACGGCTGATGTCGCGCCCCTCGAAGCCGATGGAACCCGCGCTAGGTTCGAGCAGCCGGACCAGCGCGCGCCCGAGCGTCGATTTGCCCGAACCGGATTCGCCGACGATGCCGGTCACCGATCCTTTGGGCAGGTCGAAGTCGAGCCCTTTCAGGATCTCGGCCAACGGCGCGCGGCCGATCAGCGGCTTGCGCGTCATGTCGGGCAGCGCCACCTTCAGCCCGCGCACGGAGAACAGCGGCTCAGCCATGGCCGGGCCTCCAGGCCTGGTCGGCGATGGCGATCTCGGCCGTGAGCCCGGCAAGCACGCTTTCGTCCACCGGCTTCAGCGAAGCAAACGGGTCGGTGTAGCGCGGTGTCGCCGCCATCAGCGCGCGCGTATAGGGGTGTTGCGGTGCCGCAAACAGCGCCTGGGTCTCGGCTTCCTCGACCACCTTGCCGGCATAGAGCACCGACACTTTCTGGCTGATCTTGGCGACCACGCCGAGGTCGTGGGTGACGAACAGGATCGCCGTGCCGTGATCGCGCTGCAGTTGCGCGATCAGCCGCAGGATCTGTTTCTGCACTGTCACGTCCAGCGCCGTCGTCGGCTCGTCGGCGACAATCAATCGGGGCTCCGCCGCGAACGCCGCCGCGATCAGCACACGTTGGCGCATACCGCCGGACAATTCATGCGGATAACTTTTCAGCACGCGCTCGGGATCGCGGATCTGCACCTCGTCGAGCAACTGCCGGATGCGCTGGTCCGCCCTCTCGCCGCTCCAGCCGAGGATGCGCACCAGCCGGTCGGTCATTTGCGGGCCGATGCGGCGCGACGGGTTGAGCGCGGTGAGCGGATCCTGCGGGATCAGCGCCGTGCGCGCGCCGATCAGGGTCCGCCGAGCCTTCGGATCGAGGCGGCCGAGGTCCTCGCCCTCGATCAGCATCTCGCCTTCGACGATGCGCACGCTTTTCGGCAGTACGCCGAGCACCGCCTTGCCGATCATCGTCTTGCCGGCGCCGCTTTCGCCGACAAGCGCGCACACCTCGCCCGGCTGGACGGCGAGCGACACGGAGCGCAGCACGCGCTGGCCGTTGGGCAGCACGGCGCTTAAGCCGCGAATGTCGAGGCACGCGCTCATCGCAGCACCGGATCGAAGCGCGCCTTCAGCGCTTCCCCCAACTGGCTGAAGGAAAGCACGGTGAGGATCAGCGTGATGAGCGGGAACACCAGCACCCACCAAGCCTGGTGGATCGACAGCCGTCCCTCGGCGATGATGCTGCCCCAGGTCGGGTCGTCGGTCGAGATCGACAGATTGACGAAGGAGAGGATCGCCTCGACGATGACGGCGATGCCCATCTCCAGGGACAGCAGCGCCACCACCGACGGCAGCACATTGGGCAGCACTTCGCGCAGCATGATGCCGATGCGGCCATAGCCGGCGATGCGCGCGCTTTCGACATAATCCATGCGCGCCTGGCTCATCGCCTCGGCGCGGATCACCCGGCAGAAGCGCGTCCAGTCGATGATCGCGATGGCGAGGATGACGGAGCTCAGGCCGGTGCCCAGCACCGCCACCAGCAGGATCGCGAACAGCACCGGCGGGAAGGCCATCCAGACATCGACGATTCGCGAGATGATGCGGTCGGGCCAGCCGCCGAAATAGCCGGCGATCAGGCCGAGCGCGGAGCCGAGCAGGCAGGCGGACGTCGCCGCCGCGAAGGCGACGATGAAGGCGATGCGGCCGCCGAAGATCAGCCGCGACAACAGATCACGTCCAAGGCTGTCGGTGCCGAGCCAGTAGCCAGGTTCGGCCCCGTCCAGCCAGAAGGGCGGCAGGCGCTCCAGCATCAAATCCTGCGCCAGCGGGTCCTGCGGTGCGATCAATGGCGCGAATAGGGCCGCGAGCAGCGCCAGCAGAAGCCAGCCGCCGGCCAGCCACAGCCTCGGGCTCAAACCTCGCCTGGCGACACTTGCCTCATCCATGGCGCAGCCTCGGATTGAGCAACGCATACATCATGTCGACGGCGAGGTTGATCAGCACGAAGAGCAGCGCGAACACCAGCACGATGCCCTGGATCAGCGGCAGGTCGCGGTTGATGACCGCGTCGATCGCCATGTTGCCGAGCCCCTCATAGGAGAACAGCCGCTCGACGATGACCGTGCCGCCGATGAGGAAGGTGAACTGCACGCCGACCAGCGTCAACGTCGGCAGCGCGGCATTCTTCAGCGCCTCGCGCAGGATGACCTGTGTCTCGGAAAAACCTTTGACCCGTGCCAGCACCACATAGTCGAGGTCGAGCACTTCCTTCAGCGACTGTTTCAAGAGCTGCGCGATGATCGCCGCCAGCGGCAGCGCCAGCGCGACTGCCGGCATCAGCATATGCTTGAGCAGGTCCCAGGTGAGGTCGAAGCGGAGCCTGAGAATGCTCTCGACGAGATAGAACTGGGTGACGAAGGGCAGATCGAGCTGCGGCGACACCCGGCCCGAAATGTCGAAGACGGGCACCAGCACGCCGAACAGCAGGATCAGCACCAGGCCCCACAGGAAATCGGGGATGGAGAGCGTCGCGCCGCTGGCGATGTCGATGCCGGCCTCTATCGCCGTGCCGCGTGAGCGCGCGCCGAGGATCGCGGCGGTAGTGCCGATCGCGATCGCCATCAGCAGCGCGACCGTCGCAAGCTCCAGCGTCGCCGGCAGCCGGTTGAACACCAGGCCGAGCACGTCCTGGCGCAATGATATCGACGTGCCGAAATTCCCATGCAGCACGCCGCCGAGCCAGATGAGGAATTGCTGCACGATGCTCTTGTCGAGCCCATAGAGCGCGCGCAGCCGCGCAATGTCGTCATTGCTGGCGCCGGGCGGCAGCATCATCGCGATCGGGTCGCCGGGCGCGACACGGATGACGACGAAGACGACGATGGCGACGCCGACCAGCGTCACCAGCATCGTCAAAAGACGAACGAGGAATCTTTGCAGCAGCATGCGCCCATATGTCCGGATGAAAATGCGCGCCGTCTTGCGGACGGCGCGCGGCAATCCAGAACCGACGATCAGGCGGCCGGGGTCATAAGCGCCGGCAGCAGCGCGCCGGACACATGCTGCACGACATTGACCTTCTTCGAATGCACGATCGGTTGCGCATATTGGATCAGCGGCAGCACATAGGCCTGCTCGGCAATGTATTTGTCGACAGCCTTCCAGCCGGCGACGCGCTTGGCCTCGTCCTTCTCGCCCCAGAGCGGGTTGATCATGTCGACAAGGTCCTTGCTGTCCCAAACCGAATGCGGGCTCGGGCCATACATGGCGAAGCCGGTCGAGGTGGTCGGGTCGCCGATGGAGTTGCCCCAATTGTAGAAGGCGGCCGGAGCCAGCTTGTCGGCTGCGCGCAGTTCGTAATGCTTTGCGATCTCATAAACCTCGATCTTGGCCTCGATGCCGACCTTGCGCCACATGCCGACGATCGCCTGGATCATCTCATAGTCCTTGGGCTTGAAGCCCTTGGTCGTCTGGATGGTAAACTTGACCGGCTTCTTGGGCGAATAGCCGGAGGCGGCGAGCAGCTCCTTGGCCTTCTCCGGATTGTGCTCGACCTTGATCGATGGATCGAAGGCCGTGTATTCCGGCGTCTCCAGCGTGGCGATCGGCTGGCCGTAGCCGCGCAGCAGCCGCTTGACCAAAAGCTCCTTGTCCACCGCCATCACGGCGGCCTGGCGGACATTCTTGTCCAGCATCGCCTCGATGTCGTTGAAGAAGATCATGCCGATGTCGGAGACGTTCTTGATCGAGCCGGCAAGCCCGTCCTTGGCGATCAGCCGGTCATATTCCTCATAGGGGATTTCAAGCGTCACCTGCGAGGAGCCGGATTCGATCTCGGCGACGCGGCTTGCGGCGTCTGTGACGAACTTGATCGTCACATTCTCGAAGGCGGGCTTGGTGCCCCAATAGTGCGGGTTGGCCTTGAGCCGCAGGAACGCATTGCGCTCGAACTTGTCGACCATATAGGGACCGGTGCCGATCGGCGCCTTCTCGAAGCCTTCCGCGCCGACCTTCTCGTAATAGGCCTTCGGCATGATGTAGCCGGTCAGGAACGACATCCATTTGAAATAGACCGGGTCGAACTGCACGACGTCGCCGGTGATCTTGTTACCGTCGATCTTGAAATTGTTGACGTTCTTCCAGACGAACTGGATCGGATTGCCGGTCTTCTCGTCGCCAGCCCGCTGCAGCGACCACACGACGTCTTCCGGTGTGAAGGGCGATCCGTCATGCCATTTCACGCCGTCGCGCACCGTCATCGTCACCTTGGTGCGGTCGTCGTTCCAGCCCCATTCGGTGAGCAGGCCCGGCGTGAAGGAAAGATCGGGCTTCTGGCCGATGATCTGATCGAACACCGACTGGTACAGGCCCTGGATGGTCGGGTTGACGGCCGAGGGTCCGGTCGTCGGGTCCCAGGAAGGCAGGTTGACGTTGTAGGCGATGGTGAGCTCGTCCGCTGCCTTTGCCGCCCTTGGCAAGCCGAGCGTCGCAGCACCGATCGCCGCGGCGCCGTACCCAAGCAAGTCACGTCTGTTGATGGCCATGGTCGTTCCCCTTGTTGGTTGTCATTTGTCCGCGCGGCGTTTTCATTCGGGGGTGGGCAACCGCGCCTTGTCCATCCCGGATTTCTTCGGCTCAACTTCCTCCCAGCTGTTGGGCGAGCATATAGCCCGAGCCCGCGCCCGTGCCGGCGCCGGGCCATGTCGCGGCGCCGGTGAGGTAAAGATTGGCGACCGGCGTGTTCCAGCGCGCGAAGCCGCGCGCCGGGCGGAAGAGAAAATTCTGCGCCAGGTGATGGCTGCCGCAGATCTGGTCGCCGCCGACGAGGTTCGGATTCTCGCGCTCGAGGTCGAGCGGCGAGAAGACTGCGCGGCCGAGGATTTTTTTGCTCAATCCCGGCGCATAGCTCTCGATGATGTCGAGCACGCGCTCGGCATAGGCGTCCTTGACCGCATCCCAGTGCGCAGGCGCGATCTTGCCCGCGGCATCGCCAAAGATCTCCGCCGGCAGCATGCGCACTTGCACCCACAGCACATGCTTGCCTGGCGGTGCGCGCGACGGATCGACCGCCGTCGGCTGGCCGACGACCAGCACCGGCTGGTCGGGCAGCAGGCCGGCGATCGCCTGCTGGTAGACGCGCGACATGGCGTCGAGCGACGGCGCGAGATGCACATAGGCGAACTGGCGGAGCTCGGCGCCGGCGCTCCAGTCGGGCAGGTCGTCCAGCGCTAGGTGGATCATCATCGTGCCCGGCGCGTGGCGGAATGTCTTCATCGCCGCATCGAAGCCGGCGTCACCGGAACCGTTGGGCAGCAGCTTGCCCGGCAGCGCTTTCGGCGCGACCCCGGCAATCACGGCCTTGATCGCGGAATGGGTCTCGCCGGATGCCAGCCGCACGCCGGTCGCCTTGCCGCCGGAAATCGTGATCTCGGCAACGTCGGCACCGGTCGTGATCTGACCGCCGGCCGCCTTGAGCATGCCGGCAAGCGCGCGAATGATGGTATCGGCGCCGCCTTTGCCGAGCACCATGCCGAAACTCTGGTTGGCCATCGATTCCAGGTAAGGGAACACGGCGCCCCCGGCGATGTCGGGCGCGAAGTCGAGATGCATGCCCCAAGCCGCGAGTGTCGTGCGCACATGTGGCGTTTCGAAATTGTCCTCGAGCCACGCGCGCGGCGACGACAACAGCAGTCGAGCCGTATCGATCGCGCCGGCCAGACCCTTCTTGCGCCAGATGTTCCACGCGCTGCCGGCCAGCGCCCTTGCGCTCATCGGGGAACCCAGCAGGCGGAACAGATGCTCGGCCTCGCCTGGAAAAGCACCGACCAGCCGGCGCCATGTAGCTGCATCCGCCGCCGAGAAGGCGGCCAGCCGCGATGCCGTCTTTTCGAGATCGTTGCTGACGCCGAACCATTTCCCATCCGGGAAGGCGCTGGCGAAACAATCGGCCACCGGCGCGAACTCCAGGCCGTGGCTTTTCAATTCATTTGCATATTTCCGGTGGAAGGCGGAGCCGGCGAAGAGGCTCAAATTCATCGCGCCGAAATCGTGCCGGAAGCCGGGGAGCGTGTACTCGGCGGTCCGCACCGCGCCGCCGATCGTCTCGCTGCGCTCGAAAACCGCTATTTTCCAGCCATTGAACGCCAAATGCGCGGCGCATGCCAGACTGTTGTGGCCCGCCCCGACAAAGATGGCGTCGAACTCGCTCACGCCCCGCCCCAAAATGCTTTATGCTTAAAGATAATTGCAGATGCATATGTTTTCGTCTAGTAGGTATATTAAGGGCCGCAACGAGCCTTGATGATCACGGATAAGAGGGAACGAAAGACCATGGACACGCAGAAACTCCTCGGGGAGGTCGCCAGCCAGCTGCTTTCAGGAGGAATCAAGGTGGTCGACCTGACGGCGCCGCTCGGGCCGAACACACCCCTGATCAAGCTGCCGCCGGAACTCGCTGTCGACACCCCGAAGGTCGAGATCCACGCCATCTCCAAATATGACAAGAACGGTCCGTGGTGGGCCTGGAACTGGCTGAAGCTCGGCGAGCATTCGGGCACGCATTTCGACGCGCCGCAGCACTGGATCACCGGCAAGGATTATCCGGACGGCGCCACCGACACCATCCCCGCGCAGAACTTCATCGGCCCGGTCAACGTCATCGATTGCTCGCAAGAAGCGGCCGCGGACCACGACTTCCTGCTTACCGTCGATCACATCAAGGCCTGGGAAGCGAGGCACGGCGCGATCAATCCCGGCGAGTGGGTGGTGATGCGCACCGACTGGTACAAGCGCAACGGCTCCGAGGCCGAGTTCCTCAACGCCAACGAAACCGGCCCGCATACGCCCGGCCCGACGGCGGAAGCCATCCAGTTCCTGATAGCAAAGGACATCAAGGGCTGGGGCTCGGAGACGATCGGCACCGATGCCGGCAAGGCCGGCGGCATGGAGCCGCCGTTCCCGGCGCACACGCTGATGCACAAGGCCAACCGTTATGGCCTGGCCAGCCTGTGCAACCTCGACCAATTGCCGCCGAAAGGCGCGATCCTGATTGCCGCCCCGCTCAAGATCGAGCACGGCACCGGCAGCCCGATCCGCGCACTGGCGCTGGTGCCGCGGGGTTAAAGCCAAGGCCACGACGATGAGCGACGTCGATCACATCATCGTCGGCAGCGGCATCAACGCCCTGGTCTGCGCGGCGATGCTTGGGGCCAAGGGCGCCAAGGTGCTCGTGCTTGAGCGCAACGACCGCGTCGGCGGCTGCATGCGCACCGAGGAGATCACGGCGCCCGGCTTCGTCCATGACGTGATGGCCACGACCTTCGTGCTGTTCATCACCTCGCCGGCCTTTGCCGCGCTCGGCAAGGACCTTGCGCGGCATGGGCTGGAGTTCTGCCACACCGCCACTCCGACAGGCGTGCTCACCCCCGACGGCAGCCATGTCGTGCTCACCACCGACCGTGCCGCGAACATTGCGGCGCTGAACCGGATCGCTATCGGCGACGGCGACCGCCACGAGGATGATATCGGCGGCGTCGAGCGCAATGCCGGGCTGCTGTTCGGCCTGCTCGGCGGCGCGCTCTGGTCCTATCCGACGACGAAGCTCATCGCCGGCGAGGCCTGGCGGCGCGGCCCGCGCAACCTTGCCGCCTTCATGGGCGAGGCGTTGGTGCCCGCGCGAGGCTGGCTGGAAACGACCTACACCTCCGACGTCGTCCGCGCGCTGTGGGCGCCGTGGGTGTTGCATGCCGGGCTCGGCCCGGAAGACGCCTTCTCCGGCCAGATCGCCAGGGTCATCGCCTTCGCGCTGGAGGCGGCCGGCGCACCGATCGTCAGGGGCGGCGCCAGGAACCTGCTTGGCGCCTTCGAGGCGCTGATCAAGGAGCGCGGCGGCGAGATCCGCGTCAACGCCGACGTCGCTTCGATCGTCCAGAGCGGCGGCCGCGTCTCCGGCGTGCGGCTCGCTTCCGGCGAGACATTGAACGCCGAGAAGAGCGTCATCTGCTCGGTCACGCCGACGCAACTCTATGGTCGTCTGCTCGGCAGGGATGCGCCGGAGGCGGCGACTAAAGCTGCGCAGTCCTATCGTTACGGCAAGGGCAATTTCCAGATCCACTACGCGCTTGACAAGCCGCCCGCCTGGCGCGGCGAGGGCCTCGACAAGGTGGCGCTGCTGCATCTGACGCCGGGTTTGGATGGCGTCTCGAAAGCCTGCAACGAGGCGGTGCGCGGCCTGCTGCCGGAAGTGCCGACTATCTGCGTCGGTCAGCCGCATGCGCTCGACCCGTCGCGCTGCCCGGATGGCAAGGCAATCCTCTGGCTGCAATTGCCCGAGGCGCCGCGCCACATCAGGGGTGATGCTGCCGGTAAGCTTGAAGCGCCCGCCGACGGCCGCTGGACCGAAGCGCTGCGCGAAGCCCATGCCGACCGCGTCGAGGCGATCCTCGCCAACCACATCGACGGTTTCCGCGAGAGCATGATCGCGCGCCGCGCCTATTCGCCGGCCGACCTCGAAGCGATGAACATCAACCTTGTCGGCGGCGATCCCTATGGCGGCTCGTCGACCATCGACCAGTCCTTCCTGTGGCGGCCGTTCAAGGCGAGCCGCAACCATGAGACCGGCATCAAAGGCCTCTACCATATCGGCGCTTCCACGCATCCCGGCGCCGGCCTCGGCGGTGGTTCCGGCTTCCTTCTGGCGGGGAGGCTGTGATGGAACAGAAGCTTCCGGAAAAGCGCCAGCGCATCTCGACCCTCGGCCAGATCGGCCTGCAGCAATTCGCGCCCTATCTGATGAACCGCATCATGGGCCGCTACAACGCCACTTTGCGTGACGACTTCCGCAAGCAGGGCCTGACCATTCAGCAGGTGCGAACGCTCGCCGTGCTCTCGGTCACCGATGGCGTCACCGTCAACGACCTCTCGGTCTACACCGTCATCGAGCAGTCGACCTTGAGCCGCACGCTCGACACGCTGGAAGGCCAGGGCCTGGTGCGGCGCGAGCAGGGCGTCACCGACAGCCGCATCCGCCATGTATTCCTGACCGATGAGGGCCGCGCGCTGTTCACCCGCGCCTGGCCGGCCATGCATGATGCGTTCGAGGCGATGTTCGACGGTGTCGACGATGCCGAATATGCAGCACTGATCGCGATCCTGCAGAAGATGCTGAAGAACATCCGCAAGCACGACATCTGAGTTGACATACGCGCCGCCTGATTTTTGCGGCAACGGAAGGAGGCAGAGATGGCCGAACGGTCTTTTGCCAAGGAAGTCGAAAAGCTGAGGCTTGGCGCCGGCGAGGAATTCGCCGGCGAGGGCATCCTCGCCATCACCAAGGCGCTGCTGCAGTGCGGTGTCGGCTATGTCGGCGGCTATCAGGGCGCGCCGATCAGCCATCTGATGGACGTGCTGGCCGATGCGCAGGATATTTTGGGCGAACTCGGCGTGCATTTCGAGGCAAGCGCCTCGGAAGCGACAGCCACCGCCATGCTCGCCGCCTCCGTGCATTATCCGATCCGCGGTGCCGCCACCTTCAAGTCGACGGTCGGCACCAACGTCGCTTCCGATGCGCTGGCCAATCTGGCGTCCGGCGGCGTCACCGGCGGCGCGCTGATCATCGTCGGTGAGGACTATGGCGAGGGCTCCTCCATCATGCAGGAGCGCAGCCACGCCTTCGCCATGAAGAGCCAGGTCTGGCTGCTCGACCCGCGCCCGAACCTGCCCTCGATCGTCAAGGCGGTCGAGGACGGCTTCGAGCTGTCGGAGGTGTCCAACACGCCGGTGATGCTGCAGGTGCGCATCCGCTGCTGCCACGTCCACGGCCACTTCACCGCCAAGGATAACAAGCGCCCGCCAATGTCTGTCGCCGATGCGCTGTCTGCGCCGCGCCGCGACACCGGCCGCATCGTGCTGCCGCCCGCTTCCTTCCTGCATGAGAAGGAGAAGGTCGCCAAGCGCTGGCCGGCGGCGGTGGATTTCATCAAGAGCCGCAAGATCAACGAGATGTTCGGGCCGGACCACGGCTCGGTCGGCATCGTCATGCAGGGCGGCATGTATAATTCGGTCATCCGCGCGCTGCAGCGGCTCGGCCTTGCCGACACCTATGGCGACACCGACGTGCCGCTTTATGTGCTGAACGCCGTCTACCCGCTGGTCGACGACGAGTTCCTCGCCTTCTGCGAAGGCAAGCAGGCGGTGCTGGTCGTCGAGGAAGGCCAGCCCAATTATATCGAGCAGGCCTTTGCCGCGATGCTGCACAAGGCCGGCCGCGGCACGAAGCTGGTCGGCAAGGAGCATCTGCCGATGGCCGGCGAATATACCGGGCAGGTCATGCTCGACGGCATCGGCTCCTTCCTGCGCGCCAACGCTCCGCATCTCCTGCCGGGCGAAGTCCGCGCGCCGAACAAGCTGGGCGAAGGAGTCGACACGGCCGATCTCATCAATGTCGTTCCCGGACGTCCGCCGGGCTTCTGCATCGGCTGCCCGGAGCGGCCGATCTTCGCGGCGACGAAGCTGGTCGAGCAGGAGCTCGGCAAGCACCACATCGCCTCCGATATCGGCTGCCATCTGTTCTCGATCATGCCGCCCTTCGAGCTCGGCGCCACCACCATGGGCTATGGGCTGGGGCCGGCCTCGGCCTCCGCCTTCAACTCGCCCGAGGCCAAACGCCGCTCGATCTCCTTCGTCGGTGATGGCGGCTTCTGGCACAACGGCCTGACCTCCTCGATCGGCAACGCCGTCTTCAACAAAAATGACGGCGTCATCGTCATTGTCGACAATTTCTACTCGGCCGCCACCGGCGGCCAGGACATCCTGTCCTCACGCGCCAACAACCGGACCAAGTCGACCAAGCATCCGATCGACGAAGCGGTGAAGGGCATGGGCGTCAAATGGCTGCGCCACATCGACCGCACCTATGATGTCGGCAAGATGCAAGCCGCGCTGCGCGACGCGCTGACGACCGAGGAGAAGGGGCCGAAGGTCATCGTCGCCTCGTCCGAATGCATGCTCAACCGCCAGCGCCGCGAGAAGCCGCCGGTCGACAAGGCGATCAAAGGCGGCGACCGCGTGGTGAAGCCGAAATTCGGCGTCGACGAGGATATCTGCACGGGCGACCACGCCTGCATGCGGCTCTCCGGCTGCCCGTCGCTGTCGGTTAAGTCGCTCGATGATCCGCTGCGCGACGATCCGGTCGCCGCGATCGACCAGAATTGCGTCGGCTGCGGCAATTGCGGCGAGGTGGCCGATGCGGCCGTGCTCTGCCCGTCCTTCTACCGCGCCGATGTCGTCCACAACCCCGGCCGCTGGGATCGTTTCCTGGAAAGCGCGCGCCGCGCCATGATCGGCCTGTTGCAGCGCCGCCGCGAGAGCCGCCGCTTGATGTTCGCCGATGCTTGACCAGGCTTCTCCCCTGCGCCCGAAACCGGGCGCCCCAGACGACGAGCGGGTGATAAAACTCGCCGTGCTCGCGGTCGGCGGCCAGGGCGGCGGCGTGCTTGCCGACTGGATCACCGATGTCGCCGAGCGCAACGGCTACATCGCGCAATCGACCTCCGTGGCCGGCGTCGCGCAGCGCACCGGCGCCACGATCTATTACATCGAGATGGCCCGCGACACCGGCCGGCTGCCGGTATTCGCGCTGTCGCCCTCGCAGGGTGACGTCGACATATTGATCGCGGCCGAACTGATGGAGGCCGGCCGCGCCATCATCCGCGGTTTCGTTACGCCTGAGCGCACGACGCTGATTACGTCCTCGCACCGCATCGCCGCCGTCTCGGAAAAGATCGAGCCGGGCGACGGCCGCGCCTCGTCGGAAAAAGTGCATGCGACGGCGCAAGCCGCGGCCAAGCGCTTCATTGCGTTCGACATGGAAAAGATCGCCGCCGACAACGGCTCCATGATCTCGGCCAGCCTGCTCGGGGCGCTGGCCGGTTCGGACGCGCTGCCCTTCAGGCGCGAAAGCTATGAGCAGGCGATCGGCGCCGGCGGCCGCGGCGTGAAAGCCAGCCTCGCCGCGTTCGGCGCCGCCTGTGACCGCGCGCGCGGGATCGCGGCCGCGCCGACGGGCGAGCAGGCAGCGAAGCCTGCTGTGGCCGAACCCAGGTCGGGGGCGAAGGTCAGCGGACCGGAAACCTTGCTGAAAGGCTGGCAGGAGCTTGCCGCCCGCGTCGCGGCGTTGCCGGAACCGTCGCGCGACATGGCCGAGCGCGGGCTGAAGAAGGTGGTCGATTATCAGGACATCGCCTATGGCGGCGAATATCTCGACCGGCTGGACAAGGCCGTCGCGCTCGACAATGCGGAGCGCGGCTACACGCTGTCGATCGCCGCGGCAAAGCACCTCGCCAACGCAATGTGCTACGACGACATGATCCGCGTCGCGGATTTGAAGACACGCTCGGCGCGCGACAAGCGTGTGCGCAAGGAGGTCGGCGTCAAGGAAGGCTCGGTCCTGCAGGTCACCGAATATTTCCATCCGCGCATCGAGGAGTTCTGCGGCACGCTGCCGGCGGGGCTCGGCAGCTACATCGAGAACCGCCCAAAGCTCGCCGCCTTCCTCGACCGCCGCATTAATCGCGGCCGACACATCCGCACCGACAGTTTCACCGGCTTCGCTATGCTGTGGTTCATCGGCGGCCTGCGCCGCTGGCGCCGCCGCCTGCTGCGCCACAGGGTCGAGGTCGAGCATCTCGAGCGCTGGTACGGCCTGGCGCTTAGCCATGCTCACGAAGACTACGCTTTGGCCACCGAAATCCTCAACTGTCGCCGGCTGATCAAGGGCTACAGCGACACCCATGCCCGCGCCCAGTCGAAATTCGACCGCGTGCTCTCGGCGCTCCTCATGCTCAAAGGGCGCGAAGACGCCGCCGACTGGATCCGCCGCCTGCGCGAAGCAGCGCTGAAGGACGAGAAAGGCGACATGCTGGACGGCGCGCTGAAGACCGTGGCGACGCTGGGCGAAGGCGTCGCCCGCTAACGAAGACGTGATCCATCGCGCTCCGACGGAATTCGGCCGTGTCCTCCGTTTCACGGAGGTAGGGACTTTACGGAGACAACGCATGTTCACAAAATACTTTCTGCCTCTCGCCATGACTGCCGGTACGTTGATGCTGTCCAGTGTCGGCTCGCAGGCTATGCCGATGGCCAAGCCCGATGCTGCGCCGCTGCCCATCGAAACCGTCGGCTGGCGCTGCGGTCCCGGCTGGCACGCGAGCCGTTGGGGTAATTGCGTGCCGAACGGCCGCCGGTTCATCCGGCCGGTGCGCCATTGGCATCCCGGCTTCTGGGCGCATCACCGCTGGCACCCCGGCTATTGGAGGTGGTGACCGCTTTCAGAAAAGCGTGGACGCCCGCGCCCGAAAACGGCGCGGGCGTATTTCGTTCAAACAACCAAGTCCCGCATCGGCTTCACCGCCGCCGACTCCGGAAACACCTTGTCGCCAAGCACCGCAGCGGAAAGCCCGAACTGGTCGGCAAGCAGCCCCTTCAGTACCGCGCGCACATCGCTGGTCGGCGCCAGGTCGCGGCCTTCGTAGAGCTGCGCCGGCTTCAGTCCTGGCCAGTCGGCGATGACGCGACCGCCCTTGATCGCGCCGCCGGCGAGCAGCACCACCGTGCCGGTGCCGTGATCGGTGCCGACAGTGCCGTTGATGCGCGCTGTGCGGCCGAACTCGGTGATGGCGACGACCGCCGTGTCCTTCCAGCGCGCGCGGAGCCCTTTCTCGAACTCCTCGAAGGCGCCGTCCAGGCCGCCGAGCAGATTGGCGAGCCGGCCGGTGGCGCCGCCTTCGTTGACATGCGTGTCCCAGCCGTCGAAGGCGAGTGCTGCAATGCGCGGCCCGTCATCGGCCGCCATCAGCCGCGCCGCGCCTTGCGCCGACTGACGCATGCCGGCGGCGTTGTCGAGGCCACCCTTAGGCTTCATCGTCTTGCCGTCGAGTTGGTCGCCCAGCGCCATGCGGTCGGCGTCGAGCCCTTTCTGTAGCGCGGCCGCCAACACAGGATCGCGATGGTTGTAGAGGTCGAGCACGCGCTCGGCCAAGGCGTCGCCGGGCGTCGGCAGCGCCTGAGGCGCCCAGCCGAGCACAGGGGCGGCACCGCGGATCACCAGCGGCGTCGAAGGCCCGACCGCCAGCCCGCCGAGCTTCGCCACGCGCTCGCCCGCCGGCAGGCTGGCCAACGCCCGGTTGAGCCAGCCGGTCGTGGCGTTGCCGGGGCCCGGCAGGCCGCTTTCCAGCACGTCCTGGCCGTCGAAATGCGAGCGGTCGCGGTAGCCGGTCGCCGCCGCATGCACGACCGCTGCCTGGCCCGCCTTGAACAGGCGCGCAAACACCGGCATCGCCGGATTGACGGCGAAGAAACCGTCAAGCGGCAATGCCGGGTTGGCGCCTGAGAGCGAAAGCGCGATATCGCCGTGCAGGCCGGCATAGTCTGGATCGCCGACCGGGCCGACCGTCGACAACCCGTCCAGCGCGCCGCGCAGCACGATGACGATCAGGCGCGGATCGCGATTGTCGGCAGCGCGCGCGAAGCGCGGCAGATAGGCCCAGGCAAACAGCGCGCCGCCGGTCATCAGCACCGCGCGGCGGGACAGGCTGGGGGTTTCGCAAAGAAGGCTCATGGCCGCATCTCCATCACTGTTACCGGCGCTGGAATTACCGTCGCTGGAATTCCGGCGCCATCAACAGCAGCGCCAGGCCCTGCTGCTTGGACTCCGCGCGCGAAATCGCCTGTCGTGTTTCGGCCGAGACGGACGTGCCGATCAGCGACGCCAGCATCTCGTCGGGATCGCCGATGTCGTCCGCCTGCTTCGCTGCCTGCCAGGCGATGTCCAGCCGCGTCTTGAGGCCCTCGGCGGAAGCCCATGCGTCCGTCCGATCGGAAAAGCCGTTCGGCCCCGGCGGTCGCCACAACGGTTCGCCGAGCACGCTCAGCCAGCGGAGCGATCGTTGCGGTTCCTTGCCGGCGGTGGCGCCGACCGCCCGGCGCAGCGCCACGACATAGTCCAAGGGCGAACGCAGCTTCGTGAGCGGCGTCGACCAGGTTTCGGGCATGTCGATCAGCGTCAACGCGATCGCTCGCAGGTCGCCATCGGTCTTGCTGAAAACCGTGCCCAGGCGAGCGACCGCCGCTTGGGGTGGATCGTCCGCGATGAAATGGCGGACAAGCTTGGTGGCGATGTGCCGCGCGGTGGCCGGATGGCGGGCAATGTCGTTGAGCGCCGCCTCCGCCTGGCCCATGCCGTCGTCAGGATAGGTCTTGCCGAGCAGCACGGCCTGGCCCGGCTGATGCGCATTGGCGTTGAAGACGAAGCTTCCTGGCTCGCCCAACCGCCCCTCGCGCCCGGCCATCGTCCAGCCGGTCAGCATGGCGGCGAAACTGGTGACATCGGCCTGGGTATAGCCGCTGCCGACGCCCAGCGTGTGCAGCTCCAGGATCTCGCGGGCGAGATTCTCGTTGAGGCCGCGTCCGCGCCGCTTGCCGGCGGGGGAATCGGGGCCGATGGACTGCCGGTTGTCGAGATAAAACAGCATGGCCGGATGGTGCTCGACGGCCAGAAGCATATCGGCGAAGCGGCCGAGCACGAAGGGCCGGATCGCCTCGCGTTCGAAGGCCCCGGCGCAGGCCCGCACGACCGGCGCCTTGGCGACGGAAACGCAAAAATGGTTCGACCAAAAGCTGACCAGGCGCTCCGCGAAGCCGGGCGCCGCAGTGAGCGCCTTGTCGAACCGGGCCTGCGCCTCGTCGCGATAGATATCGGCTTCGACACGCGGCACCGCGGATTTGGCTTTTGTCACCGCCGGGCCGGCTGGATCATCCGCTGCCATCGGCTGCATGACGGCGGCCGCCCTCTCGGCCCGCGCCGCCTTGCGCTCCATGGCTGCCGCCATGCTGGCCTGTATCGCCGCGGTGCTGTCCAGCAGCCCGGCATTCCCTGGGTCGTCGGGGGAAATGAGCGCGATGTCCTGCTGCTTGAGCTCGGCCTTGAGATAGTCGCGCGGATCGGCGGCGATCTTTCCGAAATCGTCTCCGGGTTTTGCGCCAAGGCCGAAGCGGTGGAGCGCCACCAACGCCGGATCAGGCGACACGGACTTTGAAACCGGTGTAGCCAACGAAGCCTCCGTCCGAGCCCGGCGCAGATCGCGCCGGGCGACATGTTGCATGATCGCAAGAGCGCTCACGACGCCGGCCGCAGCACCGGCGTCAGCATGTCATCACCAGCGGCGCCAGTGGTGCCAGCGGTGATAAGGATGCCAGGCCGGGCCGATATAGACGCGCGGCCCGCCCCAGTAATAATAACCGGGATAGACCACGCGGCGGTTGGGGACGCAGCGGCCCCAATAGTTGGGATGCCAGCCCGGGCCACAGCCCCAGGCGACATGCTCGATAAGCGCCGGCGAGGGTGCAACCGCTGCGATCGGCATCGCCGAAGCGGCGCTTGCGGCGGCCGTTCCGCCGATGGCGAGCGCGGCTGCGAGCGAATATTTCGGCAGACTGTCCATCGGATACTCCCGAGAGTTTCGAGGTTGAAGAGAACCTGCCCGCCGCCGAAGGTGGTCACAGGCCTGTCCCTCTTTCCCTTGAATGGAGCGCGGTCGCCCTTTCCGTCGCCGCCTATGGCAATTTTTTTGCAGGCGGCGGCTGTCGGCCGGCGCGTCGCAACAAGCCATCCGCCAGCAGCCGGCGGTCCTCCGGCGAGCCCGATGCGGCAAATTCGATGATGCGCTGTTCCAGCCTGGTGCGAACGGCAAGATCGGCATTGCGCGCGCGCTCCAGGGCGGCGGCAAGCGCATTGGTGTCGAGAGCCGGCTGTTGCAGAAGGTTCGCCGCCTCGCGCCGCGCGGCCTGTCCGTCGAGGATCACGTCCCGCGACTCCCGGCGCACCTCGCGCAACGCCTGGCGGAAGACCTTGCGGTCGGCGGCCGGCAACCTGCCGCCGGCTGATTCCAGCGAATAGCCCGAATTGGACTTGCCGATCAGCCAGCCCGCTCCGCCCGCAAGCGCGCCGATCAGAAAGACGTTGAGCACCAGGGATGCCGCGACAAGACGGGGGTTCATAGATCCTCCTCGGTTTGATCGGCATCGGGTCCAGCGTCGCCGAAAGACGTCGCATTGGCGTCCATCACATAATGATCGGGCTGTATATCCGGGCTGACGACGGTCACCAGCGCCAGCCCTGCCACGGCGCCGGCCAGGCCAACACCCGCTAGCCCGAAGCCCAGCCACCAGACCCGTCGGCGGCGCTCCTGCCTGACCTCGGTCGCGGCGCGGGCGACGATCGTGCGATGCAGTGTCGGGCTGGGTGCCGCGACCCGATGCCGGTCGAGCATGGCGTCGAGCTTGCCGGCGCGCGCCAAGATGGCTCGGCCTTGCTCGGTTTCGGCAAACAGCATCGCTGCGGCCTGATCGGCCGGCGGCCAGCGGTGCAAGGCGCTGCCATAGGCATCCGCCAGCGCGGCGAAGCGCTTGGCATCCATCGGCCCTTGCGTTCTCTTCTCAGCCATCCCGTTCCCCCTTCCGCCGTTCCGACGTGGCCCCCCACGTCCTTCTCCGCGAAGCCGGCAATGCCTTTGCTGTCTCAGTCATCGCCATCGTCTCCAACGAGCATCGCCTGCAAAGCGCGGCGGCCCCGCGCGAGCAGGCTTTCCAGCGCATCGACGCTGACCTGCATGGCGCCGGCGGCCTCGATGTTGGACAGCTCCTGATAATACACCAGCACGATCGCCTCGCGCTGGCGGGGCGCGATGCGCTGCAGCGCCTTGTTGACTTTGAGCTCTTCGTCGCCCGGCATGGCATCGGGAAGCGGCGCCTCGTCCGCCACCTCCGTCAGCTCGTCCGTCGTCCATTCGCGCCGGCGCCGCAGCCGGTCGTAGCAGAGGTTCAGCGCCACCCGGTGGATCCAGGTGTCGAAGCGTGCGTGCCCCTGGCGCCAGCCCGAGGCGTGGCGCCAGATGCGCACGAAAGTCTCCTGGGCGACGTCCTCGGCCTCCGCCGGGTCGCCGAGCATCCTTGTGGCCAGGGCCAGGATACGCTGCAGCTTGCGCGCCACCATCGCTTGCACGGCGGCAGGGTCGCCGGCGCCGATGCGGCGTACCAGTTCCTCGTCCGGATCGGCGCCCATCAACAGGGGCGCTCCCATGTGTCATTGCGCGGCATAGCCTCTTGGTCATTGCTCCTGCTTGGGAGCGGATTTGTGGCCCGGCCGCTCGTCGGCGCTGAGCACGCCGTCGCTGTCCTTGTCGAGCCTGGCGAAGCGCTTGGCGAGGAAGGCGTCGAGCTCGCCCTTGTCGACGAAGCCGTCCTTGTTGGTGTCCATGCGCGCGAAGGATTTGGCCGGATCGGCCTTGGCTTTGCGCGCGGTCTGGAAAGCGGTCCATTCGGCGAGGCTGACCTTGCCGTCATCGTCGGCGTCGGCCCGCATGAACGCCCTTTCCCGGCGCGCCTCGAACTTTTCCAGAGTGAGGCCGGATTTGGTTTGGTCAGACTTGGCGGCCGGAGCCGAGGTGCTCGGCGCCGTCTGGGCCGGGGCAGGGGCCGGCGCCGTTGTCTGGGCAACCGTGGCAGCGGTCTGCAGGCCAAGGGCAACGACGAATAGGGTGGGGCGGATCATGCTCTCGTCTCCGGTTGGACGCGGCCATTGGCGGCCGCGCTTCAGCCATTGAACGCGAGGCAGAGCAAAATCCGTCGGTCCTTTTTCGACCGGACGACAAACCCACCGGATCCGACGCAGCCGGATCGAAGGATTCCTGAGGGCAGAAGGCGACGACTATCTCGGCTGGTCGACCGCCACCAGCTGGTCCTGTTTGAAGCCTGCATGTTGCGGCGTCCAGACATCGCCCTCGCGGTTGAACCAGTGGCACAGATACGTGCCGGAAGCCGCTCCGTCGCTGACGGTCATTTCCGGGCCTCCGGATTTCAGCCTGACGACGTCTCCGGTCTTGAAACTATTGGGCATTTCGACCTCCCATGCTGACAAAGGGAGTTTCCCACCAACGGCTACTCCCGACAATGGCCGAGAAGCGCCGATGACGTGGCGCAGGGCTGGGAAGGCATGAAATGATGCCGCTTGTGTGACACACCGGGCAGCAGGGAAGGCGTGGCCGGATCATGTCGGGGCTTTGGAGCCGAAGCGAGCGGTCTGATCGCTCCTTGGTTCAATCGGTGTCGCGCTGTGGGGCCGGCGGCGGTGCCGATTGGCTGTCTTCTCCGGCCGGGCGGACGGTCATGGACCTTTCATCCGGCCACAAAGCTTGGGCCTTCATCACCGCTGCCAAAAGATTGTCGGCTTCAACGCTTCCGATTTCAGTTAGAAGCGGGCTGTTGCCCTCTGCTCCGAAATCGACGTGGTAGACCGTCCAACTCCTCATGGCGTTTCCGACAAATTATGTCTCGGCACGGGCACGCAGATGGAAGCCCGGCTCGCTTTTGTGGTTAGGATTTTGAGGTCCGCAAGCCGGGCAGGCACCGACCGATAGGGCGGGGGGCTTGGGGTTATCAGCCGGTGCGATCGCGAGACTGTCTGATTTGCCTGCAACCCCACAATCGACCGAGGTCCGTCCCGCCGAGCGCATTGGTCCGAAAGTAGAAAAGATATAGCCCCTTATTCCGTTGGGGCAGATTGCCTCCGCCGGCGATCTTTTATCGCCTGCCCCACTGCCTATGGCTCGCGGGCAGACCGCTCACCGCCCGGCCTCCGGTAACTGTTTGGTTCTCGTGGAGAAATTTTGGTGCCGCTTGCGTGACTCGAACACGCGACCCCATCATTACGAAACAGCTTTCCGGCTCTTCCAGGCGTTATTAGCACCGCGCAAACCGTATTAATCGCGCGGTTTGCTCTTCGCATCCTTTGTCATCAAAGCGCGTCCGTTCGCTGAAATTTGATGGCAATATGTTGGCAGACGTTGACACGTCGCAAACGCGCCACTATTCATGACGCATATCGATAGTTTGCGGTTTGTCAACAAGGTGAGGGTCAGCATGGCGGGTGATAAGAGCGGGCCGGCCGCCTCGGGCGAGCCAGGCACAGCATGGAACGACCCGAAGGTGCCAGGTCTTCGCCTCCGCTACCTGGCGACCAAGTCGGTCTATTACCTATCCTACCGGAACAAGGTCGGAAAGCAGCGGGCGTATAAGATTGGTGATTCCCGTTTCGTCACGCTCACGGAAGCCCGGACCCAGGCGAAAGACGTTCTGGCTCGAGTGGCCAGGGGCGAAGACCCCGCCGGGGAGAAGGCCGAGCTTGAGGCGCGGCCGACGATGGCCGAGCTTCGCGACAAGCATCTGGAATATTCCGAGGGCCGCAACAAAGCAGGCTATCGGAAAGACAATGAGGGGTTTTGGAATAACCATATCCTGCCGCATTTCGGGCCAGGCAAGGCCGTGGCGGACGTGACCGACGCCGAGGTCGAGGCGCTGCACTTCAAAATGCGGAAGACGCCGAGCGCGGCGAACCGCGTTGCCGCCCTGCTTTCCAAGGCCTTCAACCTGTCCGAAAAATGGGGCTGGCGCCCGCGCAAATCTAACCCGGTTCATGTTGAGCGCTACAAAGAGCACAAGCGCAAGAGGGTTCCCCAGGCCGACGAAGCGTTCCGCTTGCTACAGGCTATCAATGACCTATGGGAACCAAACCCGTTCTTTGCGGGGCTGGTCGAGCTTCTGTGTTTCACCGGCGCTCGCCGGAACGAAATCCAAGCGTCAAAACGCGAGTGGATCAAGGCGGACGGCCTGCACCTTCCGGACTCCAAAACCGGCGAGAAAATCGTGCCGCTGTCCGCTCTGGCCCGCGAGGTCATCGCGAAGATTCCCGAGGTGAAGGGGAACCCGTACTTGATCCCTGGCCGTCACGGTCACGGGCACCTCGTCAACGTAACGAAGCCGTGGAAAGCGCTTATGAAAGCCGCCGGCATCACGGAAAAGCTTGTGCCCCACGACCTTCGCCGGTTCTTTGCCTCGGCCGGTCTTTCCGCCGGTTTGGAGCTTTCCCAGGTTGGCGGCCTACTCGGCCATATGGATACGCAAACGACCAAGCGCTATGCCTACCTTCTCACCGGCGCGGCTCAACAGTTGGCGAACACGGCGGCGGAATCGGTCAAAGAGATCATGACCGGCGGCGGCAAGGTTGCGGTATTGCGGCGTTGAATGGACGATATGCAAAATGTATACTGAGCCTATGGAAAACAGCGCCGACGATAAACGCGAATTCGCAATGCTCTTCGAGAAATCGGGGCTGGAACAGAAACAGCTTGCCGGGCTTCTCGGCAAGACGACCGTGCAAGTCAATCGCTGGCTTACGGACCGCGCGGACAGTGGTGCCGCGCCCTTCTATGCGATCAATTTTTTGCGGGCCTATCTGATGCTTCCGCCCTCGGCTCGTGCCCATCTGCCGGCGCGAGTGATCGCTTACCCCAAGAAAGCGGCGTAGGCTCCGTTAGGGGGCCGTCCAAGAGTGAATCCGAGCCCGCTTCATTCGGGCTTTCCCCTAGGAATCAGTCCAAAAGCTAATTGACTCGTTTCTGACTCGCCTGAAGCGGCGTTTGGAACCTCTCTCGGTACGCGCACGTTTTCCTTCTAGGATTATTATCTCAAGGAGGTAGTTCGATGAATATCAAGATGCTCACAATGGGCGCCCTTGCGCTCGCAATGATGAGTGGTGCAGCAATGGCTGGGTCCAGTACAGGTACGTCCGCGCTCGATGATCCGGCCAAGATGTCGCCGTTCTTCACTGACGCCGGAATGAAGACACTGAAGTCGGAAACCGATTTCAAAACGGCATGGATGGCGATGAAGCCTGATGAACGAACTGCGGTGCTGAAAGACTGCGGTGATGCCACGCTCAACAAGGCGCACGCCGATTTCTGCGCTATGGCCAAGAAGACGGGGGGCTAACTCGTTCTCTGGCCGATACCAGACGAAGGCGGACCATGTGTCCGCCTTTCTTATGCGCCGCGTCAAGCCTATGGCCCCCGTGGCGGCTTTGTCCGCCGCTGCCGGATTCTATTGTTGTTGGCACCACAAGCATCATCATTCGGGCCTCCAGAGCCTTCCAGGGAGGGGCTACCGTTGGTAAAGATAATTCCCGCATCCTCCAGAGCCCGCCGAATAGCGGCGACATTAGCTGGTCTCAGTTCCCTAATCCCGTTTTCAAATTCGCCGATGGTCATTTCACTAAGACTGGCCTTGGCACCAAGCCGCACGCGTGACCAGTTCAACAGAGCTCGTGCGGCTCTTAATTGTTCCGGAGAAAGTTGGCCCCTTGGCCGTCCATAAGGTTGGAACATTCAACTTCCCTAAAATGTTCCGGCTAAGGGTGGGAGTGCCGCGCCGCCGGGCGCGACGACCGGATGCTGCAATTTGCAAATCATGTGATGACGCCGGAGATGCGCAAGGGTGTCGATGAAAGCCCGTCGGCCTCTAATCTCTCCGTGTGGCGGGCTTTTTCGTGTTTTCGCAGATTACAGACCCGATGGTGAATTGATTGACCTGCTCTTCTGGATCAGATCCAGCTTATCCGAATAGCCAAGTCGTATCTTGGTCTTGCAGGCTTCGCACTTAAAGCTGCTGACGGATTTGAACCAGGAACCATTCTTGACAATTTGATGGCCGCACGCCGGACACTCGAACGTTAAGGCGACGTCGCGAAACTCATTGGATATGGGCACCTGCCCCGCCTAATCTGTCCCCAATGGATGCCCGCCATGGAGGCGGCAGCGGACATCCATGAACTGACGATAGGGATCATTGCTCGCCAGTCAACTAACGAGGCAGGTCGAGGATATGTTTCCCGCGATGGGACCATTGCGCCGGACAGTCAGACGTCAGTCGCAGCGGCTATTTGATTCGTCGCTGACACATTTGAGTGTATCAATTCCACGTCGCCGGCGCCTTGTACGGCAAACGGGTGCTCGGAAGCGAACTCAGGTGCTCCCGCCCAATAAACGCGGGAGGACCCATGGCCCGATCTCATGGACGCGATTCCACTTCTGCCTTCGATTGCGAAACCATTCGGGAAGTCCTCAAAAAGTGGGTCATCGAAGAGAACGTCCCGATGTCAATGGTGCGACCAAGCCTTGGTGCTGATCCGTTCCATGAGCGACATCCAAGATGTTGACGATTTTGCGGAAATAGCAGGCAGCGCTTAGCTTAGACATCTCAGCCAGACGGCAGGCTAAGCCGAGCGCAACACGCGCATGATGGCTTCCCACCAATAGATAACGAAGGCCATAGCGGTGCCGCCTATGGCGGTGCCGGCGATCCCAGACACGAATAGCGCTCCGATGCCGCGTTGCTTCCATTGCTTCACCTCGTCGGTGATCGCCTTGGAGTCCTTTACGTCGGCCTTCATGGTGGCCACCTCGGCGCGAAGGTCGCCGACCTCGCCCACCATCGTGTCAAGGCGCCAGTGCACGGTTGCGCGGTGCGTGGCGGCTTGATCGTCCGCCTGCGCTATCGCCTTCTCTATCCCCTCAAGCTTGCCAAGCAATATGCCAAGGGTGCGCTCTACCCCGTCTTGCGACATCGCCCTACGGCTCCCCGTTCCATTTTCGCGTGCCGTCCACCTGGGCGGTGCACACCTTGAGCGCGGATTCGTTGACGTCGCCGCGCGCGACGAAATCTTCCGTCTTCGCCGGGCCGCCGGCCTTGCGCCAGGCGGGCGGAACCGGGGCGATCAGGTCCGCCGGCACCTTCTCTTTGACGTAAACCGTTTGGACGACGACTTGCGGCTTAGTGGTCGTACATCCGACGCAAATCGTCAGGAACAGTAGTATCGAGGTAAGAGCGAACGGTTTCATTGTTGCCTTTCAGGTCGGCCCGAGCCGTGGTTTTTTCCGTCAATGCGGTGTTCGCGGCGGCGAGCTTCTGTATGAGTTCCGCCGAGATCCTGTCGTTGAGCGCGTCTTGCTTCTGCATGCGGTCTATGGTGTCCGCGCTCACCTTGTTGGCGTCCACCGCCTTGTCGAGATTCGCTTGCACACGGGCGGTTTCCGCCTTGGCCGCGATGGCGTCGCCTCGATACCAAGCGGCGGCGCCGAAGAGCGCCAGGAAGGCGAACGACACCAAGACGGCGAACGCGAGTTTGATCTTGGCAATCATGACAGCCACCAAATCAGGAAGACCGCGATCACGGCTAAGGACGCGGCGCCCACGATGCGAAGCACACGGTCGATGATGGGGGCGAGAACGGCGCCGAGGTTTTCCATTAGTTCGGCCTCACGGGCAGGCCGGTGGCCGGCATCGACTCGCAAAGCTCGGCCTCGCCGATGCGCGTCGCGTCCCCGTTCTTGCGGCGGTTGTCCAAGCCCTGCACGAATTGGCCGCCGGACTTGTTGAAGGCGGTTTGCGCCTCACATGCCGCGTAATAGTTGCGAGCGCGCGCGAACCTGGCGGCGCTCGACCCGCAAATGCCGGTGTGCTTCTCGGTCGAGCCCGGACCCACGTTATAGGCGCCGGAAATCATGGAAGCCTGAAGCGAAACCGGCAGGCTATCGAAGCCGGCAATGCAGCGCGTCAGCGGCTTGTAATAATCTTCAACGAGCCGCTTTATCAGGATGTCGTAGCACTCTTCCTTCGTGAAGCGCATGCCGGCGGTGACGGGCTTGCCGTTGATGAGCGTATCGCCATGGCAGATATCCCACCGCTTCGAAAAGCGGTCCCAATGCGAGGAAAGCACAAGGCCTTCCCACGGAATGATATTTGCGTCGACCGCGAGCCTTACCGCCGCCGGGATCGGCTCTTCGCCGGGCGCGGAAACCATGTACCGGCCGCCGACCAGAGACGCCACGGCCATGACTGCCGCGATTGCGTTGCGCGCGCGCGCGCTCGCCCTGCTTTTCGCCATTGCTTTCGTGCTCCTGAAATCTTCTGTTGAGGGATGAGGCGGGCCACACCGGCGGCCAGCGAAAGCGCCGCCATGATTGAGGCGAACGCGGGTGTGGAAATCGGCACGTAACCGTAGAGGAACGGCCAGGCCTGTTCGGCGGCGTAGAGCACAACGGACAGCAAGGCGAAGCCGTTGAGTCGGATAGCCCAAGAGTGCCGGGCGATCTTGCGCCAGTTATCGACGAGCCTCATTGCGCGGCCCGGTCGCTCGGGACATCGATAATGAAGCCATCGGTCGGCGCCGTGGGCTCAACGGGCTCGGCCGGCGCGTCCGGGTCAATCTTGTCGTCGTCCGTGGGCTTGGTTTTCTTGACGCCGGCCGGAACGTCTTTCTGCTTTTCGGCGAATAGCTCGGCGTCAATCGAGGTCGTGTAACCCTCGCCGGACCCATAGCGGTGCGTCGCGGTCTTGATCCGCCATTCCGCCGGAATGTAGGGCCGGAAGCTGGACAGAATAAGCTTTGCCTCGGCCTGCACGGTCGGGTCGCCGCCGATGTCACAAGAGAACGAAGCCTTGCCGCGAGCGCTCTTGTTCTTGTAGGCGTCCGCCGCCGCCTGGGCCTCGGCTTCATTGTGATAGCTGTAGCGGAGGTCGTGGTAAGGCTCTTGCCCGGACGTGGACTCCTTCGTCTCGCCGGTGCGAATGTCCGTCCAGTAGGCCCGGACGCCGCCCTTATCGCCTTCGCCGCTGTCTTCGTCATCCGGCAGGTCGATGATGGACTCGCCTTCGGTTTGCCCGCTGGCGGTGTCCCCGGCATCCCCTGCAGCGCCTTGCGCCGAGGTGCCGCCGCCGCCTTCGTCCAGGCCGCCGGCCTCGCCCGCTTCGTCTCGGGCTGAATACTTGAACGACCACTTGCTGCAATCGGCTTCGGTAAGCGTGACCGTGGGAAGCGATTCCCCGGTGACGCTTTTGCCGGTCCCGCGCTTCGCAACCGCGAGCTTGCCGGCCACGGGCCTGGCGACGCCGTCATGCATGCCCGCGAGCCGCGTCGCAAAGGACATGTCCGACTCGTTGCGCTGATCGATGTGGCGAATGACGATGCCAGACAGCGCCGGGTCAATCTTGGCCTCATAGCCGTTCCGGCCGGCGATTTCCTGCATGATCGCGCCGACCGTCTTCTGATGATAGCTTTCGGTCTTCGGGGTGCGGAACGACTTCGGCATCTTCGCCGAGCGGCCGGTTACGCGAAGTGTCCGGGGCGGTGAAGACACTTCCAAATCGTCAATGAGGTACGGCCCGAATTCGGTCGCCTGGCCCTCGCGGTAGCCGAGGGTTACGGTGATGGTGGACCCGATGAGCGGCAGCGCGGCCACGGCGCCGTCGCTCCACCTGGCGCGGTCGTCAAGCTCGATTGTCACGCGGTCCGACTTGTCTTCGGCTTCGTCATGGCACTCGACCGAGAGAAGCCGGTCGGCCAGGCCACCGGTGATGTCAGCGCCATCGGAAGAGAAGGAAGCAAACGGGGTCATAGCTAACCCCAAATCCGAATGATCGGGGTAGTCTGCGGGCGCGGAAGGTCCGGCAGCTTGACGATGGTTCCCGCCGGCAGAACCGGCCCGAGCTTCGCCAAGCCTTGGTTCGCGTCATACACCCGTTCGACGGCAAGCGGCTGTTGGCCCTTCTCATAGAAGCGCCAGCAAATTTCATCGACCATGTCGCCATCGCTGGCGCGGTAAATGTTCATCTGCCACCTGTTTGCAATTAGCAAACACCATAGCCGACCCGGCAACCGCGCCGAACCCAGGATAATTAGAAAAGGCCGCCGTCCGCGCCGTAGCTCTTAAGACCAAGGTTAAATTCTTGCTTTCGAGGCGCGCCGTTATCCCAAAAGATGGTTTGCGTTTCGCCCACGTTTTCGATGTAGAAGAGCCCGAAGATTCGCCCGAGGCCGGAAACCAGCATTTGCGGCGCCCCGGTCTTGCCAACGGCGCGCATGGCCTCGACCTGGCCCCATCCGCCCCGGAAGTGCGGGTAAATGGTCCCGCTCAAGGTGAACGTGGTCTGACCTGGCCCGATGAACTGCGCTGCGGGCTCGCGCCCGATGCGCTCTTGTGCAGCCCATCGGAATTCATCGCCCCGCTCAAGCGATTGGTAGGCCGCCGTTGAGAGGCTGAAACGGAACGGCCCGAGGCCCATCATTGTAGACATCGATCAATCCGAAAGGCTCGATTGCAGATTTGCTTGGTGCTTGGCTTGCGCGGCGCCGATGGCCCGCGTGACCATCAATTGCGCCTCGCCTGGCGTCATGCCCTGCACGTTCACGGTGATGCCGCCCACGTTGAGCGGCGCATTGATCTGTTGCGGCTCATGGGCAATGAGCGGTTCCGCTATCTGTATGCTTGCCGCCTTGACGGTGCCGGCGTCGACTTCGTCCGCCTTCATGGGCGAGCCCTGCTTAGTCACCTCGCTCAACGGCTTCATGAGGTCGCGAATGGTGGCGGACAGCGAACCCATGTCCGCCGGTTTCGCGCCCGACACGAAGCCAGGCGAGGGCGGCGGGGGCGTTTCCACCTTCGGCGGCACAAGAGCGCCCACGGCGGCCCCAGCGCGCGCTGCAGGGGCGTTCGGACCCTCGGGCAGCTTGGCGGTGTTTATGTCAATGCCGAGCTTGGTTTTGATGACATCGGGAAGCCAGCCGACGAGGTCATTGACGGCGCCTTTCAGCCAGGCCACCACGTCCGCCCACTTCGATTTAAGGCCGTCCCAAATGGATTGCACCATGGCGACGCCGGCATCGTACAGCTTGCCCGCAATCCCTTGGATATAGGCCACCGCCGAGGCGAACAGGCCTTTGACGTAATCCCAAAAGTCGCCGAACCACTTCGCGATTTTATCCCAGTTCTGATAGATCAAGTACGCGGCGGCGGCGATGGCGGCCACGGCCGCAAGTATCCAGCCCACGGGCGTCGCCATGATGGTGATACCCAGGGTGACGAACGCGGCTGTAACCGCCGTCAATGCGGTGATGAGAGGGGCCGCCGTCCAAGCCCCGAGCACTAGCAGCGTGGCGTTCATAGGCCCGCCCACGAAGTCCACAACGGGTTTGATGGCGTTTAGGAATGACGTTACGCCCTCGGCCATGCCGGCCATTTTCTGCCGGATCTCCGAAGCGGGATTCATGAGGTCACGAAGCACTTTGGCGAACGCGCCTACCCATTCCGTGATTGACTGCCGGACAAGGCCGGCGTTGGCGTCAAACCATTTCGTGGTCGCTTCGATAACCTCATTGAGCACCGGCAGAAGCTGGACCCCGATAAACAGCTTCAGGCCTTCGAAACGGATCAAGAGGGCGTCAAGATTGTCGCCGAATTCATCGGCGGCAGCGGCGGCCCGCGCGCTCATGACGCTACCCGTAAGCCGGGCCTGATGCCTCATTTCGGCCAGGCCTGCCGAACCATCGGACAGCATCTTGACCAAGTCGACGCCAGACTTGCCGAAAAGCTTGAACGCCAGGGCGTTGCGGCGAAGCGGGTCTTTGATCTTTGCTAGCGCGGTGAAGGTGTCATTAAGCACGGCCTCGGTTGACCGCATTTTGCCCTTGGTATCCTTCAAGGGTACGCCTAGGGCGCCGAAGCTCTTCGCCATCTGCTTATTGCCCTTGACGGCTTCCGAGGCGTTGATTCCGAGCTTCTGAATACCCTTGGTGAGGGTTTCATTTTCAATGCCGCTCATTTTCGCGGCGAACCGGTATTCCTGTAAGGCCTCGACCCCGATGCCGAGTTTGAACGAGGCTTCGCCTATCTCGCTGCCGAGGTCCGACGCACTCTTCGCCAAGGCGAAGGCGCCAGCAACGGCACCCGAGGCGCCGAGGCCGAGAAGGGCCACGAATGAAGACAGGCGGGCGGTCGTCCGCGTCAATCCGTTCCCGAGCCCTATAATGCTCTTGCCGAGGCGGTTGACGGATGCGCCGATGCGGTCAAAGCCTAGCCGGGTGCCGAGCGCGGAGAGGCGCGCCGAAATACGCTTTAGCGGCCCGGTGATGCGGTCGATCAGCGATAGCTTTACGGTGGCTTCCGCCGTGGGCTTTCCGGCCATTTACGTTTTCGCTTTGCCAGCGCGAGCGGCGGCGAGGCCCCGCCACATCGCGAGTTCCGAAAGGTCTAGTTCCCAAAGTTCGGACGGCGGCCAGTGAAAGATCACGGCGATATCCGCCATGAGGTTAGAGACGGATTCGAGCGTTAGGCCGCCCGCTTCCGCCTCCCCATAAAACCCTCAATGATCTTGCCGAGCGCGTCGATATCCTCGGCGTCCAGTTCATCGAACGCCTCGGGCGGCCAGCCGGCGAGGCGGCAAATGATGAACGCGGTTTTGTCCAGGTCCGAATCGTGCCGTTCCATGTCCCGAATGTCTTTGCCCTTGATGCGGCGCAAGACGGCTTCGGTGACTTCGCGGCCTTCAATGGTGATGGCTTCCACCAAGGGGTGCCGCTTTTGCTTGCGAATATCGGTCGTCATTGTCATGCATCCTTAGAGGCCGATTGCGGCTCGCTGAGTGGCAAGCTGGTCGACGCCGCCAATCTTCCGAACCATGTTGATGATGTCTATTTCCACGTACTCGACGTCGACCTGGCGATACCGGAAGTAATCGAGTTCATAGGTAAGCGTTTTGGTGGACTTGCCGCCGGGCTTCCACTCGCTGAATTCGGTTTCGGTCAGCATGCCGCGCATGTTGACGACCACGGCCTCGGCGGCGGCGCCTTGCCGCTGCACGGCACCGCGAGCAACCAAGGCGATGCCATCCACGCCGATAAGGCTGATGATGGCGGGGTCGTAATCGGAAAGGGTGATGGACGCGGTAAGCGCTTCCATACCCAATTCCAATTTCTTCGGGGCATCCATGCCGCCGGCCCGGTGATCCTCGGTCGTGAGGGCAATCTTGGGTAGCGTGATGCTGTCACAGCGGCCGGCGTAGCTGTTGCCGTCAAAGTACAGGTTGAACGCCTTAAGCTGGCGCGGCAGCGCGAAAGTGGGAGTGCTCATTGCACAAGATCCTCAAGGAAGTCGTTGACGATGCGCGACCGGAAAATGACGTGCTCGGCCGGGTAAGGCGGCGTGAATTCGATGTTGAACCACACCTTGCCTTCCGAAATGGACGCGGGCGAATTGAGGTCCGGGTCGGCGTAGCAACGGCCGCCGATAAGAGCGCCCATCGCAACAAGGCTGCGAATGTAGGCGTTCACGGACTCTTCAACGTCATCAATGTACGTCTTGGTGATGTTGCGATCCACGGCCCAAAGGTGAGCGCGAAGGATGGAGTCATTGATGATATCCGCCGTGCGAACCACGGACAGGAAAGCGAATTTCTGATCGCTGGACAGGGTGCGGTTGCCCCAAAGGCGGAAACCGTCTTCGCGGATGATGGTAGCGACGTTACCTTCGTTGAGAAGGTTTGCGCGGCTGTTCGCGTCACCCAGGGCGAAGTCGATAGCCCGGTCGGTGCCCACAATGCCGTTGATATTCTGGTTTGACGGCGACCACCAGAATCCGCGGTCATTATCGATCTTGGCGATGAGTCCAGCAACCGCCGAGGAAGCGGGTTCGCTGTTGACGTTGGCCCCGCGCGGAACCTTCACGCCAGGGTCGACCACGTAAACTCGTTTCGAGCCGAAGTCGTCGGCATAGGTGAGCGCGGCGGCGTCATTGGTGTTCGGGCCGTCCGCGATGATGACGGCCTTAAGCCGTTCCGCGATGCCGATAAGCTCGGCCACAACGGCGTTCGCGGTGGCGCCGAGCGTAACGGGCGAAGCGGCACCCGCGAGGCCGGCCGAGGCGGCGAACGAGAACGCCGGGGCCACGGTGTAGCGGCCGGCCTTGGTGATGGTGATCGCGGTGAGTTGGCCGCCGGCAACGGTAAAGGTGCCCTCGGCGCCCGAGCCGGTTCCGCCGGTGAAGGCCAGGGCGAACGTGCCATTGGCGCCGCCGTTGCCGGGGGTGATGGCGCCATGGCCGGAAATACCGACCGGACGCTCGCCGGTGAAGCCGGGGGCGATCAGGATACGCGGGGTGACGCCCACGGCCGATTGCGCCTCAAGGGCCTTGTAACAGCCCTCAAGCACGTTCGCGAGCGTTTCGCCATCGTTCGCGCCCACGTCAACGCGGCAAACCACGATGACGGCGCCAATCTGTTGCAGGATGAGGTCGACCGCGTTCGGCAGGGTGCCGAGTCGGGTCTTGCCGACCGAGGTGTCCAGCTTCGCGGCCTCGGCGCGGCTACCGGCGATCAGCACCGGCGTATTTAGCGGGAACGCCAGCGCGTCCGCGTCCGGGGCGGTGCCGACCACGAAAATGACCGAAGAGCGGACGGTGCGAATGGGGCGGGGGCCGTCATCGATTTCGATAATTTCGACGCCGTGCAGAAATTGAGTGCCAGCCATAATTGCGATCTCCGAATGTCAACGCTTTCATAGGCCAGCGTTGACGTTTCGCAAACGAAGGATGTTGCGTTTACCGCCGAGGTGGCGGCTTCACTGGCCTGGCCAACCCGCCTCGATGTCGACGGCGTCAAGAGCTTCGATGTCAGCCGCCGCCATAATATCCGCCGACAATGCCCTGGCGCGGCTGAAACAGGTTTGCACATGGCGGCCAACCGCGACGCCTATTACCTTCATGGTTGGCGCGTCCAGCGTTACCCAAACGCCCGGCTGAGCTTCCCAGTCGATGGCTTCCAAGGATGGGTCGTTCTGGAAAAGCGAAACCGCGCCGGTAATCTTGGCCTGGCTGTTCGCGTCCGTTCGAACTGGGGCGCCGTTGATGGCGATACCTCCCGTCTCAACGCTCCACCGCTTGTCAGCTAGCGCGGCGAGCTTGAGGGCGCGGACAGTTTCAAAAGGCAGATCGGTGACAAGGTACTTTACCGTAGCCGTGGTTTCCGTGACTTCCCATTGATCAATCGGCGCGACCGCGCACGCCTGCTTACCGGCATCAAAGGTCGGCGGTTCATCGATCAGTTTAAGCCCATAGCCGGCGGCGACGAGTTCGTCAGCCGTCAACCGACGAGCGGTTTCCGGCGTGTCACCTGTTAGCCAGCCAGGATGACCTAGTGTATACCCTAGTCCAGCCTCGTTAGTTACGAGGAAGATGTCGTTGCTCATAGTAATCCTTTCTTATGTAAAGTTCATGCCCATAAACACGGACTGGTTACTACCACTTAGAGTAACGGTCTCCGTGTATGAGCCAGGGGTGTTATACCCTAAGAGGGCTAGTGCAAAGCTGCGTCCACCGGTGGGTCCAAGAACGTATTGGTTTTCCGTAGCCAGTGACCACGTCCTAGTTGGGTTGCCACTCAGCAGAAGTGCCCATATGGTTGCACTGTCATTTGGCGCAGACAGAGTTGCAGAAGCAAACGTAGCAGTACCGGTAGCTTTCTGGGTCACAGGTATGCTGTTTCTGTACCTTGTAACTGCCCAAAACGCCATAATAGCATCTGCCACACCGCTCTGACCGTTACCACCACTAAGGCTCATAGTAACGCTACGAGTACCGGCTGAAACAGCCTTGTACCCCATACTACCCTTGTAGGTATTCGAGGTCGTGGCAACAGCAAGTGTGCCTGCCACGCCGTCCACCGTCATACTAGTAGGGGTCTGAGCCACTGGGCCGTACGCCAGCAGTGTAGCTACCAGAATACAATCCTCAGGTACTGTGACATTAGCCACAGTGAAGTCCTGATTACCTGGGTTCGGGAATAGAGTGTACCCTAGATACTGTATATACGGAGGAAACAACGGTTTCCATACACCGACGTCCTTTGCCCATCCCTGCTTAGGCAGCTTCCAGACCCCGCCGTCCTTGATATGGTTCCGGCCAGCATTGGCATTAAGCGCAGGCTTCCAGACGCCGGCATCTTTCACGTATGACGACATGATTACACCTGAAACCAGAGGTCGCCGTTCGCGCCGCCCGAGGGGGCGGCGGTGGAAATCGTGGTGACGCGGTAGGCCGCGTATCGAGTATCGAGCAAGGTCGCAACGTTGCCCATGTGCACGATTTCATAGGCTACGGCGCCCATTGACCAGCCGCCAACCTTCAGCTTGTTGTCGGTATCCAGGCCGAAGTTGACGGCATAGGCGCCGGTTCGGTTGAGCGAAATGAAAGCCGCCGCGCCAGTGGCAGGGTTAGGCGTGCCAATGGACAAGCCCGCCCCGGCGCCCGATCCATTCTGCCCGATTATCCCCGCCGTTCCTGGTGCGATGGATTGCGGACCCGTGAAGGCGTTTCCGCCCGCGAGATTCGCTTTGGTTGCAAGCGCGGCCGCTATTTCGGACAGCGTGTCGAAGGCGGCGGACACACCGCCGAGTACAACGTCGACAGCCGCTTTGACGAACCCGGTTGTCGCAACTTGAGTCGTGTTCGTGCCTGGAGCCGCCGTGGGCGCCGTGGGCACGCCTGTTAGAGCAGGGCTCGCAAGCGGCGCCTTGAGGCCGACCGAGGTCAGAATTTGCGTGATTATGTCCGGGTTATTCTGTAGCGCCGCCGCCAGTTCTGCGATGGTGTCCAAGGCCGCCGGTGCGGCTCCGATGAAGTCTGCAAAGTTCGCTCGCACCCATTGCGTGGTTGCGATGCGGGTAGAGTTGTCGGTGCTGCCCGGAGTCGGGGCCGTAGGCGCCCCGGAAAGCGCTGCGTTGAGCAATGGGGCCTTCTGCACCAAGGCGGTGAGAATGGCCGCGACGTCCACATCTACGGCCTGAAGCGCGGCAATCAACCGACTCACGTCATGAGAGAGGTTGTTACCGCCGCTCGGCAGCGGATAGTTCCGGTTCGGGGTTGCGGTGTCGATGGTCATTGGTCAACCTCAAATCGAGAAGGCGCGAAGGTCGGAAACCGCCGGGCGAGCCGCCGGTGAACCGGTGAGCGTGAGACGGATACGGCCCTGAATCGCGGTCAGGCCGGTCGTGCGGAAAGTCCGCTCAAAGGTGCCATCCGCCAGCACCGTGGCCGACGCCTGCGGCAGCAGTTGCCAATTATCGTCAGCCTTGTCGTAATGAACGGTAAGGGCCGAGCCTGCCGGCAGCTTGGTTTTCATCACCGCGTCGAGGCGGATCAGGTTCCCCATCGTGAACGCGTCGCTGACATAAACGCCGTTGGCCTGCATCGTGCCTTTGATCGCAAGCACGTCACGGCCCATGATTGGCGAAACCTTGTCGGTGCCCGTCAGGATGGCGCGCAAAGCGGCGTTGCCGGTGAAGAACGATTGCCGCTCCCACACCTGGCCGGGCTCGATGCGCACCGGGGTCTCGCCCACGGGCTCGATTTCGAACACGACGCGGGTGTCGCCGGTCGGCAAGAACACCTGTGCTTCCGCGATGAAATCGGAAAGCGAAATCGCGGTGACGGTGCCGAGGGCGATTGTCTTGGATACCGGATCGAACTTCGCCGCGTTGAGGCGGAAAGTCAGGTCTTCGTCTTGGTGCGCTGTCCAGGTCGAGGCATTCGAGGAACTGAAACGAACGCCGATGGTGTAGGGCTGCGCGCCAATCCATTCCTGCCGGGCCGCGTCGAAGCCGCCGCGCGCCGCATAGGAAACCGAATGGTTCGGGTCATTCGTCTTGAGAACGAAGGCGGTTTCAACACCGGCCGGAATGAAGACGGGGGGATCAAAGGTGAATTTGTGCCAGGTTCCGATGATCGCGGAATGCATATCGGTTTCGGTCTGCGCGATGACATCGGTCGTCGGGTAGCCGTTATCCATCGTGACGATTTCGCAAAGCACGGGCTGCGAGGCGTCGCCGATGGCGCAAAACTTCACCTCGATAGAGGCGATGTGCCGGCCCTCGGCGAACATGAAAGATTGCGCCACCGGGTCGGTGCGGCTCCCGCCGTTACCCCCTTGGCCGTTTCCGCTGCCGCCGCCCGTGTTGCGCGGTGGCGGATCACGGAAACGCTGTACGGTCGTGATCTGTTGGCTAGTGCTGATCTCAATGCGGCCCTGGCCGGTGAACTCGGCGGCGGCGCTATCGCCGCCAGCGCCCACGGCGGCGACGTGCTTGGTGCCAGAGGGGACATTCGCCGGAATAGTGAAGGTGCCCACGACCTTGCCGTTGACATCGGCCGCGAGAGGGCCGGCCGGCGTAACGTCGATGCCGTCAAATGTGAGCTTTTGCAGGATTTCGCCGGGGCCGAAGCCGTCGATTTCGAATGCGACATTGATCTGGCGAAGGAAATAGGCCGTTACATCGCGCGTGGACGTGATGACCTCGACATTAGTGACGCGGGAACGATTGCCCTGGCCGAACACCTGGGTAATCGGCGAAAGCGACTCGTCTTGCGTTTCCGTCCAGAAATCTTGAGTAGGCGTCAGGTACATTTTCGCCGGCAGCGGCGCGAATGACTGATAAGGATTGATTTTCGTGCAACCCGTCACCGCCTCTTGCAAGATAAGCGGCTCTTCCGTGTAGGTGAGGCAAGCCGGGGCCGCCATCGAAAAGGCTTGGAAGCTCGGGATGATCGGAATCTGGAATGATCCGTTGAATACCGCCCCGTTCTGCGCCTCGCCAGCATCGCGGTAGCGGTCGTCATTGAGCGGGTCCACGAACACGCCCTTTTTCGCCACAGGCTCACGCGCTGAAATATCCATTTGCAGGCGGGCCAGTGCTATCAGGTCGATGGCGTCGACAAGGCGGTCATACATGCGTTGGAGTTGCCAGAACGGAAGCGACCGCGTGCCGTTGTTGATGATGGCAGGCGTTCCGAACCAATCGTTTTCGACCACGCAAAGCGCCAGCAGCGTGGCAGGCGGGGCCGGCGGCTGCGGTTGCTCAACGGCGGGAATGCCCTTGAGGTAAACGATATTCCCGTCCCTATCGAGACAGATGAGGTCGTGACGCGGCAGATTGAAGTTGTAGCTCACGAACACGTTGCCGCCCGTGACACCGCCGGAAATGGTGATGCCGGTAGGCGTGACAACCGAGGGCACCACGGCGTCGAGGTAACGATAGGTGATATCGAAGGAAGAGCCGGGCGCCGGTTCCGGGCCGCCTGGCGACCAATCGATACGGTCGCCGTTGCGCGTGTAGCTGGCGGGCGAGACATAGGTCGTCGCGCCCTGTTTCACCAGTGAGATAGAAACGACGCCGGTATGGCCGAGAAGGTCAGTCGTGTTCGCCACCGCGCCGCGAACGATGGTTTCGGTAACTTCCTTCGTCACGATGACTTGCGCGACCGAATTGATCGGCGAGCGGTTGAGCGCGATGGTCGCGGTCCCGGTGCCGCCATCGTCAAACGTATGCGGTTCCGAGGCGATGTTGAGAATATCCGGCTCTTCGGGCTGGCCGAAGCGAGTCGCGGTGTTCCGGGTCCGCTTGTATCCGAGGATATTGGCGGTGCCTTCCTCGATAGAGAACCATTGTTTTCCGCCGGACAGGCCGAGGGCCGTTACCCGGCAACCGCGAGCGACATAGTTTTCGTGCGCGTCATAGTCTTGAGCCGCCATTGCGGCGTTAAACCCGGACAGCGAGGGCGGCGGGGTTTGGTCGACAACGAAGCCGTCGCGGATCTGGTAGACGCGATAAAGAGCGCCGGCCTGGCCGTCGCCATTCCAACCCCACACAAGCGAAAGCTCTTCGCGTGCCGCGCCAGGTTCGCCGTAAGAAACAATCGCTTCCTCGTGCAGGCCGAGCAAGGACTCGTCTTCCTCATGTGTCACAACCGTTTGCAAAACGCGAACGCCGACGACGACATCGCCCACAATCGGCAGGCCCGCAAAGCTGGCCTCGTCAACCGGGCGGATATCGCCTCGCACGTACACCTCACCGGCCGCCAGAGTGGTGTCGCCGCTGAACGGGTCCACAATGATTTCGCAACCCTTGCGGCGGTCGCCGTCACTGGCAACCATGTTGCCGATGTTGGTTCGCTTCCTCGCCTCGATAGAAAACGCCTCGTTGAATTCGGCGCCTTGCGCAAATTTGCGCTCGCGCATCAACACCCGCTCGCGCGGCGGGCTAGCCTGCGAACGGTCATAGATATCGGCCAGGTCGGGACGAGTCGCCTTGTCGAAGATCAGATATTGTTCGTTCGCCATTTTCAGATTTCCAATTCGATGGTGACGTGCTGGCGGACTGTCCGCCGGAAGGTGAAGTCGACCGGGACGGCGCCGATCTTCATATCGGCGGGGTCAAAGCCGGGCTCAAAGGCGATTTCTTGCGGCTCGAGCCAAAGCTTGCCAGGCTTCGCGGCGTTAGCGTTGTGAGCGCGGAAAACCAGCCCCACGGAAGCGCATTGCTCGCCCTCGCTATCGCCGAAGTCGGTTCGCGCCTCGACCTGAAAGAACACCTGGCCCGGCGCCGAGTCATGGTTCGCGGTCACGTCCCGAACGGCTACGGGACGGCGGTAGCCGATGACCTGGCCGGCGGCGTCATAGAAGGCCACGTAAACGGACAGGCTGGACAGCAGAAACGACTTGAAGGCCCCGGCATCAGTAACGCCGTTCCATGAAATGCCCGGCGCCGTCCACGGGAACGCACCCCATTGCAGCACGTCGCCGACCGAGACGTTAACCCCGAGGGCTTCGCGCTCTTCCGAGGTTGCTACAATGCTGGCAGTGAGGTCTTCGCCGTGGCTCCACTTCACCGTTCCGCCGTCAAGACGAATGCCGCTGTCGTCACCCCAAAGGGATTCGCCCCATTTCTGTTCGCTCCATTCGAGAGCGCGGACGTTGTAGCCGTGCCAGCCGCGTATGAACGCCGAGCGCGCCGGGTCCGAAATGCCGACGAGATATTCGGCGTCGCGAAGCACTGGCAATTCAGCTTCAGGCACCAAGCCCATGGCGACCTGATAGCGGTTCCACTTCCGGCGCCGTTCGTTCTGATCCTCGATATGGGGCGCGGTGTAGCCGAGCCAGGACAGCGCCGCGAGCACGGCGGCCGGGGTGCCCCGGACACGCTGCCACGGGATGCCGGCGGCAATCACTTCGGCGTCTGTGTCGAAATACTCGGATATCGGGCCAAGGCCGTATTCCGCCACTACCCAGGGCGAGAAGGCGGCGGGGATGACGCCGTATTTCAGGCCAGCGATACCGTCAATGATCGCGCCGAAATCGGGCGTCCTATCCAGTGACATGGATAGCGCGCGCTCAAAGGGCGAAGCGTTCTTTGGGAGAAGGTGAAGCGCCGTCGTCATCGGGAGCGCCCCGCCAGGTTCACGGTGACGGTGCCGAGCGTCGCCGCTTGGTTGTCATTTTCGATGACTGGAGCCGCCGGGGTGACGACCTCGACCCTGGCGACGCCGGGGATATGGACGCGGGCCGAAATCCAAGACGGATTCAGGTCAAAGCCGATTCCGCCTTCGTCAAAGAACGCGGACCGAATGAGCGTTTCCATGCTGTCAAGGATCGCGGCCGGCGCGTTCGGCAGAAGCCACACGTTCAAGACGATGTTTTGCGGCGCCTGGGTAGCCGACACGACCTCGATAACGTCATTGATGGAACGGGCATCGGGCGCCGTCACGGCGGCCGTAACAGCGGCCAGCATGGGCGCATCTGGCACGCCGCCGTTGACCAGCGAAAGCAGGGCGACGCGAAGCTTCGGCCCGCCGTCCACCTGATAAACGGCGACGTCTTTTACCCGGACATCAGCGGTACGGGCGAGGAACTTGTAGCGTTCTTCCGGCCCGCCGGTCGACCGGCCTTGTATCGCCAGGATGGTGCGGCTACGCAATGCGGCGTCCGTCTCACCCACAAGCCGAAGCACGTCATAGAACGCGGCGAGGTGGTCGAGGTCCGAACCAGCGGCGAAGAACAGAAGGTTGGCTTTTGCGGCATCGTTGACGCGCTCGCGCAACACAAGGTCTTGATACGACGACGCCTCAATTACTTTGATCGCGGGATCGCTTTCGAGCAACGCCGAATAGTCCGGGTCCAGCGCCACAAGCTTATTGATCGTAGCTTGCCGAATTTCTTCGTAGGAAAGGGTCGCAATAACCGCCGGGACCGGAAGCCCTTCTAGCGTATATTGCGCCTGGGTCATTTGATGACGATTCCGTTTAAGCTGATGATCTTTCCTTCCGGCAGATATTCGCCGGTTAGACCGAATTCTATAACGCCGTCGCCGAGGGGATTAAACGAAGCTTCCCGCAATCGTAGACGCGGCTCCCACCGGGTGATTGCCTCGGCGAGCGCCATGTAAAGGTCGACCGCGAAATCGGAGTTGATGGGATTGTCTACAAGGTTCGGAAGATCCGAACCGTAGTCGCGGCGCATCACCCGGGTGCCGATGCGGGTTGAAAGTATGTCCGTGATTGATTGCTTGAGGTGCGCGAGGCCTTCAAGCGGCTTGCCGGTGACGGCGTCCATTCCGAGCATAGCGGTTCCCCTTACGCCACCGGGCCGGTGTTGCTGCCGCCAGGCTCAACGCCGGTGTGTTCGTGCATGTTGGAAATGTCTTTGCCGTTGTGGGTAAGCGTGGCGGACTCAATGGCGATGCCGCCTGGCGCCTTGATCTTGATATCGCCGCCGGTGGCATGGATCGAGGCCCCGCCCTCGATGTTGAGGGCGTAGCTGCCGCCCTCGGCGACGTCCATCTTGTAGGCCTTCGCATCGTGGTCGTACTCAACGACCGTGCCGTCCGGGTAAATGGTGCGGTGAATGTTGCCCTTGTCCGCCGCTTGCTTCGCCTGGGTAGCGATAGAGCCCACAATGACGCCCTGTGAGGGGTCGCCCGAGGGCGAGACGATAACCACCTGTTCGCCCACGTCGAGGCTGTCATAGGACCGCGTTTCGCCAGCCCGAGCGCTGGTAAAGGGTAGCCAGTCGCTTTCGAAGCGGCCGGCCTTCACGCGGTAGCGCGCTTTCGCGTGGTCGACCTGCGAAACCTTGCCCACAATGACCGAATTGGACACGCGGCGCTCAAGGTCCGTGATGTCCTTTTCGCGGCGCTCAAGCATCGGGCATCGCTCCCGTTACATCGGTGTAATCGGGCTCATGGCCTATGCCGGTTTCAGGATCATAGCCGAGCATGACGGTCGTCGGGCGCCGGCCCTCGACCTCTATCAGTTGCGTGTAATAGACCACGTCGAAGGTTAGGACCGAGGTCCACAACGCAACCTCGGCCGTTTCGGCGAAGGCTGTAACCGTTGAATTGATCGTGCACCACTCGACAAGATTGCCGAGCGTCGGGTTTGCGTGAAGCCAGTTTTCAACCTCAAAGGCGCAAGCGTCCACCGCCTCGGCGCCGTCATCGCCGACCGCGTAGCACTCGACCATGAGCTTGAGAAACCGGCGCCTAACGCCGCCGTCATGGCGATAGTCCGGGTCGATGACATCGTCGCCGGTGTAGACCACTACCACGGGCATGATGCGCGCGTCGGCGGGAAAGTCTCGGCTGTCATAGACGCGGGCTTTGGCCGCCGTAGGGAACACCGGCGGCGTGCTGGCATCGGGCGCCGCAAGCAAGGCGGCGGCGGCGGCACGGATGAGCTTTCGCGGGTGCGGTGCCGAGGCCATCGCCTATTTCTTTCGCAGATGCAGCTTTGTGTTTTTGGACGAGTCCGCAAAGGTGTCGATGACGCGGAAAACGCCCTGGCCGGAAATCGTCACTTCGTCATCGGGCAGCGGGTCGAATCCGAGGTCAGCGTTGCGCACGTCCAGCACCGGAATTCGGGACGTGGTGGACACCTTGCCGCCGGCCTGAAGCTCGGCGTGTTCGTAATCGAAGATTGCGATCAAGTCCGGCTTTACTTCGCCAGTCTCGGTACGCCTGTAGATGACGGCCACGGCCTCGCCGAACGTATCCCGAACTATGCCGGTCATATCGTCTAGGAGGCCGTGCCAATCCATGGGAGTAAGCCGCCGCCGGATTAACCGGCGGCCGTGGCCTTCGCGGTGAGCAGCATTTCCGGCCGCGTGCAGATGTACAGCGGATAGGAATAGACCTCGGGGCGAACCCAAAAGTTGCGCTTCTCGTCGCGGATCATCATCGCGTAGAGCGGGCGGCCGAGGGTGTTGACCATGTCGAAGGCCTCACCCGGCGCAAATGCCTTCTGAAAGACATCGGGCGCGTTCATCGGGAAGAACTTGCACTTGGTCGACTTGATACCCAGGCCGGCCTTGGTGCCCGGCGTGCCGGCATCGCTGAACGAGTCGCTGCCGCGATAGTTGATGAACAGAATACCGCCGTAGTCGAACACCGCATAAGAGCCGGCGTTGAACACGCTCTGAGTGGCAACGCCGAAGGCGCGGGAAAGGGTCTGCGCTTGCGAGGTGTTCAAGTAGATCTCGCGAACGGACTTGTGGCCGGTGAGCTTGTCGAAGAACGCGTCGCCGGCCAGGCCGATAACGCGGGTGCCCATCGTCCAGGCGCCCCGGCTGGCTTCCATCATCGTGCGGATGATGGCGCGGCACTTCTGTTCGACGTCCGTGGTGGCGGTGTCCAGCGCGAAGTCGATTTCATCGGGAACCGCGATTCCCCACTCGGAGAACCAATCAACGATCACGGTGCCGTCAGCGTCCAGAACCTTGCCCTGCAGCGCGCCAAGCTGCATGTTTTCCCAGGTCAGTTCCACGTCGCCGATAAGGCGCTGTTCGTAGCGGCCCACGTAACCAATCATGGTTTCGAGTTCCGACTCGGTGCCGAACGCGCGCATGTTCTGAATTTCGGATGCGCGGATGGTGTGGCCCTTGGCGATACGGCTGGTATCGTACTTGCGGATCGAGCGACCATCCCGCTTGCCCTCTTCCAGCGGCGAGCCGCGTTCCGAGGTCTGAATGATGCTCAAGACGTTGCCGGCGCGGCGCTCGACCGAGACGTGTTCCGTCGAAATCGGAACGTCCGTGAACAGGTTCATGGACCCGATCAGGTTCGGCTTGAATTCGTAGTCTTCAAGCGCCACGGTCATAGAGACGGCGGAAAACGCGTCGTCGTTGAAGATGTCCATATGCATAGGTGCGGTTCCTCGTTTTCCCCGTCGCTGTTCTTAGCGAACGATGATTCCCTTTTTGCCGAGCGCGGCGATTGCGGCGGCCTTGTTCGTGTCCGAAATGCCCACCGGCCAGACGAGTTCGAAGTCGCTGACTTCGGATTCGCGGACGGTAAGAACCGCCTTCTGATCGGCGGTGGTGGCGTCAACGTCACCGAACAGAATGGCGGCGGCATTCTGCGAACCATCACCGGCGGCCGGATCAAGCTTCTTGAACTTCTTGGTGCCGGCGGCGACCGTGATGGTGAAGCCGTCACCCGCAACCATCGGGGTCGCGCCGGCCGTGATGGTGAAGCCGAGGTCGTCGGCATAGGCCGCGCCGGTGGCGCCGGACTTGATCTTGAAGCCGTCCGGGTCGGTCACGTCGAACTTGGTAGCGGCGGTAAAGTCCACCTTGTAGACGCCGGACTTTGCGCCAGCGCCGGTCGTCACCGCCGAAATCGTGGCGTTGCCGGTGTTGCCGCCATTGGCAGCGGCTACGGCGGCGCCGACCCCGACCTGGCCGAGCACGGTTCCATTCAAGAACTTGACGTTGCCGGTGAGCACGCCAACCTCACGCGAGCGCATGCCGCCGGTTTCGCCGGCCGACTCGCTGATGATGTGGGCGCCGATGCGGCGGCCTTCGGTGAGAACGGTAGACATTGCGAAATTCTCCTGTTGCCGCGCTTACTTGCGCTTCATTGCCTTTGCCCACGCGCTGGCCTTGCCGGCCGCGTCGAGAACCTTGCTCGTTTCGGCCTTGGCCTTCGGGGCCGCGATGGGCGAAATGTTTTCGCCGTCGCCTGCCGCTGCCGCGTCCAGAACCTTGGAGCGGGCGTCGGCCACGCTCATTTTCGCCTTGATGGCCTCGCCCACGTTGAACGTGACGCCGAGGCGGTCGGCCTGGGCGGCGATGGCGGCGAGGCCTTCGCAACGCGCCGTCTCGGCGGACAGAAGCCTTTCCATTTCCTGGGCGGCTGCGGTGGTATCAACCGCTGCAGGGGCCGCCGGGGCGGGTGCCACGGGGGCCGGCGCCGGGGCCGGGGCGGGCTCGGGCTCCACAACGGGGGCCGGGGGAGTCTGTGCAAGAACCTTGGTCATAAGCCCTACCTTCAATCTCGATTTTGACGACGCTTGAGGCGTAACCGTTTGCATTTCGTCAACGCTATTCGCGAACGCTTCCAAGGCTTCGTCGAATGTGCCGGACTTATCAGCCAGGCCAGACTCAACCGCTTCGGCACCGCGAAACATGCCTGCTTCCGTAGCACGGATCTTATCCGCGTCGATTCCACGATGTTGCGAAACAAGCTGCACAAACATTTCGCCGAGGGCGTCAACATCGGCCTGCAATGATGCCCTGGCGCGGTCGCTCAACGGCTCATGCGGGTTGCCGTCCGCTTTCTCGGCGCCGAAGAAAATGTAATTCCAGCGAACGCCGGCCATCTTGTCCGCTTCGCTCACGTCCACATGCGCGGCCAGACAGCCAATTGAACCGACCTCGCCCGTGGTCGGCACCCATATTTGCGAGGCCGAGCTAGCGATTGCGTAGCCGGCCGAGGCCGCCACTTCGTTGACATGGCACCACACCGGTATGCCGGTGGCTTCGCTGGCGCTGCGAATGAAGCGCGCCAGGTCAAAGCATCCGTTCGCCTCACCGCCGGGGGAATCAAGCTCAAGCATGAGCCCGCGCGTCGCGGGGTCGTGCATGATTTCAGTGACCGCATCGGACAGCGCGGAATAGCTGGTAAGGCCGGACTCGGAGTCCAGCCAGGAACCGCGCCGTATCAGCGTTCCGAGCACCGGCAGAACGGCGATACCGTTGTCGGCCATATAGCCGCCGCTTCGGAAGGCTCGCCCTACGCCGCCTCGGGCCTCGCGTTGCGGGCGCGGGATATCGCTGACACTCACCGCCATGCCGTCAAGGATGCGGGGGCCAATCGCGGTCAGGATGGTGTTCGCCTTGCCGCGATGGATGAGCAAGGGCGTATCGAAAAGCAAACTGGCGACTAGCGGAAGGTCACGCGGCATTTGGGATATCCTCCGGCGGGTCGTCTTCGTTGTCAGCGGGGTCGTCGTTCGCGGGCGGCGGCGGCGCGCTCGGCGCGGCTGGCGGCGCGGTTCCGTCCGTATCGAATACAAGCGGGGTCTTCCGCCCCGCCGCCTCGGCGCGCTCTTCCTCGATCTCGTCGTCCACGTCTTCGCGGTCATAGCCACGTTCGGCAATGGATTGCGTGCGGCTCTTCAAGCCGCCCTTGATCGCTTCCCTCTCGGCCGCGATGTCCTTAGCCGGGTCAATCCATTCCTGGCGCGGCGGAAGGTGGTCGCATGCCCAATATTCGGTCGGGTCTTCGTCATAGCCGGGAAGCTCGATAAGACCGGCCATCACGGCGCGCTCAACGAAGGCAACCCACACCGGGCGGCAAAGCTGAAAGATCAGCGTGTTGTTCTGCCACTGCGAAACGCGGCGGCGGAACCGGATAATGTCGGTGCGGACGTTGGCGAAATTGCCCTTGGTCATATCGCCGGTGACGTAGGAATATGGCACCCCGAGGCCGGCGCAAATCTTCAAGATGGTGCGATACTGGAACGCCTCATAAGACCCACCCACCTCGGCCGGCGCCGAAAATTTGATGTCCTTATCGTCGCCGAGGTCGATGATTGCGCCGGGTTCCATGCCGGCAATCGGCGTTTCGTCTTCGTCTTCGTCTTCGTTCACAGACATGGGGTTTTCACCCCGGCCGATCAGGAACGCGGTAAAGAGCGCGGCGTTTTTCTTGCGGTCGATTTCGGCGTCGTCGTAGATCTCAAGACCGAAGATTTTGACCAGCGCGCGGGCGATTCGGGGGACACCGCGGATTTGCCCGCCCTGGCGCCCGTCAAAGACGTGGAACACCTCGGAAGCCGGCACGCGGACGCGGTCGCGTGCGTTCGCGGAGTTCGGCGGCCGTTCATCGGTCGGGTGATAGCGCCAGAAATGATAAGCGACGCGGGCGCCGAGCAAGTTGAATTCGATGCCGGCGACCACGAAATTGCCGCCAGGTAGCGAGGCGCTGAATCCCATGTCCAGCATTTCGGTCGTCAGAATCTGCAACTGAAAAGGTACGGTCCACATATCGCCAAGCCGGCGATTGCGAAGGCGCACGAAGCACTCGCCCGCTAGATAGGCCTCGCGGGCGACCTTCTCTTGGATGCCGAAATAATCGGTATTGCCCTCGGCGTCCGCTTCGTCCGTCCACTTCAAGAACAGGTTGAGCAGCGCCGCCTTTGCGGCCTTCTTTCCCTTGAAGCGGGGGCGGGGCTTGATGCCATCGCCAACGGCCTGCGAGGCCCATTCGTCCACGGCGTTGCCGGCGTAACCATCGTTTTCGTAAAGCCAGCGGCCACGGGCGACCAAGGTCGGGCCGGCGGCTCGGATGGCAACATTGATATGGTTGCGGGACGGGTTGAAGCCGCGCAAGCGCCGGCCGTTGCCGGCCGCCTCAAATGAGTTCGTGCCGCCGCCCGCCACGCGGAAAGCATGAGCTACCCGCCGGATGCCTGTAAAAATGCCCATCAGTAGCCCCGCCGAACGTCAAGGTAGAACACGCGCTTTCGAGGCCGGCCCTCGGCGGTGGCAATCTCGTCGTTGATGCCAGCCAGGGCCGACCTCAAATCCTCAATGCTGCGATACTGCACGCGCTTGTCGCCGTGCTGGACGATAAGCGCGCCCGAGCGCATCGCCTTAAGCAGCGCCGCCTTGGTGGCAATGAGAATTTCCAAATCGGTCATGACATCACATGTACGGGCTAGCGACGACGCGACGCCGTTTCCGGTGCACTTTACCACTCGCCCGAGGCGGCTGAATTCCAGCATGTTGCGATTCGTCCGCCGGCTCGGCCGTGGGCGGGGCCTCGGGCGCGGGCGCCGGTGCTTCCGGGGCCGGCGGCAGCAGCGCCGGTGCGGGCTCGGCGGGGGCTAGCCTGCCCTCGACCTTGGTGGCCTCGCGGTTCAAAACGATGCCGGCCGCGATCAACCCTTGCAATGCGGCATAGGCGTAGACGCGGCAGTCCAACGCCTCATTCCTGGCGTTGTCCGGCTTCCACCAATACACGTCTTTGAAGCCTTTGACGTACCGGGTTTTCTTCACCTCGGCCGTCATCTGATCGAAGTATTCTTTATCGCGTTCCATCGGGAAGTGACAGGCGCCGGCCCCGCTCACACCTGGCCCCGTCTTCTCGAGCCGCTTGGTTATGGTTTCCTTCGCGCTGTCCACGCCGATGGGGAAAAGGTTGATCCGGCCTTTGTTGTTTCGCGTCGGCTTTTTCGGCCACACCGGGCGCCTGCCGGCGTAACCCTTGATACCCCAAATGCGGCGGCCCTCGCGCGGCTTGACGAAGCGGTAAACGTCTTGCGTGTTCGCGCCACCGGTGTCGACCGAGGTGGCAGAAATCGCCATGCCACTCGGGAAGGCGGGGTGCGGGAAGCGCTCGCGCAAATAATCGTCAAGCTGATCCCAAACCTCTTGTTGAGACGGGTCGCCGTGGAAGACCTTGTAATCAAGCGACCACGATTCCTCGTCGCGTCCCCATCCCACGGTTTCGCATTCGAGGCGGTCGGGCTGCACGTCAACGCCGGAAGTGATGAGGGCGACGCGAGCGGGGCAGCCCGTGAAATCTTCGCGCTTCGAAAGCAGGGCCTCGGGGTCCGCCTTCTCGCCGCTGAGGTCTTCCCATGAATCGCCTAGAACGGTGTTGACGAAAATCTGTAGCAGCGCGGGGTCGTCTTTCGCCGCCAAGAATTCCGAGACGCATTCGGACCATTTGAACCAAGGCGAGTAGAGCGCGGAAAGGTGATAGCTTCGGACGTTCGGCCGGATCGGCGTCGCGGTAGGAACCCATTCGGCGCCGCAGTCTTCGGACAGCAGGAACTTTTTGCGGGCTTCGGTGTGGCGGTGCTCGCAAAGCTCGCCGGTGTCCGGGTCCGCCGCCTGGCAAACGAAGGCCGCCGTTTCCGGTCGCCCCTTCTCCCATTTGATCGCGGCCCACATGATGGGCTGCAGGGTGCCGCACGCCTCACACTTCACGTTGTAATAGCGTTGGTCGCCGTCCTTAAAGGCTTTCTCGATACGGCTATTGATCTTGAGCTTTGGCGAAGACGTGATGAAAATTTTGCGACGCGGGAAGTTCGCCGTTCGCTTGATCGCGAGCATGGCGGGGTCGCCTTCGTCATCCGCCGATGCGGGGTAGGCGTCGACTTCGTCCAGCACCAAGCGGGACACCGGCGAGCCGCGAAGGCCGGAACCCGAGTTCGCGCCGGCCATGAACAGGGCGCCGCCGTCAAAGTCCTTTTGCTCAATCGTGTTGCCGCTATCGCGCGCCCGAGCTGGCTGTATCTTTTCGGAGAGCACGGGGCTTTCCGAAATCATCGGATCAATGCGCGTCTTGCTGAACTTTTTCGCCATGGCGATAGTCGGCAGGACGTACATAATCGGGCCGGGCGAATGGTGGATTGTGTAGCCGACGAAGTTGAAGCCAGCTTCCGAGGCGCCGATTTGCACGCCCTTCATGAGCGCCACGGTTTCAACCGCCGAATAGGTGGACAGCGAGTCCATGATTTCGCGGAGGTACGGGGTGCGCGAGGTCCGCCACTTGCCCGGTTCCGACGACGCCTTCGAACTTAGGAAACGGTGTTCGTCCGCCCATTCCGAAACGGTGAAGGGCGGGTCGGGCTCAATGGCCGCAATCCCTTCCTCAAACAGGTACTCAAAGGCGCCCTCGCTTAGCACGCGGAGTCCCCGAAGGTTCCGGCGTCCAGCGGTGCCCGCGTCTTGGCAAGCTCGGCCAGGGCGACGCGCATGTACCCTTCAAGCGCACCGGCGAGTCGCACCGGGTCCGCCTCGACCTCGGCCGCGATATCCGAGGCGTGGCGGTTTGCGAAATTCAGCATGGCGGCGCGGAAGACCAGCATAAGCGAGCGGATGGCGCGGCGCGCTTCCTCGCGGTCGACCGTGGCTTCCTTCAACCGCTCAAGGTTGATCTTGGCGGCCTCAAGATCGACGGCCATACGCTCAACCTTGAGGTCGTATTCGCTGTTTTCCTCGGCGCCCTCGGCCGCCTCGCGAAGCTTCGATGTCTTCGCCGCCGGCTTCCGGCGTTGCTGGTTTGGATTGCTATTTGCAAACCATTGGACCCGCGCTTTGACCGCGTCGACGGAACCGTCCGCCAGGATGACCCCGGCCAGGCTTCCGCGCTGTACTCTTTGCCTCACCGCGTTAGGCGTAACGCCCATTTCTCGGGCAAACGCGGCAAGGCTGACACCCTCAAGGTTTTTCCGGCCGCCCACTTTTTTTGATCCTAGCTATATACATGGCGCATATTCGACGGTATGTAATGTTTGCGAATTGCAAACACTCTAGCCGAATTGGAAACGACAATGAAGTCCTTCAATGTGAAGTCGAATGCGAAGCGGTTTGCCAAGCAACTGGCGGGCAAGTTCCCCGGCTACATCGCTGATGAGCCGGTCGCGGTGAGCCCTGGCGCCCGCGAATGGTATCCCCATGTCGCCGCCCCGTCTAAGGTGCTGGCCGAGGGTATCCCCGCCGACATCGCTGCCGCCGCTTTCGTCAACGGCCGGCCCTATGATCCCGAGACGGCCGCCGCCTCGGCGGTTGAAATGCTTGCCAGCGAAACCAGCGGCAGCGTGCCGGGCGTGCTCAACATCGAGGCCGAGGTCGCCAAGGTCGCGGACATGACGCCGACCGAGGTCGCTACCGCCACCAAGGCGAACAAGGCGAAGGTGAGCGAAGCCCGCAAGATGACGCCGGCCGACATGAAGGCCGCCGTTGAGGACCTTCCGCCGACCAAGTCCACGCCCGAGGAAATCGAGGCACGCCGTGCCGCGCGGCGCCAGCGCATCGCGACCGAGGGTCCGAAGCCGGCGAAGGCGCCCAAGCAGACGAAGGCGGCTAAGATCATTGAGCTTGTGTCGCGCGAGAACGGCGCCACCTTCGCCGAGCTTATCGAAGGCACGGAATGGCAGGCCCATACCTTGCGCGGCTACATCGCCGGCACCCTTCGCAAGAAAGGCCACAACATCGTTTGCCGGAAGATCAAGGGTGAAGAAACGCGCTACTTGATCCCGGCGCCCGAGGTGGCGGCATGTGCGCGACGTCGGTTCTGATTTGCAAGACGTGCGGCCGTCAGATGAGTTGAGCTAAGGCGAAGCTCATAGCTCCGTGATCATGCTGGCCTTTGCCGCTGCATCACCCGCCATTCGTGCCAGATCAACACCATCACCACCGCGTCAAACACGGTCAGGACCAAAAGACCGGGGGAGTGGGTGTAGGACCAGCGGTAGACTTGGTAGACCATGAACGCTCCAAGCGCTATGAGCGAGGCAGGATACGACCACAACTTGCCTCGCAGAAGCCCGACGACCAACAGCAGTTTGATCAGGCCGTGGCTGAGGAGATAGAAGGCGTAGAATTCCTTGCTGGCGACCGAGAAACTGCTCGCCATCTGCGACAGATGGCCCGCTATGAAATCGTTCGGGTCTTCGATCAACTCATCCTGTGTGAAGGCATTGACCCATGACGCAATCGCGCTCGTGGTGACGAAATAGAGCAGGACACCACCGAGACATTCGATCAGGGCGTGCGCACCCTTCAGCCAGACGCTGACTTCAAAAATCTGATGGATGCGGCGTTCGTTGACTTCTCTCACAAATCACCTCGCGGTTCACAACAACGGAAGCAACAACGAATGGATGCAACCCTCACTCACTGGATCAACGCGGCGGCCGGGCTTCACCCGGTGCTCGACAAGGCAATGATCGGTATCTCGCAAATCGGTGTTCCCTTGATGGTGCTGGCGGTGGTCCTGCAATGGTGGGTGAAGGTCGACCGCCACCACGTTAGACACGCGGCGCTGTCTTCGGGACTGGCGTTCCTGCTCGGGCTTGCGATCAACCAGTTCATCCTTTTGTTCGTTCATCGGATGAGGCCCTATGATGCCGGCGTGACGCATTTGCTGATCGCCCCCAGCGCCGACTGGTCGTTCCCGTCGGATCACGCGACCGCGACTGTAGCGATTGTCGCTGCGTTTGCGATGCAAGGTCTGCCGCGCCGGACGCTTGGCTTCGCTGTTCTGGCATTTCTGGTCTGCTGGTCGAGAGTCTACATCGGCACCCACTACCTCACTGACGTGATTGGTGGTGCTGCAACGGGCATCGCAGCTGCCAGTGTGGTCCGTTTGGCCTATCGCGAGAACTCCCGTTTGGACAGGCTGGTAACCAACATTCTTTAGAGCCGACCTTACGGATTGGTATTATTTGTACGGTGGACGTTTCTCGAAACTGCGAGAAAATGAGCCACTATGCCTACATTTTTCTTTGATGTTTCCGATGCCGGGGACGTCTATCACGACGCACACGGAACCAGCCTCCCAAGCGAAGAGGCGGCCAAGATCAGAGGCTTCGCAATCGTCAGCAAACTTATGCTCCAAAAGGGCCGCACCGAGGGCGATGACGTAGTCTGTACAATCCGCGACATTACCGGCCACCAGATCATGCAGATTGCACTTGTGTCCGGAGCGCCCGTTGTCCGCGCTTAACCGTTGCGCTTTCGTCACCAATCCCGTCTTGCCGCGCTATTTCGTCTCGCAAGGCTCTGGGGGAAGCGGAGGAACGGGAAGGGGACGGGAACCAGACCCGTGGCGGCCCTACCCACCGCTGACGACGGAAGGAATTCGGAACTATTTTAGTAAATGCTGATTGAATCGCGTTCTTGCGAGTCAGTCATGCGTCTTGTGTTCATTCCGCCAATGAAGCCCAAGCTCGTGAAGAGCCCACCCCTCGGCGACGACTGGATTCATGAGATCAAGCTGGACGGCTATCGAACGCAAGTCGTCATCAACAGCCCCGATGATATCCGCGCCTATTCGAGTTCCGGTGCGGACTGGACGAAACGTTACCTCGGCATCGTTGAGGCCGCCCGCGAGCTAGGCGTTGAGTCCGCCATCATTGACGGCGAAGCCGTGGTGCCTGGCGACGATGGCCGGCCCGACTTCCACAAGATGCAACGGGTTATCCAGAAAGACCCGTACGCCGCCATCCTTGGCGCCTTCGATATCCTGCACCTCAATGGCCACGATTTGCGAGACATCGGCTGTAAGGCGAGGCGGGAAATGCTCTACAGCATCGTGAAGCCCGGCACCCGGATTCAATTCAGCGAGGCGTTGCCAGGCGACGCCGCCTCGATCTTCTATCTGGTCGATCAAGCCGGGATTGAGGGCGTGGTGTCTAAGCGCGCTCATAGCATCTATCGCAGCGGCCCGACTGCGAACTGGGTGAAGACGAAAAGTTACAAGCACACTGATCTTGATCTTGTCGGGGTCGAGCGCGAGGCCGGGAAGCCAACCATTGCCAGGTTCGTGGAACCGGGCACCCACCATTATGCGGGGCCGCCGTCATCACCCTCGGCCGTGAAGCTCGCGAACGGCTATGGGCGAAGGTCAAGGCGAAGGCCGGCGGCGCCCCGCCAAGCGAGGCGATGCGAAAAAAATACCCGGCGACGCAATGGGTGAAACCTGGCTTGCGGGCCACAGTGAAACACTTGCGAGGCGAAGAGTTCTTGCGGCACGGGTCGGTTATAGGGTGGTCAAACGAAGCTACGAGCGGTTGACTCTACATAAGATAACGCTAATGTTTTATTTTCGAACAAGAGGGGGACGATCGATGTCTATTCGTGCTTATCGTGACCTGTCCTTCGCACTTTCCCTGAGCGGGATCGACGACATAGCTTCGCAAGATGCATTTCTACAAGAATTGAATGACGCGTATGATATTAAGTCAAATCCGGCGCTGGCGAAACCCGACGACGAAGAATTAAACGCCCTTGCGACACTTTTGCGCGCCTTATTCGCCAAGTATGGTGTTTCGGATACGCAGGAGCAAGACTTTGCAATTTCTATTATAGGCGCTGTTGTCTTTCGTAATATCCACGACGATGCCGGGAAATTCACGCCGTTTAACCCTGTTATTGTCGGGGCCGTTATTGCGGTTGGAGCCACCGTTGCGATTTACCTCGTCTGGAAGTATCTGGTTCGGTATCAGCCTCCATGATCTCGCGCCCGTGATATGTCGGCAGCATGCTGATGACCGCCACATGACGAAGTCTCACGGGCGCGCTATCGTCAACTGATTGATGTCGTTGTAGGAATCCGCTGGGCTCGGGCACGCCGGGACCGGTGCGACGCATTCGCAAAATCAATGGATGATACACGCCGCGTATATTACAGGTATGCTTTTCCGGTTTTCAGACGCTAGAGAGAATGTGCGCCGCAGCGTCCCCCTCACCCCTGGCACCGCCGGCGGAGGACCCGCGAAATCGTAAGCGATTGATATGATTGATGTTTCGGCTCTTTGGCCCTCTGGCATTGATCCTTCCGCCGAGGGGTGCAGCGCGATAGGCCGAGGCCTGATGCATCAACGTTTGTGAAGGGTCGAGGATCAACCCTTGAAGGCGTATCGCTTCAACTGCCGCACCACGTTGGCGGTGAGCCGGTCTTGAGCATCGGCGATGATCTCGCCTTGCTCAATGGCTTGGGTCATGACCTGGGTAACACCTGACCCCCATAGTTCTTTGATCGGGAATCGCTTTTTCGTGGTGCGGGCGAATACCCCCTCATGCCCTGACCGCATTATCGCAATGAAGGTGTGCTTATACAGCTTTCGGACGCCCCAGGCGTTTGCGGTGACACCCGCTTTCGTTTGCCTCGCCGCGAACTTTATCAGGGCGATGGGTCGGCCCGAACCTCGGATAACAGCGGTTAGGGTTGTGGGTTTCGAATAGGGATAGATGTGGATTGAGGGATCAACGTCGGCCCGCTTCAATCCCCCTTGCTTCGCTACGATGCGAGCCGCGTTGGTGCGGACCTGTTTAGCCGTGGTGTTGACTGCCACGGAAAGCGCCTGATGGAGCCGGGCGCCCTGCAGCTTGCGCATGAGGGCGCGGACCTCCGTCGTATTCCAGTCCGCGCGTATCTCAAGGCCGGACATCGGCCCTACTTCGTCTTGCCTTTGCGGACCTCGGCCACGGGCTCGACCTGGGCGACCTCGGCGGCCTCACGCGGCAGAGCACCGGCGCGGCGCAACCGGGCGATGGTATCGGCCCCGACATCCTCGGGTAGCGGGCCTTTGCGGAACTGCCTCGGGCTACCACGGTCAGCCACGATCATGTCGCGTATGATGTCCATTGCGGGAATCCTTCTATGGGCTCGGGAATGACGCGCATAAAGCCGGATTCGTTTGCGGTTCGTCAACATCCACGCTTCGCGGTTCGGCATGTATTTTTCCTGAAATCGTCCATACGCCCGAAAAATACAGCTAACCCGTTGTTTCTATATATATAAATTTATTTGTATGAAAATATATAAATAAATAAACCCCGTCACGCTTATGCCTATGCGCTACGCGCCTCGCATTTGCCTGTATGCGCTGAATAGCTATTTGTTTTTGCCCGATTTTCCATACACTCAAATAAGCGCTGCGAAATCAGCGGATTAGGTGTATTTTCCGGCCTATTTTTCCTTGTATTTTCCGCGATGTATACGTGTGGACATGGCGTCATGGCCGAAAGAGTTGGCATTCTGCAAACTGGGCTCTTGCGCTTTCGATATTCGCAGCGTATATCAACGTTATCGAAACGCAAACGAACGAATTGCCCCGATGTCCGACACCGCCTTCAAGTCCGCGCCTTACGCCTCCTACACCACGATCGAGCTGGCCCGCGCCGCTGATGCCCCGCGCCTGTCCACGGCCGAGCGCATCCGCATGCTTGACGAAATCAGCCGCCGCGAGCGTGTCGAGGCCGGCGATATGGACAGCATGACTCCCGGCGAGCGGTTGCGCTTCATCAAGTCCGGCGAAGCCCGCTAACCCGCATCCGAACCGAGGGGCACCCGCATGCCTAAGACCGTTTACACCGCCATTGACGCCAACGGGGTCGAGCACACCCGTAAGACCGACCGCACCTATACCCACACCGTTGTTTTCCAGCGCTCAAAGGACTCCGCGATTACCCGCGCCAACGAAGACGTCGCCCACAACACGAAGCACGCCCGCGAACAGTTCCACCACGCCGCCGCCACCATCGAAGAGAACAAGGGGTTTCTGCGGGCCAAGCGTTGCGACATCCTCTGCCGCGACGATGTCTACGCCACGAAGATGCAGACCGAGGGCAAGGGCTTCGTTGCCAAGTATGGCACGCCCGAGGGCTACGCCGCCGCCAAGCTCGCCGAAGCCCTGGCAGCTATCGAGGCCACCGACTGGACGGTCTGGCATAACGCGGGATGGTGTGGGCGCCACGACCTCGCCCTCAAGCTCGCCGCTCAATCCGGGCCTTCTGCCGTCATCCTCCCGGCGACCGCGAAGTAAGGCCCACGGGGCTGGCGGGGATGACCCGCCGCCCCCTTCACCCCAACCCAGGAATCAGCACGATGGCAAACCCCACTTTCCGCCGCGTCGTCCGCCTTTGGGATGACGCCACCAAGAGCGTTGTTACCCGCGAAATCGAGATCAACATTGACGTGGACTCGCTCGCCGTGGCGCTCGCGAAAAAAGCGATCAAGAATAAGTCCAAGAAATCGAAGCTGGTGGCCGGCGATATCACGGGGGCCTTGGTCTGACGGCCGATACCCTCTATACGTGCCGGTTATTTGAGGGGGTGAATGTCGATGCCTGATTGGCTTAGCAGTCTGTTCTCGCTTACCAAGGAGATAAGTTCCAAAGCCGCCCTGCCGATCTTCATCGCGACGTTTGTATTGCTGTTTTTGCCTGATCCCTACAGCCAAAAAATAGGACTCGATCAGTTTCGCGACACGTATCGAATTTGGGTGGGTGTTCTGTTGCTCCTATCGGGCGCCGCATTAATCACAAATGCGATATGGGCTATCGCTGGCTTTCTGAGGCCCAAAATAAACACATGGCTTTTCGTTCGCGAAAAAAGGAAAACGTTGCGCAGTCTGACCGCCGATGAAAAGGCGATACTTCGGCGGTTTATTATAGATGGCGAAGCATCCGTGCACGCCAATTTGAACAGCGGGCCGATCAACCTCCTGGAGCATAAGGAGATTGTAACCAGGGCCGCTAACGTATCCGTGAGGTTGACGATATTCTCTTACATCATGCAGCCGTGGGCTCGCGAATATCTTGAGCGGAACAGAGACCTTCTGAATTGAAACACAAGGCTGGACCGCTCGACCTTTAAGCGAAAAAAGATCACATTCCGAGCGTTTGCATATTGCAACCATGATATTCGCTATGTATATGAGTGTTGTGGAAACGAAAACGAAGGCCGAAGCAATGCACTACTTCTCTTTCCGCGCCGCCTGCCCGAACCGGGCGAAGCTCGCCACGATGACGAAAGAGGCCGCCGCCGATTGGGCGGCCTCGGCCTCGACCGAGTGTTCGGAAGTCTCGCGCCTCGCCGAAATGGAAACGTTCTTCAACCTCACCCGCGCCGAAACCAATGCGCTGCACCGGGCCGCCGTTGACGCCCGCGTCGCCGCTCGCTTCGCGAACTAAGGGGGCTGACATGGTGAACTTTGACGACCTCGATACGGACCCGATGACCTCGATCCCGGTGGCGCCTGTTGCCACCCCGGAAGAGATCCGCGCCGCCGCTCACATAGCCAACGGTGGCGACGCCTCATTCCCGTGCCCGAAGTGCAACGGAACTGGCCGGTGGGGTGCCGCCCGCTCTTACGATTGGAAGCCTTGTTTCAAGTGCCAGGGCAAAGGCAGGGTGTCCAAGGGTGTCGCCGCCGCCGCCAAGGGCAAGGTGACGCGGGCCGCGAACCTCGCGGCCGCTAAGGGCGAGTTTGAGGCAGCGAACCCGGACCTGATGAAAGGCCTTCGCGAAATCGCGGGCTGGCATTGTTTCGCCGGTGAACTGCTTTCGAAGTTCGAACAGTACGGCGAGCTAACCGCCGGCCAGGTCGGCGCCGCGTTGAACAGCCTCGCCGAGGTGAAGCGGAAGCGCGAGGAAAAGGCGGCGGCTCGAGCCTCGGAAACCGCCGATAGGTCCGGCGAGGTCGGCGTCGACCGGATTAACGCGCTGTTCGCCACCGCCATGGAATCCGGTTTGAAAAAGCCGCTGTTCCGCACCGAACGCCTCACGATCAAGCCGGCAAAGCTTCACCCCGGCACCCTCTACGTGACCGACAAGACGGCCGGCGGTGAGTACGTGGGCAAGATCGTCAACGGCCAGTTCACGGCCCGGCGTGAGGCCGCCCCGGACACCCTGGCGCTGCTTTGCGCCATCGCAGCGGACCCGCTGAAAGCCGCCATCGACTACGGCCGGTCCACCGGGGTTTGCGGCTGCTGTGGCCGCGAGCTTACCGACACCAAATCCGTCAAGGCCGGCATCGGCCCGATTTGCGCAACCAAATGGGGCCTTTGAGCCCACGCCTTCCCCTTGAAAAGGATCAACTGCAATGGGCAAGACTACCCCGAAAGAAATGAACGACTCCGACGTCGTCGCCGCCGAGCAAGCATTGCTCGCCGCAAAGGTCCGCAACATCCTGATACGGGAATGCATGCGGATCGGCGACGATGGCAACCTAGAAACCGCCGGCCTTCTCGCGAAGGCTGTCCGCGCCCTTACCTCTGATCAGATTTTGCGGATGCGCCGCGCCATCCTGGGGGCGGGTCAATGAAGCCGTACATTGGCGTCGTCTGGAAAACTGCCGGCCAAGGCCAAGACATCTCGGTCAAGCAACTATTGGGCATGCGAAATAAGGTATTTGAGAGCATCCACGGCATCACTGGCAGCTTGTTCGCTACAAAGTGAAAAGTCTTTCTCAATAACCACGTCCTTGTGCTTTACGTCCTTGTCGCAATTACCGTGCGGCCAGCAATTGTGGCCAATAAATACGTTCCGCAAGCAAAGCCGGTCCTTCGTACAAAACACGGTTATATCAGTTCTGAGCGCTTCTTGTCGAACATCAATTTCATCCAAGTTACCCCATGTGGATTCAGAAATAATATTCTTCATGGCGCCCATCTCCGATTGGTCGAATGAAATCGATTTACGTACTACGCTGAATTTGGAGCGGTCGCCGCCATATTTATAAGCGGTCGACATGCCTGCCACTACACTTACCGGGCACCTGAATGATTGCGCCAGCAGTTGCAGGGCGTCGCCCGCCTCATCGCCAAAAGCGTTCGAGGACGGAGACACAGTCGTAAACACCGTGGTACAGACTATGGCGAAAATCGTGCCAATCGTGCGCATTCGGTCCGTCTCTGTTGTTATTCATCATCCCGACAGTAAGTATACCTTATGCCGTTAATAACTCTCTGAGGCTCGCATTGAGAAGCTTGGCCGTCCCACCCATGAGTAAGCCAACACGTCACATAGCCCTCACCATGGACAATGTGTGTACATCGCGTTAGGTCGAACTGCACCTCGGCGTTTCCATTTTTAAGCTGCTTACGCACCTCCGCAGTATGCCTCCGAACACTCTCTTCCAGACGCCTTCTAGCTTCCTCTGCTGTCGCTTCCTGCGCTTCGTCGGCTTGTAATTTTTCCTGCACCGCTGCTTCATAGCCTGAGCTGAGTGCATCACCGTTCCGTTTGTTGGTTTCTTCCGCGCCTTCAGCTCTCTTGGTTGCGTCCTTCAGCCGGTCCGAGAATTTGCTCTTCGTCGTCGTCTCCGGTCCGGAAGCTTTACTGCACTCATCCATGCGGTGGTTGTAGGCTCGAATCAGATCATTGCGGCGCCCAAATTCCTTGATGCAGTTGTCATGGTACGGCATATCGCCCATACGCGTATGGTAATCCGGGCAAATCTCTATGACCTTTTTATAAACCGGAAGGTGGCCTGTGTTGCTGGGACAGGTTTTGCCGCGAACCGTTGCCTCGACCTGAGACATGCTGATGTCTTGCGACCGGGCAGGAATTTCCATCAGCGCGAGAAGAGCCAATACTGCGATCAATCGATCACATAGGAGGAACATTGCCCATCCTCTGGACGCGGCGCCCCTAGCGGCCCACAGTTCCGCGCGTTTGGTTCGTTGGGTTGAACCGCCGTAAATAACCGGCAGCTAAATTAGCGTCGTACATTAATATAGATTTCTATGCCTTTCCAGCGCTTTCGCTGAACTCGCCGCTGTGGCCCGCAAGCCTCGATGCATTACGAGGACATATAGGCCCCGAGTTCCACCCTACACCGGGGCATATTGAAGCGCTGCAAAGGGTCGCAGCTAGCAGATAGTACAACGCGGCCTATCGGCGGTTTCTTTTCTCTACTTCGGTGTCGTTGACGGAAGAAACGAGGCCGCTCACAAGTTAGTTTGTATTAGCGTGATGTAATAAGCATATTAGTTGCATCACGAATTGTTAAAAACTTTTGCTCGGCTTGTCATCTTAGTTGCACGGTAAATAATCCGTGATAGAAGCCTGATCGGGCTTAGCAACCCTGACGAGACTGAGGGCGCGACAACGCCCGAGAGTGCGCACGCTTAGCGGCGCCGCACAACCCTGGCTCTTCGGCCGGGGGCGGCGCGCGTATGTCCAAGCCTCCGGGCTAAAGGCGCGTCGGCTTGTCGTCTCGATAAGTTGCTAACCCCCGGCTCGCCGCCCGAAGAACGCGGCCCTGCATGCCAGTGTCGTACAAAATGTACTATTGATTTCGTGCGGATTGTACGTTCTAATTTCGTTCTCACATTTGTTCGGAATCAATTCAGCATGAAACGCCGCCTCAAACTCGCACTATCCGCCTTCACCAAACGGCCGCTCGCCGCGTGCTCGGCGCCGCATATCGAGGTGAGGCCTCGGGCCTCTACTCCCCGTCCTCTCTACATCGCCACTGGGCGAAGTTATCGCGCCAGGAACGGCGCCAGGATCGGCCCGCTTCGCCCCTTCCGCGACGAGGAGGACGGCCACCACAAAGATGAGGTCGGTCGGTCCGCATGGTTCTACGCCGATGGTATCGGCGCATATGATCGCTTCGGTCACTTCCTATCCGGCCAAGCCGGGGAAAGCCCCCTGGATTGCGTGGCAGAGTGGAAACCAGCCCAAATCATCGGCTTCGATCAATTCTCTATCGTAGCGCCTTTCCTATCCCACTAAAGCAGCCGGGGAAAAATCATGATCCAGCTACCGCAATCCGCCCCGTTGCCGTGGGCGATCAAAGAAAGCGCGGGCGTCGCCGAATTGGTTGACGCCAACGGCGAACCCGTCATCACTTCGGACGACGAGGGGCTTGTCGCCCCTTCTGAGGTGTGGGCTTTCATTCTGGCCGCCGTCAACGCGTACGCCTATGACCGCCGCCGCAACAGCGCCGGTGTGCTGATGCCGAAGCGGCCGGAATTGGCGATGGACACCGCCTTTATCGGCTACCTCAACGAATGCGAAGAGAAAGACATGATGCCAACAATCGCGGCACTCTGGCCCCGTTTGATCGACGCGGCCTTGAGACGATAGAGCCGCGTCTACCTTTTGTCGTGGTGCCCGGTAAGAAGACGGCAAGTTGCGGGAAATGAGGCAGATTGAAAGTTACCAATAAAGGGTGTAGATTAGCAGTTGCTCACGATTGAACCGTTGCTACCCATCACACCCGGAGGGGATCATGTGGAGAGCAATCTTAGTTTTGTGCCTGATAGTGCCGCTGCCTAGCGGAAAAGCGAATTCAGCCAACTATGTAGTCTGCGTTGGGCAATACCATGACACGGGTGCGTGCATTTCCGCGAGAGGCAACCTTGCCTGTATAGGTGCAAATACTTGTATCGACTTTCCTTTCGATAAACAGCTAAGTTGTGGAATTTCATTGACCGATATTTGTAGAACCATGTGCCACGGTAATTCGGTCTGCACAATAAGCCCAGCCCATACCGGTGAGGGCGGCCATCAGTGCGGCTATGCATGGTTACATGTTCAATGCTGAGACCACAGCGCCCGTCTAGCCGGCGCGGTGGCCGTAGGCCCGGACGATGCAATTAGCCTTGCCCTGGCACAGATAACAAGGCCGCTCGCATTTGCTATCACAGATCATAAGCGCGACCTCGGCGGCGGTTGGCTTCGCCGAGGCGGTCATTAGCTTGAGCCCCACAAAATAGGCGGTGTCCGGTGCCAGCACGACGCGTCGGCACGCGTTTCCCCGAGCGATCAACAGCGCGGCTAAATCAGCCTCATTCGTCCACCGCCGTGACATCGTTCCCGCCTCTGGAATTTATTCCTATGATGGGAACGCCCCGCAAACGGATCAAGCCCGAGCGATCAAAAAAGTTCGCGCAACTGTAATCTATCAGTTGACAGTGTAATCAGATTGATTACAGTCAATTTCATGATTATGACATTCAGAAACAAAGCCCTCGCCAACCTCTGGCTGACAAGCCGGTCAACCATTGATGCGCGGATGCACCGCCGCATTTTGGTCCGGCTAAACGCCATTGATGCAGCGGCTACGGTTGCCGACATCAATCTTCCGGGCTTCGATTTCCACGCGCTGCACGGCTTCAACCCGACCCGCTACAGCGTCCATGTGAATGGCCCGTGGTGCCTCACATTCGAGTTCGAAGGCGGCAACGCCTACCGCGTTGACTTCGAGCAATACCACTAGGAGAATAAGATCATGGCTGATGACAAGACTAGGCGGAACACCGTAGACATCCCGGCTAAGGCGGACCCGAACCGCTGCCCCTCGCACCCCGGCGAGCTTATCGCGGATCTGTTGGAAGACGCCGGCAAGAGCAAGATGGCGGTGGCCGAAATGCTCGGGATTTCCCGCCAGCAGTTCCATTCGGTACTAGCGGGCCGGAAGCCCGTAACGCCGGACATGGCGGCGCGCCTCGGGAAGCTCTTCGGGAACGGCCCCGGCCTCTGGCTACGCATGCAGGCGAACTTTGATGCCTGGCACGCCGCCCGCGAGGTGGATGTAAGCGCCATCCCTACGATCAAGGCGGCCTAGCCCTACCGGCCGCCTTCGAGATATAATTGTTTAAATGATTCCATTCGGCAGACCTACGGGCCTGTTCGCGAGTCCGATGGCTGACTACCCGCAACTAGGGTTTAGTATGAAGGCAGTCCGCAAGGCGGGAGACCGCTTGGCGCAAGACATCGTCTTTAATCAAGACATGACCAGCACTGACTTTGCTTCCGTTATAGAAACCTTCGCGGTGGCAAATAGCTTTCGGGATTCGCACGTGATGCCAATGCGCTCGGTGTTCTACTCCGTGCGCCATAAGCTCCGCCAATACGGTATTCGCGGCGACATGGCCGCAAGGCCGAAAAGGATGCCGTCTATTAGAAGGAAACTCAGCAGCAGTACTATCAAGTTCGATCAAATGAATGATCTCGGCGGGTGCCGCGCGATCATGCACGACATTCGTGGGGTTCGCACCTTGATAGCGGCCATCGAGGATTCCTTCCCGCATCCAATCAGGCAGCGATACCCATACATTGAGAGGCCGAAGGCGGACGGTTATCGCAGCCATCATATCGTCTTCAATTTCAACCCGAGCGGCGCGGAACAGGTTGCGTTTGCAGGCAGACGGATCGAGCTACAAATCCGCACTCGCCTACAGCATTCATGGGCAACCGCTGTCGAGGCCGCCAGTCTATATCGCGGCGAAGATTACAAGCACGGCCAAGGCGACCAAGATTGGCTGCGCTTGTTTGAATTGGCGGGCGCGGAATTTTCGCATGTCGAGGAATGCCCAATTGTTGAGGGCATGCCCAACCACGACGAGCGCGTAAAAGAGCTTAAAGACCTAAACCGGAAACTTCGCGCGACTAGCGTTCTTGAGAACATCAAGAATGCCACCCATTTCGCCGAAACAAATCGGCATGATGCTGGGAAATATTTCCTGATTAGATATCGGAAAGACCACACCGTCGCCGTTGAGGGCTACGATAGCATTATAGTCGCGACGCAAGAGCTTGGTGACGCCGAATTCAGGATCGCGTCCGGTCAGGACGACGATAGGGTCGTGCTGGTTGAGGTCGGGAAGATCAGCAAGCTTGTGCAGATGTACCCGAATTACTTTGGCGACGTGTCCCTGTTTGTCAGCAATCTCGGGGAAATTTGCGAAGGCAGAAAGCCGGTAGAGTACAGCATGGCGAAGCCACAAGTCGTGGCCTCTAAGCCACGCGAAGTCGGCAGTACCACGGCGCTCTACCGGCGATATACGAAATGGTTCGAGAAGAAGCGCTAAAACTGACCCGCTAGGGCAGAAGCGCGATAGCGCCAGATCAGCGCCACTCGGCGACGTCGACGCCGCCATCGGGCCGGAAGGTCAAACGATACTGGAAATCGCCGAACACGTTGTCGGTGCCGTCATCCGGCCCGCACCAAACCTTGACCACGTTGCCGCGAGCGGTGGCCGGCTTAGCCGAGGCCATCTTGACCAGAGGGCAATTGAAGCCCTTCCCCTTGATCAAAGCGGTCGTGTCTTTGACCATCACCGGGGTTAGCTCGATTTGAACCGCGAGCGCGGGCGTAGCTATAAACGAGCCGAGCGCGGCGACAGCGAGGATCTTTTTCATACCGCGAGGTCTAGCGTCGTTTCGGCCAGGTCCGCAAGCCCGGCGCGCTCTAGCGCCGGTTCTAGCAGCCGCAAGACCGCTTCGCGCTTTTTCGCCTTTAAAGACAAGTCTCCGTCCAGGCCGACCTCATGGAGCCAAGTTCCCCGCCATTCGCAATATGCCTGCCTGAGTTCGGCTCCCGGCAAAGCTGCGAATGAAGTGATCGGCCGTTGCGGCACGGTGTTAGGATCCGTGTGGCGATAGAGCACGTTCCAATTTGCACCGCCGGTATCTAGGTGGTTGGCGAACCAGTCCAGTCCGAAATCCAGAGGCTCGCGGCCGACCGCATCAAATCGAAAGAAGCAATAGCCAGCCCAGAGAAACCACCGCGCGCCTGCCCAACGCAGATCGCCGTGAAAGGCCGCGTCTTTAAGGGGTTCGAAGGGGTCGCATGGCTGTGTCGGGAAAAGATCCTGGTCAAGGAATCCGAATGCGGCCGGCGCGGCCGGCTTCAGAATGTTATGCCACATCCAATTCATTGCAGCGCCATGGGAGCGGCTGGCATTTCTTGCTGTCCATGGATTGACAGGCAGCCTGACATAGACGGCGCCATGTCTCGCGCACACTTGCTCGTTCTCATTGGCGGCCGCTTCGCCGACGCTGTTGTCCGCAATGATGTGCAGATCGTGGCGAACCAATCCCCGCGTCAATCGCAACTGCAAATCTAGGCATTGAGCATCGCTGAATGCTATGGTCAGCAATACACGGCGGTCCCGAGCGGCGGCGCGGATAGCCTGGATGTCGCCTTTCCTTGCTCGTTGCCACAGAAATCGCGCGTCAGTAGCTCTATAGCGAATAGATTTATATGCATGGGTGATGGGCCGAAGGCGGCTCCAATCCTGCAATTTGTACTCTCGTAATCTGATCATGGCGGCAGCCCTTACCCTCCAATGGCAGCGCCCGCAACAATTCCGTAGGGCGGCACGTCCATTGTGACAACCGAGCCCGCCCAACATGCACGGGTGAGCCTGGCGCGGTCCACCGCGCCGCTATCCTGAATAGCCAGGTAGGCGAACGGCGTGCCTTCGGCCCATTCGGGCGAATTGGTTGCGGGGGGCGGATTTGAACCGCCGGCCTGTCGGGCATGAACCGACCGCGCTACCGGGCTGCGCTACCCCGCGAGAAGGGCACTAAGCCCGAGTCGTTTGCGTTTCTTCAACGGCCGCAACGAAAAAACCCGGGATCGCTGCCGGGTTTCGAGACATAGTGTAATCGGCGCGATCAGGTCGCCCACGGAACCGCGAAAGTTCGATGCCAGTCGGCAGCGCGGGGTTTGAAGCGGTAGTCGGCAAAGGTAGCGGCGACGGTACGCTTGGCGCCGAGCGTCGCGGGTTTTCGCACCATGTCTTCCGAAGCCCGCATGATCGCGAAGCCGCCGGGAACCGCGAGAATGGGCGGGGCCGGTAGTTCATGCTTCATGCTGGCGACCGAGACGGTGGCGAACTCGGCGGCCGGTGCAGCACAAGCCGGGAAGGCGAGGCAGCAAACCGCGAAGATAGCAGACACGAGAAAGCTTCTCTTGAGCATCTTGGTTCCCTGGTTTCATCAGTCAAAAAAAGCGGCCCGCCCTGGGAGGTCTATAGAGCGGGCCGCAACATCACGATAATCAACGAGTCGTTTGCAATTTGTCAACGATCAATCCGCGTCTTCACCGGGCTCGCGCTCGCCGAGCAAGGCGTTAAGCGGGACCGTTACAAACGGCGTATTGATCCCGCTGGAAAAGTAGCGGTTCCCCTTGCCTGGGATCGCGCCAGGTATCGCCTTCAAGATGTCTCGATACTTGGTTGCCCCCCATTCCGTGTTTTTTAGGATCAACCGTTTGAAGCTTTCGTGCGACGTTGTGATGTCCGCGACCATGCCGTCCGGCCCACGCCATACGCGAATGCCGAGGCGGGCCAGGGCGGACACCGCAGACGCTTTTTTCTTGTTCGGTTCCTGGGTGCCGTAGCCGTCATTAGGCGGCATCATATCGGCGGCGAAAGCGGCCAGTTCCAAAAGCTCGCCAATGGTGCGTTCCCATTGTCCGCCCTCGGGCGTGTTGTGCCGGACAAGGTAGCCGGTGACATGCTGCAAAAACCGTTCGGAATCCTTTGTCGCGCCCTTCGCGGTGTGATCCGTCCAGTCGTTGGCACGAAGCCACTTCAAGGCCTCTTCCACCGTTACCGGCTTGGTCGTGTTGAGAAGGTAGGCGCCGGCCAGCATCGGCCCGAGCTGGTCGCCGAGGCGTTGTGTCCCGAGGTGCTGAGTAGCCGCCACGGTGAACACGTCCACGTAAGCGCGTAGCGTCGGCAGATGGGCGATGGTGCGGGCTAGAAGGCGCTTCGAAAAGCTCGGCGAGAGCAGGCCCACGATATCGGACAGAAGCTTTTCATAGTGCTTTTTATTCATCGCCTTTTCTTCGTCCGTATCCCGTGACGGGTCCGCGAGCGACAATTGCGTGATGCGGGTTTCGTCCGCGTACCCTTCAATCTGAGTGAAGATGGAGGCAAACACGAACATTGATCGCGCTCGGAAGCCCTTCGTTTTCTGGCCGGCGGTGCCCTTCAAAATCATGCCGTCACTTTCCGAGGCGGCGACGCGCGCCAGGTCCATAATCGCCCTGATGCGGTTTTGATTGTTTTGATCCTTCGGCTCGACTTCGTCAAAGATGATGGGCAAGGCATCCATGCCGAGGGCGCCGCGCACGCCGGCCTCGGTCGTATTGCCCACAACGCTTAAGCCGGTGACGCCGAGGCAGCGCTTGATTATTTGATCCATCACAGTCGACTTGCCCGAGCCCGCCGGGCCGTTCACCCAGATATGCGGGCGCCATTTCAGGAAGCCGCACACCGGGGCCACAACGCACCATCCCGCTAACAAGTAGCCGGACAGCGGGGAAACCCACCGAAGGCTTTTGCAAAGCTCTAGCAGGCGCCGGGCTTCGTTCGTTGAAACAGGCTCGTCAACCTCAACGGCTAGGGCCTCGCCTTCGTCATAGACGTACCGGCCCCGGTGGTCGTGGAATGATGTCTCTTGACCGTCCACGATTAGCCGGTCGCCGGCATGGTAGACGGCGGTTTCGCCTTCGAACCATGCGCCCCGGCCGCGCACCGAATTGTGCGGCACGAACTTGCGGCGGGCCATGCAAGCTTGCATGCAAGCGTTGATCGCCGCGTGCCAGTCGACGCCGCTCTTCGAACCGGGGAATTCCGATTCCCACCATTGGAGCTTGGCGAGTCGCATCATGTTGTTTGATGACATTTGCGAGGCGTTGAGGGCGATGACTTGCGCCACGTTGGAGGGCTGAAAGAACAGCGTCGTTTCATCCACGCCAAGGCACCGGAAATGAGGGGCGCCGAAGTCAGCTAGTGGGTGCTCGGCCTTCGCCACGCGCTCGCGCGGCGCCGGCTCGCCGAAGTCTTCGCTTGGTCCTTCACCGCCCCGGTAATAATCGTCGGGGTCCGTGGGCAGCGGCGGGTTTTCGTCCGCCGCCGGTTTCGGGTTGAGCGCGGCGTCGATGACTTCGCGGACCGCGTCGAGGCCGCTTTTGCGGGCGAGGTCATCGAAGTCGGTAAGCTCGATTTCGGCGTCGTCAAACACGGGGAAGGCGACGACGCCGCCCACGGCTTCCGCCGCGTCCTTCGCTTTCGTGACGCCTGGGTTGAACCGCCCGTCTGGCATCTTCACAAGCCGGTCGTTATCCGCCGCGAACAGAATGCGGGCCTTCGGATACTTCGCCCTTATCGCCTTTGAAGCCGGGCCGAGGTTGCCGGCGTCGAACGCCGTAATAGTGAGGTAGCCGGTAGCCTGATGAACGCGGGCGGCGGTGCTGTAGCCTTCGGCGATGGTGATAACGAAGTCGGCGCCAGGATCTTCGGGCCGCTTGCCGATCGGATGATAATTCCCCTCTTTCGCAGTGCCCTTGAGAAACCGTTTCGTGCCGTCATCGCCGATAAGCTGGACGCTCGCCAGTTCGGCGCCAGGCGTGTACAGCGGCACGACAAGGGAACCGGCGCGGGCGGTGCGCGGGTCTTCCTCGGGGTCTACCACGTATTTGACGTTTTGCTTCAGGCGCCGAAGGCCAGGGAAGGGCGGCAGACCCTTTTTCGCGAGGTAGGGGTGTGAAGCCGGCGCCTTCTCTGTAGCGGCCATGATGAGGCCGGCAGCGGCGGCAGCGGCGGCATTGAGCGCGGCCCGCTCTTCCTCGCGTTGCTTTTGCGTTTCCGCCATGCGCTTTTTCAGTTCGGCGCGTTCCGCCGCCGTCATGCTGGACGGGCGCTTTTCCGTCCATGTATCCTGAATTCCAGTTTGCAGGTCGCCGAAGGCGCCCGAGGCCGGGGTGTCGAGGTGCAGCACATACCAAACGTGTTGGTTCTTCGCCTTTTTCTTGCCCTGGGCGTTGGCGCGGTGCACCTTTCCATCGGCTATCGGGTGCGATGCCCCGCGCGAGTTGGCGGTGTCCATATGGACGCCCGCCGAGCGCATTGCGTCGAGGAATTCGAGGATTTTCTTTTCACTGTCCACGGTATGCCTTGAGACTTTCTAGCGCGTCCGCTTCACTTCTGATGATCGTTCCGATGCCCCCGGCCGAGGCCACGAAACCGGCGAAATGGGCCTGTTCGGTCGTGGGTCGCCCCGTCCCGTCTTTCACTTCCCAAGACCCGAACACGGCGACCCGCTTGCCGATCATGTCCGGGGTTATATCGATGGTGAGGAGTCCGATGATGTCACCGGACCCGGTGCAAAGCCCTGCTTTGATGGGGTAGGCGTCGAGCACGACTCGCTCGCCACCTCGAGCACGGTAGACCTCGCCGGGCGACAATGAAAACGATTTGCCCGCCCATCCCTTTGCCGTTGTGTTTCTCCACACCGTAGCGCCGGCCTTGGAAAGCGCGATCAGGCAACGGTTCATAAGATTGGTGCCGGTGCTCATAGCAGCGCCGCCGTGGGCTTGAACGCCTCGCCCGGTTCCGCCGGCTTCCATTTGTCAAAGTCCGCCTCGACCTGGCCGTAGTTGACCGGGTGAGCGGCGCGAAGGTTGAGCGGCGAGCGGCCAGGAATGTAGCGCCCCCGTTCCTCGGCGTGGGCGAGCCACCGCATATCAAGCCACCGCTTGCGATCAATCTTGAGGTGCTTGAAATCGCCAGGCGTGACGAAGCCCCGGCGCTCCAAAACTATGCAAATCTTGATCGCCTTAATCTTCCACTCGGAAAGCTGAGACGGCCCCGAGGCGCCGGCCGCGACGTCTGGCACATAGTCCGGCACCTTGCACCGTTCCGCCGGGCAATGGTCCGCCCACTCTTCCCGCCAATCATATTTGCCAAGCGCCGGCAGTTCCGGGGTGAACACCGGCTTATCACTGTCACGGGAACGCCAAGAGGTAAGGCCCCATCGCTCCGCTTGCGCCCGCGCCTCTTCGTCCCGCGAGGCCTGGCTTTGCACCTCAACCACGGTGATGCCGAGGTATCGAGCAATCGCCTTCATTTCCACACCGGCAGCGCCGTAGGGCACCAAGGCGGCGCGGAAGTCCGGCGCCGCCCGCTCGCCATTGCCCCGGCCCGCGTACAGGCCTTCGGCGGCCTGCAACAGCACCTTGGCGTTGAGGGTCATTTTTGCCTCAACGCCGATTTGGGCGCCTTCGGTCTGGCGCACCAAGAGGATGTCGAAACCGGCGGTTTCCGCGTAAGCGGTCCAGCCGTCCGGCAGGCCAGCAATGAAGGCGGCGCAAAGCGCGGCCTCATTCTCAAAAACGGACTTGACCTTAGCCATTGGTGGCCGCCGGCTTCTGCCGCTCGCACACCTCGGCGTAATGCCGCAAGACCTCGCCGGCAGCGGCGGGGCCGTACCATTCGACAAGCTTCACCGCCAGGGCGTCAAGAACACCGAAGGCGGCAGCGTCCGCCGGTAGGCCGTCCCGAACGTGAGCGGCGAGCACGGCGGCCATGGCAACCTGTCCGCCCTTGCGCACGGTGTTGTGCTTGATCGCGTCAAGCTGTGTCATCTGTCCGGATTTGATGTAGTCGGAATAAGAGCGGGGCATTGCTTCACCTTTCATCGAACGTATCGGGTTTGGGATTTCGCCATGCGGGCGGCGTGAACGTGCTTCGCCCACCCGTGGGGGTTCTTCATGCCGCGCATCTTCCCGAGCGCGACGAGGTCTTCGAATGACTTTGCTTGGCTTTGCTCGCGCCTGGCCTCAACCCGCTTGGCGCGGTCGACTTCCGCCAGTTCGCCGGCCAGTTCCTGCACGGTGCGGCCCATCGTGGGGTAAACATGATCGCATTGCGGACAGGTCGGCGCCGGCTGATGGACGCGGAAACAATTCGGGCACTGGCGGGTCGTTACGGCAGGCTCGTCGTCGTCATCGTCTTTCGAGCGTTTCTTTTTCTTGTGGCCCTCAAGCGTCCACTCGCGGTCGTCATCCGGCAGGCCGTGGCCGCGCCCGCCCTGATCCTTCGGAATGCTGTTGCCGGCGTGGTCGAGGATAAGCGCGAAAGGCTTCGGACCCGCTGCAATCGCCATGAGGCGGCCGGCCTGGGTTTCGAGGTCAAAGCCCGGCGCGTAGACGGGGCGAAGCACACGGCCGACTTGCTGTAGGAACAGCGCCAGCGAGTGGGTCGGCCTCAAGAAAATGGCGACCTCAATCGCCGGCAAATCGAAGCCCTCTGACACAAGGTCGACCGAGGAAAGCACCTGAATTTCGCCGCGCTCGTAAGCCTTGAGAAGCGCGTCGCGGTTCGGGGAATCGCCGTCAATGTGGGCGGCCCGATAGCCTGCAGCTTGGAACTGCTCGACAACGCTCAAGCTGTGTTTGATCGAGACGCAAAACACCATTGCCTTGCGGCCATGGGCGAGGCGCCGGTAATGCTCGACCGCGTTGCCAGTGATGGCGGTCGCGCCCATGCGCTTCTCAAGCTCGGCTTTGTTGAAGTCCGTGCCGGACCGCTTGACCCCGCCGAGATCCGGCGAGGAAGGCGCGTACATGCGATAGGTGGACAGGTAGCCTTGTTCCATCAGCCAGGCCACGCTTGGGCCTGTCACCATCCGCCCGAACCATTTCCCTAGCCCGGTGCCGTCAAGGCGTTCCGGCGTGGCGGACAGCCCGACTATCTTCGCCTTTTTGGCGGCGTATTCTTCGATGATGTCGGCCCACGTCTTCGCCCCGGCGTGGTGCGCTTCGTCCGGCACATAGAGGTCGGGGGCGCCGTATTGATCCATGCGCTTGCCGAGCGTCCCGATGCTGGCGATTTGCACGGGCTGGCGCCGGTCGCCGGTCATGCCGGAAGCGATGATCCCGTAAGGAATGCCGACCTTGTCGAAGGTGAGCGCGGTTTGCTTGATAAGCTCGCGCCGGTGGACGCCGAACACGACCCGCTTGCCTCGCGCCGCCGCCGACTTCGCCATGTAAGCGGCGAGCCCGGTTTTGCCGCCGCCGGTCGCCATCTGGACAAGCACGGCATTGACTTCGCGAAGCGCGTCCCGCGCCTCAACGATTAGCTCTTGCTGGTAGGGGCGAAGAACGAAGGCCATCTTACGCCGCCACCGCCTCGCGCTCGTCGGTAGCGATAGCGTCGCGGACCGCGCGGCGCTCGGAAGGGGTGCCCCGGCCAGTCGTCAAAGCGTCATTGAAACGGCAGTACGGCGCCCGGCTGTCGAGATTCCGCGGTGCCCCGCAAAACAGCGAAGTTTCGCGGTCGTAGTGTTCATGATGGCCCCAAAGCGGGAACTCGCACCCGCATGAGGTCAGGCGGCCACGGGGCACGCCGTCAAAGCCTGGCGCCTTCTCGGGGAATCTTGCTTTGAAAGCCTTCGGCGCCGGCCCCTCGACATGAGTCTTCGGCGCCATCGTCTTGTGAAAGCGGTTCGAACCGTGTCCACGCGGCCGGAACTTCTCGGGGTTGCGGCGAGCCAGGCCGTAAAGCTCTTCCGGGCTTGACCCGCAAAGCTCGGCGATCTCGGCGCCGTTCATTCCTGTGGCCCAAAGGCGCGCGGCCTCGGCCTTGTTTTCGGCTGTCCATTTCATGCGTCAATTCTCCGAATCGTTTGCATTTTGCAAACGCTTGTTACGCGGCAACGGCCTTCCGGGCGTTGATTTGCGAGACGTGGGCGACGGTGTCATCGCCGAAGAGCGGTAGGCCCTCGGCGGGCTCTATCTCTGTCCGCGCACGTTTCTTCGTTTCCGGGCCGGCGAGCATAAGCGACATGCGCTTCGCAATATCGGCTTGGTATTCTTCCTCCCGCTCTATCAGGATGGCGTTGCACCCTTCCCAAAAGGCGGCCTCGCCAGTGGTGCCGGTGCCAGCGAACGGGTCGAGCACGGTTCCGCCCTTGTGGCAGATGAGACGGACAAGCCAGCGCATCAGGTCCACCGGCTTAACCGTGGGGTGTTTTGAGCCGAGGCGGTCGTCGCCGTCCGCCTTCGCCGAATAGAAGAACCTGGACGCGCTGCCGGCGTCGAGCCGAGGCGGGAAGGGGTCACGCGCGCCAATCGGGTTATAGACGTTGTTCCGCTTCCGCTCGCCATGCTCGGGGCCTACGGCGCCCTTCTGGCCCGACGCATCGGGGAACGCGGCCACAACTTCCGCGCTGCCATCGTGCAGGATATTGGCCGGGTAGCGGCCGTCGACCGGGCGGGCCTCGCCCTCTTTCCCGAGGCCGGAATTCGACTCGTTCCATGTGTTGCCGCCGCCGGCCTTGCCGCCCCATCCCGTGGGCTTCTCGGCGTCAATGCGGCAAGCGTCCACGTTGATGCCGCCGGTTCCGTGGGCCAGGGTGTTTTCCGCTACGGTGCCAATCATCGGCTTGCGGGCCAGGCATATCGGTTCCCATGCCGGTTTAAGCGCGGTGCCCCATCCATCCCATTCGGCGGCCTCGGGCGTCCCGTGCGAATAGATATCGCGCTCATAGGCGGGACGCTCTTCGCCCTTCCCGGCGCTGAGAAGCGCGCTGTTGCGCATATCGTTGACAAGGGTTTCAGTGCCAAGGAAATGGCCGAGGAAACCGCCCTTGCGGCGGAACGCCTTGTCGATCCGGCCGCGCAAGCCTTTGGACACCTTGCGCTTGTCCCGGCTCTTCGCCCATTTGATAAGCCGGTCGTACCTGGCGCGCACCTCGGCCCGTTCGTCCAGCCATTGCCGGAACAGATGGTCGTCAATGCCCTTTGAAACGCTATGGTTCTTCGGGAAGCCGGTTCCGTAGCACCATGCCAGCATCCCGCCGAATTGGCTGTCTTCGATGCAGCGGAAGAACGCTTCAACCTGGGCCGACGAAAGGGTTTCGAGGAACCGCACAACGGGGGTGTCACTGGCGAGCATGTTGAGAATGTTGTCGCGGACTTCGAAGCCGGCGCGAGCGATGGCGGACGCCATGTCGTGATAAGTCCGGGTGCCCGAGAAGGCCACCAAGTAGCCGCCAGGTTTCAGCACGCGAAGCACCTTTGCCCATAGGTCCGAACGGAAGGCGATATCGCCGCCGTCCCATGTCTTGCCCATGAAGCCAGCGCTAGACCTGGCAAACACGCCCGCGCTGCCTTCCTTCGGCTCGGACGGCGCCGCGTCTTCGGCGCCGAAGCGGGCCACAATCGAGGTGAGGTGGTAGGGCGGGTCGCAGCATACCGCGTCGACCGAGCCCTCGGGGATATCGTCAAGGCGGGCGAAGCAATCGCCGCCGAGTAGGACGACCCGGCCGTCCAGAAATTCCGTTCGGTTCTTCATGCTAAAACAAGTCCCCTTGTTGCGGTTCGGGTGCCGGGGGCTTCGGCGCCGGGGGGTCCACCGGCTCGGCCTTGCGCACCGTTTGCATTTCGTCAACGCGATGCGCGTAGCATCGCCAATTCCCGAGGCGGCCAGCCAAAAGTTTGACGTTGTAACCGAAGCTCGCGGCGCCGCCGCACACTTCACAAACAAAATCCCCAGGGCCGGCGACTCGTGTCACGATTGATATAATCCGATAATCGTTGACAAAATGCAAACCATGTTCCCCGCCGGAACGCAAGGCCCCAAAATGGCCCCATTAAAAAGATCAACTCGGAAGCAATTTCGCTAGGTCCACCGTGAGCCCCCTTTTTACCGCGATCTTAAGCAGTTTTGGCACATATGCGGCCGGAACAGTGCCCGCCATCCCCGGCGGCCGGCGCTTCGCGTTATCCCATCCGGCGATTGTGGAAGGGCTTAGGCTGAGTAACCGGGCGAGGTCCGCGCGTTTTCCGTTTGCAAACAAAAGAGTGACATATTGCAAAGGCGTGTTAACTTTCATTGCTGATACCGTTTGCTATTTGTTAACAAGGCTGATACGGACTTGATTCGTTAAGTGCATGAGGGGAGTGTTGAGCGTAATGACGAAGCCCGACGTCGACTGGTTTCGCCGCAAGCTTGAAGAGCACCGGCTTTCGCAATCCGGCCTTGGCCGTATGCTTGGTATCGATAAATCGAGCATGAGCTTGCTTTTGGCCGGCAAGCGCAAACTCACTCTTACCGCCGCCGCCGATATGGCCCGCATCTTGGGCGTTACCGCGACCGAGGTCATGGAACGTTTCGGAGTTCGCGTTGACGGCATCCGGGCCGGCGATGATGTCACGCCCCAAATGCTGCCCTTTGAGGGCTGGATTGATGAAAGCTCCCATGTGATCCCCGACTCGTCCGGGCGCCGCAAGCGCATGGTTGACGTGGGAACGAACGTTGAGCCCGGTTCCAGCGCTTTCCAGTGGCGGACGCCGCAAAGCAAAATGGACGTTCTGGACGGCTGGATAGTGGTGTCTGGCCCGAGGCGCGAGGCCGACGACAAGATGATCGGCCGGGGATGCGTGGTAGGCCTCAAGGGCGGCGACATCATGCTTCGGCTTGTCCGCCGGGGCTACTCGCCAGGTACGCACCTTCTCTTCGGCATCATGGGCACGCCGGACGTGACCGAAGGCGAGGTCGAGTGGTACGCGCCCATTGTGATGATGAAGCCCGCGACGGCCTGATACAGCGCACGTCCGGTTGATAATCTCAAATTCTATCAATCTGTCGCACTTTCCCGATTGACGGCCTCGATAGCGTGTTTGCATATTACAAACAGTTGGCAAAACGCAAACGAAGGATTCGGGGTACATGTTGGTTTCTACAGGCGGGGTTTATCGCTCCCAAGGCGGCAAAAAGGTCGGGCCGTTGCGCCCTTATCGGGAAGGTGAAGACGGGCCGGCGCGCGATATCCTGGGCCGCCTGGCATGGTTTGTAGCCGAGGGTATCGGCGCCTTCGATAAATTCGGCCAGTGGCTAAGCGGCGGTCTTGAAGACGCGAACCACCTTGTCGCGGAATGGGAAGGCCCCGCCGCCATCGACGGCCATATCGAGCGCGGCGCCGCCGACTACGACCTCACCATCGGAACCCTGATCCCGCTCGGAACATTGCTGGCCGAGGTCCGTGTCGCCGGCACGGAAGTGCGGGTCGACGAGGCATGGATTGAAGTTCCGGGCCTCATGCTTACCCTCACCGGCCAACAAATCGGAACACTCGGAGTATACCACGCCGGCCGCTGGCGCACTTATCGCGCCATCATCGAAGCGGCGGCGCTCGCCGAGGTGCGCGCATGAGCAAGGCGCCATATTCCGCCGAGGCCGAATGGTGTTGGCCGCGCAAAGAAAGCACCTGGCACAAACTCCGCAAGCCGGACATCACCGCGACTAGCGCGGCGGCGCTCTTCGGGTGCTCACCCTACATGACGCCGTTTGACATGTTCCACCGGATGGCGGGGAACATCACGGTCGAGTTCGAAGAAACCGAGCGTATGCTTTGGGGTAAGCGTTTGCAAAATGCAATCGCCCTCGGCGTGTGCGCCGACAACGGATGGGAAATCGTAGACGCTCACCCCTTCCTCTACGCCAGGTCCAAGACCGTGGCCGGCATGGGGGCTTCGCCCGACTACATCATCACGGATCCCGCGAGGCCCGAACTTGGGTACGGCGTGCTTGAGATCAAGAACGTCGACCTGTTCGTGGCCGGCAAAGACTGGTCAGAAGACGAAGCCCCGCCGCACATCGAGTTTCAAGTGCAGCATCAGCTTGCCGTCACCGGCTTTATGTGGGGCGTTGTGGCCGGCCTTATCGGCGGCAACACTGTCAAGGCGTTCCGACGCGAGCGTGACGCCGAGGTGATCGCGGAAATCATCAGCCGCGTTGAAGACATGCACGGCCGAGTGAAGCGCGGCGAAGCCCCCGCGGCTGACTACCTCGCCGATTATGAAACCATCCGCACGCTTTACCGGCATGCCACGGTGGCGAAGTCCTTCAACCTCGACCTGCCTGGCGAAGAGCCCGAGCTTGACCCGGCGAAGCTGCAGGAACTTTTCGCCGCGAAGTACGCCGCCGACATCGCGTTCAAAAACGCCAAGGAAGACAAGGAACGCACCTCGGCGGAATTGCTCGATTTCATCAAAGACACGGAAACCGTGTTCGGCGGCGGCTGGAAGCTTTCCGCCAGCACCGTGCACCGCGAAGCGTCGACCGTCACCTACCCCGCAACCTCTTATCGCAACCTTCGGCTTTCGAAGCCGAAGCCAAAGAAAGGCAATTGACTATGACGAATTCAACCGCCGTTGCCGTGGCTTCGCCCCAGGCGCACCGCACCGTTTCCGTGTTCTCCAGTGAAGCCGATTTCACCGCCGGCCAGCGGCTTTGTAAGGCGCTGACAAGCTCCAACCTTGTGCCCGCGAACTATCAGGGTGAGGGCAACATGGGTAACGCCCTGATCGCCCTCGACATGGCGAACCGGATGGGGATTCCGCCCATCATGGTTATGCAGAACCTCAACGTGATCGAGGGCCGGCCTTCGTGGGCCTCGCAATTCGTTATCGGTGCCCTCAACTCTTGCGGCCTGTTTTCGCCGATCCGCTTCCGCAAAGTGAAGCTCGGCGAGCAAGAGGTAACTTATGAGCGATGGGCCGGTCCGAAGGGCAATCGCACGAAAGAGAAGGTCAAGGCCAAGGTCATCAATATCGAGTGCACCGCTTACGCGGTCGAGAAGGCCACCGGCGAAACGCTTGAAGGGCCGACCGTGTCCATCGCCATGGCGGTAGCCGAAGGCTGGTATTTCCGCCCCGGTTCGAAGTGGGTGACGATGCCCGACCTTATGCTGATGTACCGCGCCGCCGCGTTCTTCGGCCGTCTCTACGCCCCGCACATTCTCAACGGCATGCCGAGCGCCGACGAGGTCGCGGACCTCATGGAAATGCGGGACATCACCCCGGCAGCGGCCGAGACGCCGGCAGTAGCGGCCGAGACGGTGGCGCCGAAGGCGAAGCCCGCCGGCCGGCCTCGGGGAGTGCATGCCGCGATGTCAGCGGCGAAGGAAGCCGAGAAGCCGAAGGACAAGGCCCCGGTTGCCGGCCAGGTCATCGACGCCGAGGCGGAAGAGATCCCGCACGACGAGGAAACCGGCGAAATCCTCGATACCGACCCGGACGGTGACGCCGAGCGCGGCGCCGGTGCCGACGATGTCTTCGGCGTTGACGAAGACGACGACGATTTCACCCCGGCTTGAGGTGAACCGCAATGACCGGGATTGAATTTGCTCGCGACCTCCAAATCGCAGCGACCGGCGCCCGCCGGGCGCTGGCGGTGGCGGAAAAGGCGGTTGCGGATTTGACCGCGAAGGCCGAGGCGTTCGCGCTTTCGCTCGGTCAGCCCGGCGACGCCGCCCTGGCCGCTGTAGCCGCTAACGGCGACGCGCTTCTCACTGGCGATGACGTCGCCAGCATCTTGCGGGTGAGCAAAGCCACGCTCGCCCGCTGGCGGGTGCTCGGCACCGGCCCCGGCTATGTCAAGAAACAGGGCCGTATCCTTTACCGGGCCGAGACGGTGGAAAAGTTCGTGACCTCCAAAGAGCGCACCAAGACGCGCGAAGAGGCCAAGTCATGAGCGTGGGCGCCGAGGTCTATACGCGCACCGTCAAGGTGCTTGACGCCTACGAACGGGCCGCCCTGGTCCGTGACAACGATACGGGCCGCGAGGGCTGGATTTCCCTAGCTCACGCGGACCTGTCACCCGCCGGCCCGCTCCACGTCTTGACGGTCTCGGTCGAGGTGGCCCGCGAGGCGGGCTTACTTCCAAACTGATGCGGGGAACCAATGAACGCGGCCGAAGACCTTTCGTTGATCGATGAATTTGACCTTAGCCAGCAATGCCGGGCGATGTCCGCTTTGCAGGCCGAGCGCCAGCGCATCGCCATGCCGGTGGCGGTGATGGAGTTGAAATCGGGCGTTTGCATGAATTCCTTTTACGCCTGGCATGGTGGCTTGAGGGAACCGACCCTTGGTTGCCTGGTCGCCGTGGCTCAAACGCTCGGCTTCGACATCATCATGAGGCGCCGGAAAAAGTGACAACCCTTTCAGAATTGCACGCCGCCGCCGAGCGTAAGGCGGCGGCGGCCGAGGCCATCGTTGCCAAAGAACATGCCGCGCTAGAGGCCGACTTAGCCTTCGCCCGCGAGCACAAGCAAGCGATGGGCGCCGGCTACTGGCAACCCCTTCACCGGGCGAAGCTTCAGGCGAAAACGGCCCGAGCCCTCGCCGATTCCTACGCCGAACTTTTGGGAGAATTGCAGAATGAAAACTCTTGATCGCATCGTCCACGGCATGGCCTACGCCTACGGCGCCGTGCTCGGCGTGGGCTTGGCCTGCACAAGCGGCTCGCTTTTGCCGATCGGCTTGCAAGCGGCCTGCCGATTGCTGGCGCCGCTGTTTTGACAGCCCCGAGACCATGGCGGCGGCGCTCGCGGGCGCCGCTGTGAGGCGTGACGAATGGGGCAAGCGTCGCGCCGTAAAGCTCCTTCTATTCTGAGACTAGGGAAGCGGGCGGGCGGGTTGAGGTTATCGGATCGGCATGACGAAGGATGATCCTCCACGCGCCTTCTTCACGTCGGAAAATGGTAGTGACCCGAAGCGCTAGGGGCACCAATTTGTTGCTCCCGCCGACTTTGGATCGGTATCGCTCGATCTCGATTATGTAGCCTAAATCCGCCGTCGCATACTCGGAGATACGCTCAAAGCCAGTTGCTTGGCCGTCCCGGTAATGGGTGGCGGCCCCATCCATGGTGGCGGCGGCATTTTCCCAGCCCTTCGCCGGGGGCCCGAACGGATTGGCGATAATAACGTCATCCTGTCGCGAGTAGAGATGTTTCAGTGGTTCAGAATCGCCCTTCGCGAAGGCGTCCAAAGCCAGATGATTTTGCTCGATAAATTGAGTCAGGTCAGAGGTTAACATCTTAGCGCCCACGGGTGATCAGTGAGAGAACTTTATCCGAAAAGTCTGTCCGCTGCTCGCGCTATCTCACTTCCTGAAGTACATACACGAGCCTGGGGCCGCGGCTTCAGCCCTTTTCGCGGTAGCCGGCAGTAACCTCGTCTTTGTGCGCGGCGAAGGCTGCCAATACCTCGTCCTTCTCGGGCTTCGGAACCTTGAAGTGGTCCAGGGTGCGCCCGAGCTCGGCTGCGACCTCATCAAATTCCGCAGGAGAGATTTTGAGGCGGCGGTGGGCTTCCTCAAGGCCGAGCGGAGTCGAACCCGGCTTGGTGGCCACAAACTTAAAGGGGCCGCCCGAAACATCGCAGACCCAAAGCGTGCGCATAAACTTGAGGCCGGGCAGCCGTTCGAGGTTCTTGGTGTGCCATTCCCGTAGCTGCGGGTTCTTGGATTTTTGGCCGACAATTGGGTTCTTCACGACGGCGTCGCTGAAGTAATCTACCACGGCCGCGATGGCAAACACGCCACCCAGCCGCTCATACAGACTTTTCTCCGTGGTCTGCTTGGTCTGAGCGAGCGCTTCAGCGGGCAATATAGCCGTCGACGCGGCTGCTGCCGCCAGCACAGCGACGACGCCCCGTCTTGTGAGAGGAATCGAAACAGTCGTTTTCATCTCTGGTCTCCTCCAAGCCAACCAGAGCAAGCCGCAGCATGTCTGGCGGCAAATATCCTAGTGCGTGCTGCACATGTAGGAGAGTCTGGTGCGGCCTTTGGCTTCGTCAAGCTGCTGCTAATGGAACATCATGACATGGGAGAAATTGATTAAATCAGCCGGCGCGGGCAAAGCTATCGCTCTAGGGCGCCGTTGAGGTGTCCAGCCGAAAGCCTTTTGAGATGTTGAAAAAGGCGAACAAATGAGGGCCGGAAATAGTTGGCAGGCTGTTGGCAGGCGTTTTTTCGCTCTAGCCGCTGAAACCCGCAAAGCCTTGAGAAATATTGGTGCCGCTTGCGTGACTCGAACACGCGACCCCATCATTACGAATGATGTGCTCTACCAACTGAGCTAAAGCGGCCCGGGAAGCGCTGAGCTTCCAGAATGGGCTGGGTGATAGACTCAACCGCTCGCTAATTCAAGATGGGCAGCGCTGAATTCCGGTCTTGCCGGCGGCAATTCCGATCTACGGTTACCGCGCGATGGGCGCGGTCGCGGCCCGTGGCGACGTGCGGGCCGGCCGTCCTTTGTGCCCGGCTGGCCGGCGCGGTCGTGCCGGCGGTGACGAAAAATGTTGATTCTTCAACAAAAAATGCCGAAATGGCTTTGGCCGGCAAGGCAGCCGCTCGCCGTTGATTGATTGGTCGTCCGCGGGCAACGATCAGACAACCGGGAGCGAACGCGCAGAGGAGCTCGCTTGGACCCCATCGAGAAAGCGATCCGGAATGCCTTCGAGAAAGGCAATGCCGAGGACCGTGCGTTCCGAGAGAAGGTCTATCGATCGGCCTTTGCCGCGCTCGACCGCGTCCTGCAAGCCAATCCGAACGTCACGGTCGAGGCCGCCATCAGCCGCCGAAAGGCAGTCCAGGCCAAGATCACCGAGATCGAATCGGAGTTCCTGCCGGCCGTGCCAGAGGTGACGCTGCCGCCGGAAAACGTCGCGCCCGCCGGCCATGGCGCGCCGGATCCCCGCGTCGAAGCGCCAGCCGAATCGGCCGCGCCGGCGGTCGATGCGCCGCTACCGCCGTCGCAATCAGCACCCTCCCCCTCGATCACCGTCGACGGCCCGGTACAGCCCGATGCTTCGGACCGGCCGCGCTCGCGCGTGCTGCCGCGCGTGCCCGACATAATGCCGGATGAGACAGCGCTTCCCGATGCGCCCTCGCTCGATGATTCGCCGGGCGCTCCCGTCGGCAACGGCGCCCAGGTCGCGCCTGACCGGGACGAGCGGCGGATCAGGGGCCGGCGCTTGCCGCTGACCGCGATCTTCGTCGTCGCGACATTGCTCGCGGCCGCCGGCATCGGCCTCTATTTCGCCAAGCAGACCGGTGTCTTCAAGACCGCGGCCGAGCTCAATACCGGCCCGCCGGAACCGACGCCGACGTTGGACGACGAGGATTCCTCGCAGCCGGCCGAGCCAGGTTCGCCGCAGAAGCCGGGCGAGGCGGACCAGTCGAAGAACTGGATCAACGTCTTCTCGCCCGCCGACCCGACCCATGTCAGCGCGCCGTCCGACGCCGCCGCCGAGGTGATGAAGGACGACACCGGCCAGTTCCTGCGCATCCGCTCGGGCGCGTCCGGTTCGGCCATTGCCTTCGATGTCGGCCAGGGCGTGCTGGAGAAGCTTGCCGGCAAGCATGCCATGTTCGACATCGTCGCCCGTTCGGAAGAAGGCAAGGAGACGCAGATCTCGATCGACTGCAATTTCGGCGATCTCGGCGATTGCGGCCGCAAGCGCTACGCGGTCGGTCACGAGCGGAACGAATATCTGTTCGACGTGCAGTTCCCGAACAAGCATCCGGGGGCCGCCGGCACCATCGCCGTCAATTCCGACTTCGACCAGAAGGGCAAGTCGGTCGATATTTACGAGATCCGCGTGTCGATCGCGGAGTGATTGCGTCGTTGTACCTGTCCACGCAAGCGCAGCACTCCACCCTTCGCGCCGAGCTCCCATCAAGGGAGGTAGGACATGGCGCCAACCCCTACCTACCCTTGATCGGGAGGTCGCGCCGCAGGCGCGGGTGGGGTGTAGCGCCGGCGCCGATTTCCTAACTATCCAGCAACGCCTGCAGCGTCTCGATGCGGTCGGCTTCCGCCGCCGGCTTGTCCCAGCGCAGCCGTGAGATGCGGGGAAAGCGCATCGCCACGCCCGATTTGTGGCGGGTCGAGCGGTTGAGGCCTTCGAACGCCACCTCCAGCACCAGGCCGTTCCTGCGGTCGGCGCGCACCGAGCGCACCGGGCCGAAACGCTCGATCGTGTTGTCGCGCACATATTTGTCGATCTCTCTCAGCTCCTCGTCGGTGAAGCCGAAATAGGCCTTGCCGACCGGCACCAGCTCTTCCGATCCCTCCGGGCCGGACCAGACGCCGAACGTGTAGTCGGAATAGAAGCTCGAACGCTTGCCGTGGCCGCGCTGCGCATACATCAGCACCGCGTCGATGGTGTGCGGATCGCGCTTCCACTTGAACCAAGGGCCCTTCGGCCGGCCGGCAAGGTAGGGCGAATCCCAGCGCTTCAGCATCACCCCTTCGATGATTGGATGCGGCGGCGCCTGGCGCAGCCGCTCCAGCGTCTCCCAGTCGGAAAACGCGACCAGCGGCGAGAGATCGAAGCGGCTCGGGTCGAGGGTTTTGACGAAAGCATCGAGCCGCTTGCGGCGATCGGCGAAGGGTAGCGCGCGCAGGTCCTCGCCGTCGATCTGCAGCGCGTCGTAGCAGCGCATGAAGGCCGGATATTGCTGCTGGATTTTTGGCGACACGCTCTTGCGGTTCAGTCGCTGCTGCAGATCGGAAAAGGTTCCGGTCGCCTCGCGCGGATCCCCGACCAGCAGCTCGCCGTCCAGCGCCGCCTCGAAATTCATGGCGGCGGCAAGGTCCGGGAAGGCGCCCGACACGTCGTCCCCGGTGCGCGAATAGAGCCGGCGCACACCGCCTTCGCACACCGCCTGCACGCGGATGCCGTCCCACTTCCATTCCGCCCCATAATCGGCCGGGTCGAGCTTTTCGAGGTCGCCATCGTCGACGGCGTTGGAAAGCATCACCGGCCGGAACAGCGCGAGCGCTGCGCTCCTCGGCTTTTCCGCCCGGCCCTCCAGCCAAGCGAACAGCTGGGTGTAAGGCGGCGCCAGACCGTGCCAGAGCTCCTCGATCTCGGCGACGTCGACTTGGCCGAGGTCGGCCAGCGCCTGCTTTGCAAGTCGCGCAGACACGCCGATGCGCAAGCCGCCGGTCACCAGCTTGATAATGGCGAAGCGCGCCGAGATGCTGGCGTCGTCGAGCAGCCGCGCCAGCACCCTGGGACCGTCGGAGCGGCTTGCCGCCTGCAGCCTACCGACCACCTCGGCAAGCGTCGGCACATGATTGGGGATGTGCCCTTGTGGTTGCGGCCAGACCAGCGACACGGTCTCGGCGAGGTCGCCGACATAGTCGTAGGAATAACCGAACAGCACCGGGTCCATGCGCTCCACCACCAGCGCGCGCAGCATCGCCGGCTTCACCGCCGCGATGTTGAGATCGCCCGTGATCGCCGCCAGCGCCAGCCCGCGATCGGGATCCTCGACGCTGCGGAAATAGTCGGTCAGCAGCGTCAGCTTGCCGTTGCGCGACGGTGTCAGCACGAGACGGTCGAGGAGCTCGGCGAAGCGGTTCATGGGCACGCAGCTCGCGGGACTTGGCGTTCCGGCGCGGCGTTGCCAATTCCCGCATCAAGAATCGCCATCAATCGCCCTCGTCCTCATAGCCAACGAGATGCAGCGGCCGCGCCGCGATGCCCTCCAGTTCGCACCAGCGCACCAGCGCCTCCTCGCGGCCATGCGTGACCCAGATTTCCTCCGCGCCGGTTTCCTTGATCGTGATGATCAGCTCGTCCCAATCGGCGTGGTCGGAAATGATCAGCGGCAGCTCGACGCCGCCTTGCTTGGCGCGCTGGCGGATGCGCATCCAGCCCGAGGCGAAGCAGGAGATCGGGTCGGGAAAACGCCGCGCCCAGCGGTCGGCGAAGGCCGACGGCGGCCCGACGACGATGGCGCCGGCAAAATCGGCCTTGCCGCGGCTTTCAACAGTCGCTGGCTCGAGCTGCCCAAGATCGATGCCCTGGCTTTGATAATATTCGCTGAGCTTCGCCAGCGCGCCATGGATATAGATCGGACTGTCATAGCCGGCGTCGCGCAACAGCCGCATCACGCGCTGCGCCTTGCCGAGCGCGTAGGCGCCGATCAGATGCGAGCGTTCGGGAAATTGCGCCGCCGATCTGAGCACGCGCGCGATCTCCTCATGGTCCGGCGGATGGCGGAACACCGGCAGGCCGAAGGTCGCTTCGGTGATGAAGACATCGCACCGGATGGGCTCGAACGGCAGGCAGGTGGCATCGTTCTGACGCTTGTAGTCGCCGGAGGCGACGATGCGCATGCCCCCATGCTCGACGCAGATCTGCGCCGAGCCCAGCACATGCCCGGCCGGATGGAAGGTGACGGCGACGCCGTTGATGTCGAGTGTTTCGCCGAGCGCAGCGGCCTGCGTCGTTCCGGCGAAATCCTCGCCATAACGCAGCCCCATGATGTCGAGCGTCTCTTGCGTGGCCAGCACCGAGCGGTGGCCGGAGCGCGCATGGTCGGAATGGCCATGCGTGATCAGCGCCCGCCCGACGGGCCGCACCGGATCGATGAAGAAATCGCCGGGCGGGCAGTAGAGGCCCTCCGGCCGGGGCTTGAGCAGGTCGCTGGCGCGCATGGCTTTGAACATAGTGGCTAAATTCCGCGCGGGAAGCCTGTTGCAAGAGACTGCTGACTCGTCCTACAGCCCCTTGCCGGCTCCGCCTCGCCGGTGGGATTCTTCAAAAGATGAAACCGCTCCAGGCCTCGTCGGGCGATTTTAACGCCGACCGTCGCGCCGATTTCGCCGAGATGCTGCTCGCCTCGGGCGAGCCGGCGCAGGCGGCCGAACTTTTGCTCGGCGCGATGGAACTGGCGCCGCAATGGGCCGCGGGCTGGTTTCGCCTCGGCGAGATGCAGGAGGCGGCTAACCTGCTCGACCAGGCCGCGCAGGCCTGGGCCATGGCGGTGAAGCTGGACCCCGCGGATCGCCTTGGCGCGGCGCTCAAGCTTCAACTGATCGGCAAGGCGCCGGCCGCAGCGGCGCCGCCCAGCGCCTTCGTCGAGACCTTGTTCGATCACTATGCCGACAGTTTCGAGGACTCGCTTGTCCAAAAACTCGGCTACGGGCTGCCGGATTTTCTTGAGCGCGCCATCCGCAAGGCAAGGCCCTTCCGGTTCCGGCTGGCGCTCGACCTCGGCTGCGGCACCGGCCTGATGGGCGAAAGGCTGCGGCCGCTCGCCGACCGACTGGAGGGCTACGACATCTCGGCCGGCATGCTGAAGAAGGCGAAGGCCAAGGGCATCTATGACCGGCTGGCCAAGGCCGACCTCCAGCATTTCTTTTACACAGGTGACAGGGCTGACCTCGTGGTCGCAGCCGACGTGTTCATCTATCTTGGCGCGCTCGAACGCATTGTCGGCGCGGTCGCGAACATGCTTGCCGAGGATGGCCTGTTCGCCTTTTCGCTCGAGACGCTTGCCGGCGGCGAGGATTTCGCCCTTTTGCCGTCACGGCGTTATGCCCATTCCGAGGCCTATGCGCGGCGCCTGCTTTGCGCCAACGGGCTTGCAGTCCTGTCGCTGGAAAGCATGGTTATCCGGCACGACCGGCGTGATCCGGTCGAAGGTCTGGCCATCCTGGCCGGCGTGCCCGCGGCCGCCGAGATGGGGAATCCGGCAACGGCATGAGGTCGGCCTTGCTGCGAAAAAGCCTGAATGGCATGGTCCGGGTTGCGCGGGGCGGATACCATGAGGAGATATCCATGCGCTGGACCATGGTTGCATTGGCATCTTGCCTGACGGTCGCCGGCTGTGTCGGCGGCACGTCGATGGCCGAGCGTCAGGACGAGGATGTCCAATCCTCATTGCAATATGACGATGTGCCTTGCGACCAATTACTGGCGCAGCGCAATCAACTGGCGCGGCAGAACAATCTGCCCGTCACCGCCAAGCCGAGCTTCTCCAATCCGGCGATGGGCTTCGGCCCGTTCATACCTGACACGCGCTCCAAGGCGCAGCGCGCCAGCAACAAGGCGAGCGGCGAGATCGACGCCATGAACCGCTCGATCGAACGCCGCGACTGCGGCAAGCCGAAGAAGAAGGAGACGCTCGGGCTGCCCGGCTCGAAGCCTTCCTGAGAATTTGCGACCCGCCTGCAACCGACCGGATCGCCGGATTTTTCGCCGACCTTTCTTGTTTGATCTCTAAAATCAAAGAGATAGATGTCACCCGAAAACCGCTGCACTTTGCGGCATCATGCTCTAATACCCCGCCTCGCGGTCGACCAGGTTCTCGAGCTTCTCGCCGCGCTCGAAGGCTGCCATCTGGCGCAGCATGATCGGCACCAGATGAGCCGGATCCGACGTCGCCGCCGCATGCGGCGTGACGAACACTTTCGGATGGCTCCACAGCGGGCTGGTCTTCGGCAGCGGCTCGACCTCGAACACGTCGAGGCTCGCTTCCTTCAGCGTGCCGTCCTCCAGCGCGCGCACGATGTCGGCATCCTTCTGCAGACGCCCGCGCCCGGCATTGATCAGCACGGCGCCGCCAAGGCCGTTGCGCCGGCGCAGTTCCTTGAGCAGCCCGTAATTGACGATGCCTTGGGTCTGCGGCGTGAGCGGCAAGAGCACGACCAGGATATCGGTGGCGTTGAGGAACGGGATCAGCCCCGCCTCGCCGGCATAGGTCGAAATGCCCTTCATCGGCCGTTCGCTGCGCGACCATCCGTTGACGGCGAAGCCGAGCGACAACAACGCCGAAGCCGCGGCGCGGCCGAGACTGCCAAGCCCCATGATGCCGACGGAGACGTCGCCGGCTACCCGTTGCGGCGGCTCGTGCCAGATCTTCTTCTGCTGCTGGGCCCGGTAAAGCGAGGCCTGACGATGATGGTCGAGCACGCGCCAGACGACATATTCCATCATGTGCTGGGTAAGATTGTCGGCGACGACCTTAACGATCGGCACGTCGGGCAGGCCGGGATCGGCAAAGATGTGGTCGACGCCGGCGCCGATCGAGAAGATGGCGCGCAGATTGGGAAGCGATTTGAGAAGGTTGGGCTTCTGCTTCCACACCACCGCATAGGTGATCGACGGATCGTCGGCGCCGTTCGGCTCCAGCACGACCTCGCGCTCGGCCGAGAGCAGTTCGTGCCAGCGCTGCGGGTGGATGCCCGTGAGGGCAAGCAGGATTTTGCCTTTTTCCATTCTCGGATTTTTCTTCCCTGTTTCTCCAGTGCGGGTCGGGTTACTCGCTGACCACGCCGGTCGGTGCGGTCTCGATCTTGAAGGCCGCCGCCATCAGCGCCCGCGTATAGTCGGTTTGCGGGTTGCTGAAAATCTGCTCGGAAGGTCCCGCCTCGACGATCTGGCCATTGCGCATGACGATGACGTCATTGGCAAGGGCGCGGACGACCTTGAGGTCGTGGCTGATGAAGAGATAGGCGAGATTGTGCTTGGCCTGAAGGCTGCGCAAAAGGTCGACCACCTGCGCCTGCACGCTCATGTCGAGCGCCGAAGTCGGCTCGTCGAGCATGACGAAGCGCGGGTTGAGCACCATGGCGCGGGCGATGGCGACGCGCTGGCGCTGGCCTCCGGAAAACTCGTGCGGGTAGCGGTGGCGCGTTGCGGGATCGAGGCCGACTTCCTTCAGCACGGCGACCACCTTGTCGTCGCGCTGGTCGGCCGAGAGTTTCGGCTCGTGGATCTTCAGCCCTTCCTCGATGATCTCGGAGACCGAGAGGCGCGGGCTGAGCGATCCGAACGGATCCTGGAAGACGATCTGCAATTCGCGTCGCAGCGGCCGCATGGCGCCGAAGGAGAGCTGGTTGATGTCGCGTCCGTTGAAATTGATCGTGCCGGTCGAGGAGATCATCCGCGCGAGCGCCAAGCCCAGCGTCGTCTTGCCCGAGCCGGATTCGCCGACCACGCCCAGCGTCTGGCCGGCCCGAACCGTGACGTCGATGCCGTCCACGGCCTTTACGTGGTCGACCGTGTTGCGGAAGAAACCCTTCTTGATGGGGAACCAGACCTTGATGTCCTTGCCCGTCATGACGGATTTGGCGCCCGGGTTGGCTGCGGGCGGCTTGCCCTTCGGCTCGGCGGCGAGCAGATGCTTGGTGTAGTCGTGCTGCGGGTTGGTGAAGATTTCCTTGGTCGGGCCGCTCTCGACGATCTTGCCCTTGGTCATGACGCAGACGCGGTCGGCGATCCTGCGCACGATGCCGAGATCGTGCGTGATGAACAGGAGCGACATGCCCTTGCGGCTCTTCAGCTTGGCCAGCAGTTCCAGGATTTGCGCCTGCACGGTGACGTCGAGCGCGGTCGTCGGCTCGTCGGCGATCAAAAGCTCCGGCTCGTTGGCCAAGGCCATGGCGATCATGACGCGCTGGCGCTGGCCGCCGGAGAGCTGGTGCGGATAGGCGTCGAGGCGTTTCTGCGGATCGCGGATGCCGACCTCAGTGAGCAGCTCCAGCGTGCGCGCGCGCGCCGGTGCGTCGCGCAGGCCCTGATGCAGTTGCAGCACCTCGACGATCTGCTGCTCGATCGTGTGCAGCGGGTTGAGCGAGGTCATCGGCTCCTGGAAGATCATAGTGATCTTGTTGCCGCGCACGCTGCGCAACGCCTTCTCGTTCATGGCGAGCAAATCGGCGCCGCCGAACAGGATCTTGCCCGACGGATGACTGGCGGCCGGATAGGGCAGGAGCTTCAGCACCGACAGCGCCGAGACCGATTTCCCGGAGCCGGATTCGCCGACCAGGGCGAGCGTCTCGCCCTTGGCGATGTCGAATGAGATATGGTCGACGGCGATCTCCTGCTTGCCGCCCTGCGTGAAGGCGACGCTCAGGTCCTGGACGGAAAGCAGGGCTTGGCTCATTTGAACGTCTTGCGCGGATCGAAGGCGTCGCGCGTCGCCTCGCCGATGAAGACCAGCAGGGACAGCATCAGCGAGATCACGATGAAGCCGGAGATGCCGAGCCAGGGGGCGTTGAGGTTGCGCTGCGCCTGTTTCAGCAATTCACCGAGCGAGGCCGAGCCGGGCGGCAGGCCGAAGCCGAGGTAGTCGAGCGAGGTCAGCGTCGAGATTGAGCCCGAGAGAAGGAAGGGCAGGAAGGTCAGCGTCGCCACCATGGCGTTCGGCAACAGGTGGCGGAACATGATGGTGAGGTTCGGCACGCCAAGCGCGCGCGCCGCGTTGACATATTCGAAGTTGCGCGCGCGCAGGAATTCGGCCCGCACCACTCCGACCAGCGCCACCCATGAAAACAACAGCAGCAGGCCGAGCAGGATGAAGAAGCCGGGCGGCAGGATGGCGGAAATGATGAGCAGCAGATAGAGCACCGGGATCGCCGACCAGATCTCGATGAAGCGCTGGAAGAGAAGGTCGGTCCAACCGCCGAAATAGCCTTGCACCGCGCCGGCCGCGACGCCGATCAGCGAGGAGCCAAGCGTCAGAATCAGGCCGAACAGAACCGAGATGCGGAAGCCATAGAGCACCCGCGCCAGCACGTCGCGGGCCTGGTCGTCGGTGCCCAGCCAGTTCCAGTTGCCGACGGTGCAGTTAGCATCGGCCTCGCCTTGCGGATACTGGCTGCAGCGGGTCTTCTTGTCGTAAAACCAGGACGGCTTTGCCGGCGCCGGTTCCGGAATGGCGTTGTTGACCGTCTGATAGGAATAACGGACCGGCGGCCAGATCATCCAGCCATTGGAGTTGATCTCGTCCTGGATCACCGGATCGCGATAATCGGTGACGGCATAGAAACCGCCGAACTTCTCCTCCGGATAGGCGACCAGGACCGGAAACAGGATCTCGCCCTTGTAGGAGGCGATGATCGGCTTGTCGTTGGCGATCAGCTCGGAAAACAGCGACAGCACGAACAGGAACAAAAAGATCCAGAGCGACCAGTAGCCGCGCCTGTTGGCCTTGAAATTCTGCAACCGCCTCTGGTTGAGCGGCGACAGAAATGGCCTGCGGGGCCGCGCCGGCGCGCTTTCGATCGCGGCCTCGGCCATCAGATGTCTCTCCGCTCGAAGTCGATGCGCGGATCGACCCAGGTGTAGATCAGGTCGGACAAAAGGCCAACGAACAGGCCAAGCAGCGAGAAGATGTAGAGGGTGGCAAACACCACCGGATAGTCGCGGTCGATCACCGACTTGAAGCCAAGCAGGCCGAGGCCGTCGAGCGAGAAGATGTTCTCGATCAGCAGCGAGCCGGTGAAGAAGGCCGAGATGAAGGCGCCGGGAAAGCCGGCGATCACGATCAGCATGGCGTTGCGGAAGACGTGGCCGTAGAGCACTTTGCGCTCCGACAAGCCCTTGGCGCGCGCCGTCACGACATACTGCTTGCGGATTTCCTCGAGGAAGGAGTTCTTGGTGAGCAGGGTGGTCGTTGCGAAGGCCGAGAGCACGAGCGCCGTCAGCGGCAGCGTCATGTGCCAGAAATAGTCGGCGATCTTGCCCGGCCAGGACAGCTGATCCCAATTGTCCGAAACGATGCCGCGCAGCGGAAACCAGTCCCAGAACGAACCGCCCGCGAACAGCACCATGAGCATGATGCCGAACAGGAAGCCGGGAATGGCATAGCCGACGATGACGACGCCGCTTGTCCATACGTCGAACGTCGAGCCGTCCTTCACCGCCTTGCGGATGCCGAGCGGGATCGAGATCAGGTAGGATAAAAGCGTGATCCAGAGGCCGATGGATATGGAGACGGGCATCTTCTCCAGGATCAGGTTCAGCACCGAGATGTCGCGGAAATAGCTGTCGCCGAAATCGAAGCGGATATAGTTCCACAGCATCATGCCGAAGCGCTCGAGCGGCGGCTTGTCGAAGCCGAACTGCTTTTCCAGCTTCTTGATGAATTCGGGATCGAGCCCCTGCGCGCCGCGATATTTCGAGCCGACATCGCCGGCTGCGTCGAAATTGCCGCCGCCGGCGTCGCCGCCACCGCTGCCGAGGCGATCGTTGCCGCCCTGGTTGGTCAGCCGGGCAATCACCTGCTCGACCGGGCCGCCCGGCGCGAACTGGATGACCGCGAAGGAGATCGCCATGATGCCGAACAGCGTCGGGATCATGAGAAGAATGCGGCGCAGGATATAGGCGCCCATCAGGCGACGGGGCCCGCGCGAACAGTGATGTCAGGCTTTGCCAATCTTTGCCGCCTTGCCCTTGTCGAACCACCACAGCGCCTCGACCGGAAAGCCGAAATCGGGTTTCTGTTCGGGGAAGCCGAACATGTCCCAATAGGCGCTTCGGTGATTCGCCAGATACCAACTTGGAATCCAATCGCGTCGCGCGCGCAAGGCCCGGTCCAACGCACGCATGGCGGTGGTCAGGCTTTCACGATCCTTGGCGGCGCCGACGGCATCGATCAGCGCATCGACTGCGGGGCTTGCAACGCCCGACAGGTTGCGCGAGCCCGATACTGCGGCGCTGCGCGAGTGAAAGAAAATTTCCAGATCGTCGCGGGTCGGCGTGGCGCTGAAATTGAAGGCGGCCGAGAGCAGGTCGAAATCGAATGTCGATTGCCTGAGCTGGTACTGCGCCGAATCCACCAGGCGGATCGAGGCATCGATGCCGATGGCCTTCATGTTGGCGATCCAGGGCGAATAGACCTGCACGAAAGTTTCGTCGTCGACCAGAAATTCGGCGGCCAGCCGCCCGCCCTTGTCATTGACCACGAAATCGCCGGAGCGCTTCCAGCCGGCCTCGGCGAGCAGTTTCAGCGCCGCGCTCAGTTGCTTGCGGTCCCGCCCGGACCCGTCCGACGGCGGTTGCGTCACCGCTTCGCCGAAAGTCTCCGGCGGCAGCTGGTCGCGCAGCGGCTCAAGCAGCGCCAGCTCCTGCGGCGTCGGCATGCCCGCGGCACGGAAGTCGGATTTTTCGAAGCAGGATTGCGAGCGCTCATAGGAACCATAGAAGAAGTTGCGCCGTGTCCATTCGAAATCGAAGCAGAGCGCGATCGCTTGCCGCACGCGTGGATCCTTGAACTGCTCACGCCGCTGGTTGACCGCGGTGGCCTGCATGGAAGGCACCGTTTCGGCGGGGAATTCGTGCTTGACCACCTTGCCTGCGGTAAAAGCTGGAAAGTCGTAGGCCGTCGCCCAGACGCGCGACGTAAACTCCTCGCGGTAGAGGATCTCGCCCTTCTTGAAAGCCTCGAACCCGGCCGCGCGATCCTGGTAGAATTCGATGCGGATACGCCCGAAATTGTTCTGGCCGCGATTGACCGGCAGGTCGTTGCCCCAATAGTCGAACACGCGCTCATATTCGATCCAGGCGCCGGCCGACCAGCGCCCGACCTTATAGGCGCCTGAGCCGAGCGGCGGATTGAGCTGCGAGGAATCGAACGGGTTGGCCGCAAAGAAGGCCTTCGAAAGGATAGGGAATCCGACCACATTGAGGATCGTGCGGGCCGATTGCTTGCCGGAGAATTTGAGCTCGACCGTGTGGGTGTCCTTCGCCACCGCGTCATCCAGATGCGTCAGTGACAGCGCGTAGTCCGGATGCCCTTTGTCTTTCAGCAGCTTGAAGGTGAAGGCAACATCGTCGGCGGCGAGTGGCGTGCCGTCATGGAAGCGCGCCTGCGGGCGCAGCGAGAAGGTGAAGGTGTTGCGGTCGTCGGAAATCGTGACACCGTCGGCGATCAGTCCATAGACCGCGTCCGGCTCGTCGAGCGCCCGCACCATCAAGGAATCGAAGCACATCTCCATGCGCTGCGGGGAATCGCCCTTGGGGACGAACGAATTCAGCGTGTTGAAGGTCTGCGGGCTCTGGTTGGCGCCCCAGTTAGGCGGCGAGAAGTTGAAGGTGCCGCCCTTGGGCGCATCGACATTGACATAGTCGAAATGCGTGAAGTCGGGCTTGTATTTGAGGTCGCCGAAGGCCGACAGGCCGTGCAGCTTGTCGCCGGTCGGGGTGTCGGCAAAGGCCCGGGCCGGCAGCAACGTGGCGGCCGTGGCCGCGGCGCCGAGCGCGAGGAAGTCGCGGCGAGGAAGCAGAGTCCGCCGCCGCATCAATTGACGCCTTTGTACTTGGCGGCCAGCGCCTTTTCCTTCCCGGGGTCGATCCACCAGGAATCGATGTCCGCGCCGCGGTAACTGGGCTGCATCTGTGGCATGCCGAACTTGTTCCAGTAGGCCAGCCAAATCACCGCGCGATAGTATTGCGGAACGACGTAGTAGTTCCACAGAAGGACACGGTCGAGCGCATGGGTCGCGGCGACGAGGTCGTCTCGATCGGTGGCGAAGATGATGCGGTCCACGAGAGCATCGACGACCGGATTCTTTATCCCGGAGTAGTTGCGCGATCCCGGCGTGTCGGCGGCCTTCGAACTCCAGAAATCGCGTTGCTCGTTGCCTGGTGATTCCGACTGCTGTAGCTGGCTAGTGATGACGTCATAATCGAAATTATTGACGCGGTTGATGTACTGCGTCTGGTCGATCATGCGCAGATTGGCGTCGACGCCGATCTTGCGCAGATTGGCGATCCAGGGGCTGGAGATCACTTGATCGGTGTCGTTCCAGCCAAGGATCTCCAATTTGAACAGTTCGCCGGTCTTGGCGTTCACCATCTTGCCGCCCTTGATCACCCAGCCCGCCTGGGCAAAGAGGTCGACCGCCCGCTTCAGGTATTTCCGCTCCGCCTGCGGCGAGTCATAGACTGGTAGTTTGAACTCTTGCGTGAACAACTCGGGCGGCAGCTTGTCGCGGTATTTTTCGAGGATCTCCAGCTCCTTGCCCTGCGGCAGTCCGCTCGACGCCAGCTCCGTGCCCTGGAAATAACTATGGGTGCGTGTGTTCGAATTGTAGAAGAGCGTGCGGTTCATCGTTTCGAAATCGAACGGAAGCGTCAGAGCCTCACGCACCAGGCGGTCTTGGAACAGCGGTCGTCTCTGGTTGAGTATGAAGGCCTGCATGGGTTCCGGGGAGGTGGTCTTGAACACCTGCTTGACCACGTCGCCGGCGCTCACCGCCGGAAAATTATACGCCGTATTCCATCGCCGAGAGCTGTTTTCCGGCTTGATGTCGTCCAGCCCACCCTTGGTGAAGGCTTGCCAGGCGGCATTGTCGTCAAGGATGTAGGTGAAGCGCTGGGTGTCGAAATTCTCGCGGCCGATCTTCACCGGCAGCTTGGCGCCCCAATAATCCGGCACGCGCTGCCAGACGATCTCCGAGCCCGGCTTGAAGCTGGCGATCTTGTAGGCGGCGGAGCCCAGCGGCGGCTCCAGCGTCGGCCTGGTGATGTCGCGCTTCTTGCCGCTGGCATCCGTGCCTTCCCACCAGTGCTTCGGCAAAACCACCAGATCGCCCATGATCTTGGGCAGCTCGCGGTTGCCCTTCTGGTTGAAATGGAATTCGACCTCGCGGTCGGAGATCGCCACAGCGTCGGTGACGCTCTCGAAATAACGGTTATATTGCGGGGCGTTCGCTTTCAGCACATTGAACGACCAGACCACGTCATCGACGGTGATCGGCTGGCCGTCGTGCCATTTTGCTCGCGGATCGAGTCGGTAGGTCGCGGATGAATAGTCGGCCGGATATTTGTAGGCCTCGGCGACCAGCCGGTGGCTGACGCTGCCCTCGTCGGTGGCCTGGTCCATCAGCGTGTCATAGAGCAGTCCGCCGCCGAAACCGACCAGCCCCGCGGCAGGCGATCCCTGCACGATGTAGGGGTTGAAGCTGTCGAAGGTGCCGGTGACCACGGAGTTGTAGGTGCCGCCCTTCGGAGCATCCGGATTGACGTAGTCGTAATGCTGGAAATTCTCGCCATATTTTGAAGGCCCGATCAGCGACGACGTCGTGCGCCACTCATCGGCGAAGCCGGCCTGCAGGCTGGCGGCGAAGGCGAACACCAATGCCGATGCGAAAAGCGTGCGGAAACGGCCAACCTTCATGCGTTCTCCTCGTCGCGAGCCCTGGAGCGTTCATCGTTTTATGGGAACGATGGCCGCTCTATCGCTCTGTTTCGACGCAATTCCGGACGGAAAACCCGGTTCCACTTTCCTGGAATTGCTCTGCCCACCCGCAATCTAGATCATTTGACGCCGGTGAAAACCGCAAGTGCCGCCTTTGTTGCCGCCCATGCAGCTTCTCTAACAGAAAAGCCGGGACGAACCCGGCTTTTCCAAGGAAGTCTCTGCGACAAATTGTTTATTGGGCGGGCGCGGCGGGCTTGGCCGGAGCGGTTCCCTCGGCCGGCTTGGTCGCGTCGGCGGGCTTGGAAGCGTCGGCGGCGGCACCCGGCTGCGGCAGCGGCTTCGGATTGTCCGACAGCGTGCGCAGATAGGCGATCACATTGGCGCGGTCTTCTTCCTTCGGCAGGCCTGCAAAGCCCATCGCCGTGCCCTTCACGAACTTCTTCGGCGCGGTGATGAAGTGATTGAGGTTCTCGTAGGTCCAATGCTCCTGGCCACCCTTGGAGAAATCCTTCATGCCGGCCGAGTAGGCGAAGCCCTCATGCTCGGCGACGGGGCGGTCGACGATGTCCCAAAGATCCGGACCGACCTTGTTCGGGCCGCCCTTTTCGCCCGAATGGCAGGCCTGGCACTTCTTGAAGATGGCGGCGCCCGCCTCGGCATTGGCAGTGGCAAGCAGGTCGGCGATCGGCTTTTCAGCCGCGGCAGGGGCGGCCGGACCGCCTTCGGTCGGTTCCTGCGCTTCGATGGCGAAGCCGGGCTTTTCGGGCGCCGGCGAGGCGAACAGCCCGTCCGAGACGATGCCTATTGAAAAGACGATGAAGCAGGTTCCCAGAAATCCGCCGAGCAGCTTGTTGACTTCGTTGGAATCCATACGCCCCTTGCTCCCTTTTCCGGCGGACCGTCCCGTCCACTCCGTCCGTCGGTATCGCGAACTGCCCTGAAAGGCCAGTCAAACCGGGCGGAAACTAGGTCTTTTGCTCTGGCGTTGCAACACCTATAAGGGCGCTTCCAGTGAGACCTTTTGCCACTTTCCATCCGCTTTTTTCGGCCGCCCAAAAATCCGATGTCGACCTTGATCCTGATCCCCGCCCGCATGGCCTCGACGCGTCTGCCGGGCAAGCCGCTGGCCGACATTGCGGGCGCGCCGATGATCGTCCATGTCGCCCGTCGCGCCGCCGAGGCCGGGCTTGGCCGCGTGGTGGTGGCGACCGACACCGAAGCCGTCGCGCAAGCCGTGCGGGCGCATGGCTTCGAGGCGGTCATGACCCGCGCGGATCACGAATCGGGCTCCGACCGCATCTTCGAGGCGCTGACGGCCCTCGACCCCGAAAAGCAGGTGGAAACGATCGTCAACGTCCAGGGCGACCTGCCGACCATCGACCCCGAGATCATCGGCGCGTCTCTGCGGCCGTTTGAGGACAAATCGGTCGATATCGCCACGCTCGGCGTCGAGATCGTGCGCGACGAGGAGAAGACCAATCCCAATGTCGTCAAGATCGTCGGCTCGCCGCTGTCGGCGACACGGTTGAGAGCGCTCTATTTCACCCGCGCCACCGCGCCCTGGGGCGAGGGACCGCTCTATCACCACATCGGCCTCTATGCCTATCGTCGCGCGGCGCTGGAACGCTTCGTGGCGCTCAAGCCGTCGCCGCTCGAGCGCCGCGAGCGGCTGGAGCAGCTGCGCGCGCTGGAAGCCGGCATGCGCATCGACGCCGAGATCGTCAAATCGCTGCCGCTCGGCGTCGACACGCCGCACGATCTCGAACGCGCCAGGCAAATCCTTTCAAAATGAGACATGAGCATGCCTGAAAAGACCAACAGAATTTCCTTCCAGGGCGAGCCCGGCGCCAATTCCGACACGGCATGCCGCAACATGTTCCCCACAATGGAGCCGTTGCCGTGCCCGACCTTCGAGGATGCCTTCAACGCGGTCGAGACCGGCAAGGCCGAGCTCGCCATGATCCCGATCGAGAATACGATCGCCGGACGCGTCGCCGACATTCACCACCTCTTGCCGGAATCGAAGCTGCACATCGTGGGCGAATATTTCCTGCCGATCCACTTCCAGCTCATGGTGCTGCCGGGTGTGAAGCGCGAAGAGATCAGGACCGTCCACAGCCATATCCACGCGCTCGGCCAGTGCCGCAAATATATCCGCAAGAACGGCTGGAAGCCGGTGGTCGCCGGCGACACGGCGGGTTCGGCCAAGATGGTGTCGGAGGTCAGGGACCGCACCATGGCCGCGCTGGCGCCGGCTTTGGCCGCCGAGCTCTATGGGCTCGACATCGTCGAGAAGAATGTCGAGGACACCGATTCCAACGTCACCCGCTTCGTCGTGCTGACCAAGAACAAGCAATGGGTGGAGCGCCCCGCGGCGGACGCAAAGATGATGACCACCTTCATCTTCCGTGTCCGCAACGTGCCGGCCGCGCTCTACAAGGCCATGGGCGGCTTCGCCACCAACGGCATCAACATGACCAAGTTGGAGAGCTACCAGCTTGGTGCCTTCACCGCGACGCTGTTCTATGCCGACATCGAGGGCCACCCGGACGACCCGTTGGTCAAGCTGGCGCTGGACGAGCTGCGCTTCTTCTCGCGCGAAATGCGCATCCTCGGCGTCTATCCGGCCAGCGCCTCGCGCGAGCAGTGGAAGGTGGCGGATTAGGGCTAGCTTCGGGTTGGCCGAGACGCCGCCGCTTCGTTATCCACGGGCGGAGCAAGGAGCGAAGCGACGCGCGCAGACCCGAGGATCCATGCCGCTACGCTGGAGCGCCGCCCAATGTTGCAGAATTCTGCTCCGTTGCGTTCCCCATTAAGGTCACGGCATGGATTCCAGGGTCTCCGCTACGCTCCGCCCTGGAATGACGAACCGATGGAGGTTCCGCGCTAACCTGCGACGTTTGTGCTCAACCCCTCTCAGCCAAATCCCAACGGCACGTAGTCGATCTCCAAAAACTTCTCGACCTCGGGCACCCAGCGGTCGCGCACGAAGGCGACATGGTCGGGATGCTCGTTGTAGCGCGTGTAGGCCGCCTGATCGGCGAACTCCATCGAGAAGCCGAACTGGTAGTCGTTCTTCGGGCTCACCTGCCGCAGCTGCTCGAAATGCGCGACGCCCTTGATCCCGGTCAGGATCTTCTTCGCGTCGTGGAGGAAGCGTTTTGTCTCCAGCGACTGCAGCGGATGCTTCAAGGTGAACACGACGGTGTGGCGGATCATTCTTCTGCTCCTATTCGCTGTCGACCCAGGCGCGGATGAGGTGATGGGCGATTGCCCCTTTCGGCGGTGTAATCAGCCCGTCGGCATGCTGCCTGTCCAGCATCGTGCGCACCTCGTCGCGAAAGAACCAGCGGCAATCCTCGAGCTCGTTGAGGTCCGCCTGGATATCCTCGTTGAGCGGCTCGCCGAAGCAGCCGATCATCAGCGAATAAGGGAACGGCCAGGGCTGGCTGGCATGGTAGACGACGCGGCCGAGCCGGATGCCGGCCTCTTCCAGCGTCTCGCGCCGCACTGCCGCCTCGATCGTCTCGCCCGGCTCGATAAAGCCGGCAAGCGCCGAATACATGCCAGGCGCGAAATGCCTGCCGCGCCCCAGCAGGCATTTTTCGCGCGTCACCGTCAGCATGATCGCCACCGGGTCGGTGCGCGGAAAGTGGTCGGTGCCGCAGGAGGGGCAATGGCGCCGGTAGCCGCCGGCGCGCATCTCCGAGCGGTTGCCGCATTTCGAGCAGAAGGCGTGGGTGGCGTGCCAGGCAAGAAGCGCCCCCCCTTGCGCCAGCGCGCCGGCGGCGGCCTCGTCGATCAGCCCCTGCATATAGACCGAGCGGTAGTCGATCGCCTTGATCGTTTCGGGCAGCTTTTCCGGCTCGACGCCGGCGGGCACCGCAAGCACAGGGCCTTCCTCCGAAAGGCCGAGCAGCACGCCCTGGCCGAGCGAAGCCTCGAAGGCCTGGCTTTCATCCGCCTTGAACCACGGGTCGAACGTGCCGTCCTCCAATTTGAGGTAAAGTCGGCCGGCATGCATTAGCATCAGCCGCGCGGTCCGGTCGGCCAGCGCCTTTTCGACCGCATCGTCGGCCCGGTTCTCGGATTGACGGTCGATCCGGTTGCCGGCGAAACCGACGAATTGACTCGGTTCGCGCAAGGGCGCGTCAAACAGGCGAAAGCTCATGGGGACTCGGGCGGGCTGAGGAACACAAGGGGCGCTGAATGGACACTGGTCAGCTTATAGCGCCGCCTTTATCGTTTCGGCAAACCGCCTGATGTCGGAGCGCTCGTAGGGCTCGCGTATGCCGTGGCCCCAGACCGGTCCCGGCCAGCCGGGATCGCCCTCTGAGCGGGCGACGACGTGAACATGCAGCTGGCGCACGATGTTGCCGAGCGCGCCGGTGTTGATCTTGGTGCAGCCGGTCACCCGCTTCAGCGCCTGCGCCACCATATTGGTCTCGAAGGTCAGCATCGCCTGGTCAAGCGGCGTCATTTCGTGGATTTCTTCCACGCCGGGCCGCTGCGGCACTAGCACCAGCCATGGCCAGCGGCGGTCGTTCATCAGCCTGAGCTCGCAAAGGCCAAGCCACATAAGCTGCTCGCTGTCCGCCTCCAGCCGGGCGTCCAGCGTGAATCCGGCCTCGAGGCCAGGCAGCATGGGCATTTCCTTCACTTTTGTTGTAAGCATTTTCCAAACCCGGAACGCTAGAGCGGCGGCAAGGTGGCTGCAAGCGATTCATTGACCGCTATTATCGATTTGAAGGACTTTCCGCCTCGATGCGGCTGCGGGTTCCGGCTCGGCCCTTGCATTTCGCTGCTGAATTGCCGATATGGAACCCGGGAGGTTGGTGGTGGACGATCCACTCGCCAACCGGGTCAGGTCCGGAAGGAAGCAGCCCTAACGAGCCCGGAACGGGTCATTGTTCCAGCCTCCCACCTCTTCGCCTCTCTCCCGCGACATTGACGGCGCCAAGCCGTGCGGGCGAGACTATGCGCAGGAATCGGCCGCCTTCCGTCGCGGTCTGGGAGCTTTTGACGGCGAATGAGTGAAGCCGGAAACTTGGGGACGGAAAGCCTGGAGACCGGCAAGGCCGGCGCCTATCGCGTCCTGGCGCGCAAATACCGCCCTTCGAATTTCTCCGAGCTGATCGGCCAGGAGCCGATGGTCCGCACGCTGACCAACGCCTTTGCCACCGGCCGCATTGCCCAGGCCTGGATGCTGACCGGCGTGCGTGGCGTCGGCAAGACGACGACCGCACGCATCCTCGCGCGGGCCCTGAACTACAAGACCGCGACCGTCGACCAACCCTCCGTCGACCTTTCGATCCCGGGCGAGCATTGCCAGGCGATCATGGAAGGCCGCCATGTCGACGTCATCGAGATGGACGCCGCCTCGCACACCGGCATCGACGATATCAGGGACATCATCGACCGCGTGCGCTACGCGCCGGTCTCGGCCCGTTACAAGGTCTACATCATCGACGAAGTGCACATGCTCTCCACCCAGGCTTTCAACGGCCTGCTGAAGACGCTGGAAGAGCCGCCGCCGCACGTCAAATTCATCTTCGCCACCACCGAGATCCGCAAGGTACCGATCACGGTCCTGTCGCGCTGCCAGCGTTTCGACCTGAGGCGCATCGATGCCGGCGCGCTGGTCGGGCATCTGGCCTCGATCGCCGCCAAGGAAGGCATTTCCGTCGATGACGAGGCCCTGGCGATGATCGCGCGGGCCGCCGAAGGCTCGGCCCGTGATTCGCTCTCCATCCTCGACCAGGCGATCGCCCATGGCAGCGGCACTGTCAGCGCCGACGCGGTGCGCGCCATGCTCGGCCTCGCCGACCGCGCCCGCATCATCGACCTGTTCGAGCATGTCATGAAGGGCGACGTGGCAGCGGCTTTGGCAGAGTTCCGCGCGCAATACGACACCGGCGCCGATCCGGCTGCGGTGCTCACCGACCTTGCCGAGTTCAATCACCTCGTTACCCGGCTGCGCTTCGTGCCGGCGGCAGCCGACGATGCTTCGCTTTCCGAGGACGAGCGCCGGCGCGGCGCCGAATTCGCCGGCACGCTTTCGGTGCGGGTGCTGTCGCGGACCTGGCAGATGCTGCTCAAGGGCATTCCCGAGGTGCAGTCCTCCAACCGCCCCGTCAGCGCCGGCGAAATGGTGCTGATCAGGCTGGCGCATGCCGCCGATCTGCCGACGCTGGACGAGGCGCTGAAATCGCTGGAAGGCGCGGGGCCGCTGCCGAATGGCGCGCCGCGCGCCAATGGCGCACCGGTCGGCAATGGCGGCGGCGCAAGCGCTGTCGCGCAGACCCGGATGCCCGGTTCAAATGGCGGTGCGCAGACCATGCGCCTGGTCGAAGCGCAGCCCGCGCCGGCTGCGTTTGTCCCAGCGCCGGAGCCGGTTGCCGAAACCCCTGTCGTTCCGGTCAAATCGCTGGCCGACGTCGTCGCGCTGGCCGACGCCAATCGCGACATGGCCTTCAAGGTGCTCCTGAAACGCTGCGTCCGGCCGGTGCGCATCGAGCCTGGCCGTCTCGACGTGGCGCTGACTGACGACGCGCCCAAGATGCTACTCAACGACCTGACCTCCAAGCTGCGCGCCTGGACCGGTCGCAACTGGCTGGTGTCGCTGTCGAAGGAAGAGGGCGGCCAGACACTGGCCGAGATGGAGACGACGAAGCGCGAGAACGCTTTCTCCGATGCCAAGAGCGACCCGACCGTCGCGGCCATTCTCGCCCGCTTCCCCGGCGCCAAGATTATCGACGTGCGCATTCCGGACGTGCCGGACGTGGAAGAGGCCGAGGCGGAAGTGCCGGTCGAGCCTGCGGCCGACGACGACGAAATTTGAAACAATCTTAGAGGACCACCCGATGAAAGATCTTCTCGGCCTGATGGGCAAGGCGAAGGAAATGCAGGCCAAGTTCCAGGCCATGCAGGACGAGATCGCCACACTCGAAGCCACCGGCCAGGCCGGCGGCGGTCTGGTCAGCATCACGCTGACCGGCAAGTTCGAAATGAAGGCGCTGAAGATCGATCCGTCTTTGATCAAGGCGGACGAAGCCGAGATCCTCGAGGACCTCATCCTTGCCGCCCACAATGACGCCAAAAATAAGGTCGAGCAGGTGATGCAGGAGAAGACCAAGGCGCTCACGGCAGGCTTGCCGATTCCGCCCGGAATGAAATTGCCGTTCTGAGGCGGTGTCCACCAGTTAATTGATTATGAACGGAAATTGAGTCGGGGCTGCAATATTAACCATTTGCCGGCAATGCTCACGGGCTCATTTCGCGGCATTCATAAAGTTTTACCCAAGTCTAGAAGTTGCTAACCTTCTAGCCATCTTTTTGCCTGAAAGAGTCTCATTCTTGCCACATCTCGGGGCGGGCTGGCATCTGGACATGGGGCTTTTTTGGTGATCGCGACGCGATGGAAGACGCCGCTGCTGCTTATCGGCATCGTCACTTCCCCTTTGCTCCTGGCCGGTTGCAGCCAAACCACTTCCTCCCATGGCATGTCGGTGTCGGGTCTGACCGGCGCCCTTACGCCGAGCTTCCTCAGCTCGCGCTCCTACACGATGAAGGACAAGGAATGCCTGCAAAGGGCGATGTTCTTCGAGTCCAACCGGTCGAGCCGTGACGGCATGATCGCCGTCGGCACGGTCGTGATGAACCGGCTGCGTTCGGGCCAGCATGGCAACACCATCTGCGAGGTCGTCGGCGAGCAGGGCCAGTTCGCGCCCGGCGTGCTGACGCGGCCGATGAACTCGAGGGCGCTGCCCGACGTCGAGGAAGCCGCGAACGCGGTGCTGAAAGGCGAGCGCAAGGCCAAGCTCAAGAACACGATGTATTTCCACACCGCCGGCCTGCGCTTCCCCTACAAGAACATGCATTACACCATGGTGGCCGGCGGCAACGCCTTCTACGAGAAGCGCGGCCGCAACTGGCAGCCGCTGCCGGACGAGCCGATGGTCGCCATGGCCTCCGACAAACAGCAGAAGATCGACCCTGCCGCGCCCGTGCTGGTGGCTTCCGCCGAGCCGGTGGTCAAGACGATCGTACGCCCGGATCCGGCCAAGCAGGCCGCGATGAACGCGGCCGAACCGACGCTTCCGGCCAAGGCGGCAATCGTTCCGGCCGAAGCGACCTACGTGACAGCCGCTGCTGCCCCCTCGCAGAAATCCGGCCGCCTCGCGCAGAAGCCGACGGTCGTGGCGATGCAGGAGCCGATGGCCGAGCCGGACGCCTCGCGTTTCGGCGGCACGCTCAAGGGCCGCTACATCTCTTCGGTGCCCAGCGCGCCGCAGGAAGCGTCGATGGGCTTCCAGTCGACGCCTGAGAATACCGACGCCATCGGCGCGATGATCGCCAGCCAGGATCGGCCGCTCGAAACCAACTGAAGCCCATTTCATCCGTGGCTGGGCCCGCCATGGCAGCATGGCGGGCCCTGTGCCCTTGCTGGCTGTTCCAAACCGCTCTGAAAAATCCTAGATCAGAGCGATGTCGAAGAGAATCGCCGGTCCGGAAATCGAACGCCTGATCCAGCTCCTGGCCAAGGTGCCGGGGCTAGGGCCGCGCTCGGCGCGGCGTGCCGCGCTTCATCTCATCAAGAAGAAGGAACAGCTGCTCGAGCCTTTGGCCGCCGCGATGGGCGAGGCGGTCGACAAGGTGCGCATCTGCTCGACCTGCGGCAATGTCGACACCTCCGATCCTTGCATGATCTGCACCGACCCGCGCCGCGACGCCGGCACGCTGATCGTCGTCGAGGACGTCTCGGACCTTTGGGCGCTCGAGCGCGCGGCGGCGATGAACGTGCGCTACCATGTGCTCGGCGGCACGCTCTCGCCGCTCGACGGCATCGGTCCCGACCAGCTCAACATCCGCTCGTTGGTCGACCGGATCGCCGGCGGCGAGGTGAAGGAAGTCATCCTTGCCGTCAACGCCACGGTCGAGGGGCAGACGACGGCGCATTATCTGACCGATCAGTTGTCGGGTTTCGAGGTGAAGGTGACCAGGCTGGCGCATGGCGTGCCGGTCGGCGGCGAGCTCGATTACCTGGATGAAGGCACGCTGGCTGCGGCGTTGCGGTCGAGGACGGCGTTTTGAGGGGACTGGGGAGGGGGCGCGCTGTGACTGGAATGCATCCTTCGAAGTCGGGGGATGTGATGGAACGCTACCTTTGCGTATTCGCCGCTGTTTGCCTTTTGGCGGCGTTGGTTTGCTCCTTCACCCTCCCCTCCTACGCCGCCCCCATCGACGACCGGTTCCAGGCCTGGCTTCAAACCGACCTCTGGCCCGAAGCCAAGTCCAAAGGCATCTCGAAAAAGACCTTCGACGAGGCCTTCCTCGGCGTGAAGCCGAACCTGAAACTGCCCGATCTCGTCCTGCCCGGCGAGAAACCGACGACGCCGCAGAGGCAGCACCAGGCCGAGTTCGGCCCGCCTGCCGACTATTTCGCCGAGAAGATCATCCGCGCCGTCACCTTGGGCGGACGCACACGCGAGGGCGCCAACGCCCGGGTGCTTGGGCTGATCGAGAAGCGCTACGGCGTGCCGGGCGAGATTGTACTGGCGATCTGGGGTCGCGAGACCGGCTTTGGCGCGGCCAAGATGCCTTACGACGCCTTCGAGGTGCTGGGCACCAAGGCGTTCATGTCGACGAAGAAGGATTTCTTCCGCACCGAGGTGCTGGCGGCGCTCGAAATCGTCGAGCGCGGGCTGGCGCCGGTCAATGCGATGAAATCGTCCTGGGCCGGCGCGCTCGGCCAGCCGCAATTCATGCCGACCTCCTTCTTGAAGCACGCCGTCGACTTCGATGGCGATGGCCGGCCCGACATCTGGAATTCGACGCCCGACGTGCTCGCTTCGATCGCCAACTACCTCGTCCATTATGGCTGGGCGCGGGGTCGCGGCTGGGGGACCGAGGTGACGGTTCCAGCAAATGTCTCCTGCTCGCTCGAAGGACCCGACCAGGGCAAGAAGATCTCGGATTGGGTGGCGATGGGCATCAGGCGTGTCGACGGCAAGGCGTTTGCGGCGAGCGAATTGAAGGCCGAGGGTTTCCTGCTGATGCCGGCCGGGCGCAGCGGCCCGGCCTTCGTCGTCACGCCGAACTTCTATGTGCTGAAGCAATACAACAACAGCGATCTTTACGGCCTGTTCATCGGCCATGCCGCCAACCGCATCGCCAAAGGCGACGCCATCTTCGTCGGCGCCTGGGGCGCGGTCGGCGATCTCCACAGTTCCGATATCGCCGCTCTGCAGCGCGCGCTGGAGGACAAGGGCTACGATGTCGGCAGCGCCGACGGCCTGCCCGGCTTCAAGACCCGGCGCTCGATCGGCATCTGGCAGGCAAAGAACGGCAAGCCCGCCACTTGCTTTCCCGATGCGGGCCTGGTCGCGCAGCTGAAATAGCTGCCTCCCAAGGGACCGACCCTGGTAAGATTTTTGCGGATTGGCGGCTTCAATTAGCCGGCGCATGGGTCGACTCATCGCGATCCGTTTGGTCCGATATAGTGTGTCGCAAAATGCGCGTTGTCGGTTCGAAAACCGCTGAATAGGGTGTTGACCAACTGGACAAAAAACACGACGGTAAGCGGTCAAAGCTGCAGCCGGCTTGCAAGAATAATACAGCCCTGAGCCGAGAACTCAGGTCAAACAGAACAGGGAACGATCACCATGATGCTGGAAAAGTTTGCTCTCCGCTCTCGCGCCTTGCTGGCGGGCGCCGCGCTGTCCGCGCTGCTCGTCGCGCCCGCTTTCGCGGTCACGCCCGCCGATACGCTGGTCGAGGGTTTTGCCATCGACGACATCATCTCGATGGACCCGGGGGAGGCGTTTGAGTTGTCGACGGCCGAAGTCACCGGCAACACCTATGATCTGCTGGTCCGGCTCGACCTCAGCGACACGTCCAAGGTCAAGGGCGACCTTGCCGAGAGTTGGACCGTTTCCGATGACGGCCTGACCTACAGTTTCAAGCTGAAGCCCGGCATGAAATTCGCATCTGGCAATCCGATCACCGCAGCCGATGTCGCCTATTCCTTCGAACGCGCCATCAAGCTCGACAAGAGCCCGGCTTTCATCATCAACCAGTTCGGCATCACCGGCGACAACGTCACCGAAAAGGCCAAGGCCGTCGACGAAACCACCTTCCAGTTCGTGGTCGACAAGGCCTATGCGCCGAGCTTCGTGCTGAACTGCCTGTCGGCCACCGTTGCTTCGGTCGTCGACAGCAAGCTGGTCAAGGAGCATGTCGCCGCCGTCACGCCGAGCGCGGACTACAAATGGGACAACGACTTCGGCAATGCCTGGCTGAAGACCAGCTATGCCGGTTCGGGCCCATACAAGCTGCGCGAATGGCGCGCCAACGAGGCCGTCGTCCTGGAGCGCAACGACAATTACAATGGCGAGAAGGCCAAGCTCGCCCGCGTCATCTACCGCAACATGAAGGAAAGCTCGGCGCAGCGCCTGGCGCTTGAAGCCGGCGATATCGACGTTGCCCGCAATCTCGAGCCGAACGATCTCGACGCCATTGCCAAGAACGCCGACCTCACCACCACCAGCGCGCCGAAGGGCACGGTCTACTACATCAGCCTCAATCAGAAGAACCCGACGCTCGCCAAGCCCGAGGTTCGGCAGGCGTTCAAATATCTGGTCGATTACGACGCGTTGAGCACCACCATCCTCAAGGGCATCGGCGAAATCCATCAGTCCTTCCTGCCCAAGGGCGACCTCGGTGCCATCGATGACAATCCCTTCAAGCTCGACGTCGCCAAGGCCAAGGAGCTTCTGGCCAAGGCCGGGGTACCTGATGGCTTCACGGTGACCATGGACGTGCGCACCGGTCAGCCGACCACCGGCATGGCGGAATCGATCCAGCAGACGCTCGGCCAGGCCGGCATCAAGCTGGAGATCATTCCGGGCGATGGTAAGCAGACACTGACCAAATACCGCGCCCGCAACCACGACATCTATATCGGCAACTGGGGCCAGGACTATTTTGATCCGAACTCCAACGCCCAGACCTTCGCCTCGAACCCGGACAATTCCGACAACGCCAAGATCAAGACGCTGGCTTGGCGCAATGCCTGGGACATTCCGGACCTGACCAAGGTAACCGAGGCGGCATTGCTGGAGAAGGATTCGGCCAAGCGTGCCGACATGTACAAGGACCTGCAGCACAAGATCCTGGACACCAGCCCCTTCGTCATCATCCACCAGCAGCTGGAAGTGGCGGGGCTGCGCAAGAACCTTCAGGGTTTCAAGCTCGGCCCGAGCTTCGATACCAACTTCGTCTGGCCGGTCTCGAAGCAGTAACCCTGGGCGCAACGCGTGAGCGTAGCTGAAAACCAGGCGGCGGCCGGGCGCGGCAGCGCTCGCGCCGTCGCCATCCTATCGTCGCTCGGCCGCTTTCTGGTCATTGCGGTCACGACCTATCTCGGTCTGCTCGCGGTGACCTTCTTCATCGGCCGCGTCATCCCGATCGATCCGGTGCTGGCCGTTCTCGGCGATCGCGCGCCCACCGCCGTCGTCGAGCGCACCCGCCGGGAGATGGGCCTCGATCTGCCCTGGATCGAGCAGTTCTACCTCTATGTCAAAGCAGCGCTGAGGGGCGACTTCGGGACGTCGGTGCTGACCACAAACCCCGTGATGTCTGATATCCGCCGCGTTTTCCCGGCGACCATCGAACTGGCGACGCTGGGCACGATCATCGGCGCAGTCATCGGCGTGCCGCTCGGCGTGTTGGCCGCCGTCAAGCGCGGCAGCCTGATCGATCAGGTCGCCCGCATCGTCGGCCTCATCGGCTATTCCGTGCCGATCTTCTGGCTGGGGCTACTCGGACTGGTGCTGTTCTACGCCAAGCTGCAGTGGATCGCCTTTCCGGCGCGGCTCGATGTCGTCTACGAATACACCTTCACGCCGATCACCGGCTTCTATCTGCTCGACGCCGCGATCCAGGGGCAGTGGGACGTTTTCTACGACGCCTGGCGCCACATCGTCCTGCCGGCTTCGCTGCTCGGCTATTTCGCGCTTGCCTATATCAGCCGCATGACGCGTTCCTTCATGCTGAACGAGCTGGCGCAGGAGTATATCGTCGCGGCGCGTGCGAAAGGCCTGTCGGAGACGCGCATCATCTGGGGCCACGCGCTGCGCAACGCCGCCGTGCCGATGGTGACTGTGATCGCGCTTTCCTACGCCAACCTGCTCGAAGGCTCGGTGCTGACCGAGACCGTCTTCTCCTGGCCCGGCATCGGCCTCTACATCACCAACTCGCTGCAGAACGCCGACATGAACGCCGTGCTCGGCGGCACCATTGCCATCGGCTCGGTCTTCATCGCCATCAATCTTTTCTCCGATCTGCTCTACCGGCTGCTCGATCCAAGGACGAAGACCGGATGATCGGAGCTATTGCCGTTTTGGGCTTGGCCGCGGCCAACCACCCCCGCTCCGGCCCTTCGGGCCACCTCTCCTCGTGCCTGGGGGAGAGGGCAAGCCGGTCGCACGCCTGGCGCCTTTCCTCACGCCCGTCGAACGGGGGAGAGGCGGTCTGCGAAGCAGACCGGAGTGGGGGTCGACAGCTTCACGAGTCACCCTCATGACCGTCTCCGTTCCCCTCTCGCGCCGCGAATGGCTGCTCAGCGATCGGCCGGCCTCGCGCCTGCAGGCAAGGCTCGGCCGCTCCTATGTCGCCTGGCGGCGCTTCTCCGCCAATCGCTTGGCGCTGGTCGGCATGCTGATCATCATCGCGCTGCTGGTGGTCGCTGCCTTTGCTGATGTGCTCGCACCTTATTCGCCGACCGTTGGTGATCTCAAGAACGCCCGACTGCTGGCGCCCAGCTCCGCGCACTGGTTCGGCACCGACGATCTCGGCCGCGACATCTATTCACGCATCGTCTATGGCTCGCGCTGGACGCTTTATGTGGTGATCCTCGTCGCCATCATCGCCGCGCCCATCGGCCTGCTGGTCGGCACGATCGCCGGTTATGCCGGCGGCTGGACCGACACGATCCTGATGCGCATCACCGATATCTTCCTCGCCTTTCCGAAGCTGGTGCTGGCGCTGGCTTTCGTCGCGGCGCTCGGACCCGGCATCGAGAACGCCGTGCTGGCGATCGCCATCACCTCCTGGCCACCTTACGCGCGCATCGCCCGCGCCGAAACGCTGACGGTGCGCAATTCCGACTACATCAAGGCGGTGCAACTGATGGGCGCCTCGCCCTTCCGCATCGTGCTGCGCCACATCATGCCGCTATGCATCTCATCGCTGATCATCCGCGTCACGCTCGACATGGCCGGCATCATCCTGACCGCCGCCGGCCTTGGCTTCCTCGGTCTCGGCGCGCAGCCGCCGCTGCCCGAATGGGGCGCGATGATCGCGTCCGGCCGCCGCTTCATCCTCGATCAATGGTGGGTGGCCGCAGCCCCAGGTGCCGCCATCCTCATCGTCAGCCTCGGCTTCAACCTGCTCGGCGACGGCCTGCGCGACGCGCTCGATCCCCGGAGCGGCGACCAATGACCAGCAAAACGAGGACCCAACCAACAGACACCCTCCTCGAAGTCGACGATCTGCGCGTCACCTTTCCGACCCGCACCGGCCTCGTTCAGGCCGTGCGCGGCGTCTCCTTCTCGCTCGGACGCGAGCGTCTCGGCATTGTCGGCGAGAGCGGCTCCGGCAAATCGCAGACTGGCCGCGCCATCATGGGCGTCACCCCGCCGCAGGCCGAGGTGTCGGCGAAGAAGCTCGCCTTCGACGGCATGGACTTGCTTTCCATGTCGCCGCGTGAACGCCGGGCGCTGCGGGGAAGCCGCATCGCCATGATCCTGCAGGATCCGAAATATTCGCTCGATCCGGTGATGACCATCGGCCGCCAGATCGTTGAGACGCTGCGCACGCACGAAAAGGTCTCCAAGGCCGAGGCGCGCGAGCGCGCTTTAGCCATGCTGGAGGCGGTGCAGATCCGCGACCCGGCCCGCGTCTTCGACCTTTACCCGCACGAAGTGTCGGGCGGCATGGGCCAGCGCGCTATGATCGCCATGATGCTGGTCACCGGACCGGAGCTGATGATCGCCGACGAACCGACCTCGGCGCTCGACGTCACCGTGCAGCTCGACGTGCTCAAGATCCTCGACAAGCTCGTCGCCGAGCGCGGCATGGGGCTGATCTTCATCTCGCACGATCTGCGCCTGGTTTCGTCCTTCTGCGACCGCGTCGTCGTCATGTATGCCGGCAAGGTCGTCGAGCAGATCAAGGCTTCGGAGCTGCGCGACGCGCAGCACCCTTACACGCGCGGCCTGCTCAACTGCATGCCGAGGATCGGCTTCGAGCGCCATCCGCTGCCGGTTCTCGACCGCAAGCCGGAGTGGGCGGCATGACGGCTTCTATCACCGTCGAAGGGCTGGAGGTGGTCTTCGACCGTTTTCGCGCGCTGAAGGGCGTCAGTCTCGAAGTCAGGGAAGGCGAATCCTACGGCCTCGTCGGCGAAAGCGGTTCGGGCAAGTCGACGCTGCTGAGAGCCATCACCGGCCTCGCGCCGGTTTCCTCGGGCACCATTGCCGTCAACGGCAAGACGCTCGGCAAAACCCGCGACAAGGCGTTCTATCGCGAGGTGCAGATGGTCTTTCAGGATCCCTACGGCTCGCTGCATCCGCGCCAGACGGTCGACCGCCTGCTGCAGGAGCCCCTCGCGATCCACGGCATTGCCGACGGCGAGAAGCGCATCGAGCGCGCGCTGGACGAGGTAGGGTTAGGCAAGGGCTTCCGATTCCGCTATGCGCACCAACTCTCCGGCGGCCAGCGCCAGCGCGTGGCGATCGCCCGTGCGCTGATCCTGGAACCTTCGATCCTGTTGCTCGACGAGCCGACCTCGGCGCTCGACGCCTCGGTGCAGGCGGAAGTGCTGAACCTGCTGGAAGAGGTGCGGCGCCGCCGCAAGCTCACCTTCCTGATGGTCAGCCACGACCTCGCCATCATCACCCATATGTGCGAGCGGCTGATGGTGATGCAGAACGGCGAGGCGGTGGAGACGCTGACCGCAAGCCAGCTGATCGGGCATCGGGTGAGCGAGGATTACACGCGCAACCTGCTGAGGGCGAGCGAGGGATTTGTGAGGGCGTAATATTCGCCCGAACGGTGCTCACCGACTGCGGAGGACTTTACCCACCGCCAGGCCCAATCGACTGGGCCAACGTGCCGACTTGAGGAAAACATGAAATAAGGTCAGAAGGGTTTCGATCAACGGAACGGGCGCGATCCCAAACAGGGATGGCTCGATGAGGAACGATATGAAGAATTCAGCCATTTCCGAACGCAAGAACCAGTCGATCTCGCGCGGCGTCGGCATGACGACGCAGATCTACGCCGATCGCGCCGAGAATTCGGAAATCTGGGATGTCGAAGGCCGCCGTTATATCGACTTCTCGTCCGGCATCGCCGTGGTCAACACCGGCCACCGCCATCCGAAGGTGATCGAGGCGGTCAAGCAGCAGCTCGACCGCTTCACCCACACCTGCCACCAGGTCGTGCCCTATGAAAGCTACGTGCATCTCGCCGAGCGCCTGAACGGCATGCTGCCCGGCAAGTTCGACAAGAAGACCGTGTTCGTCACCACCGGCGCCGAGGCGGTCGAGAACGCCATCAAGATTGCCCGCAACGCCACCGGCCGCCAGGCGGTCATCGCCTTTTCCGGCGGCTTCCACGGCCGCACCTTCATGGGCATGGCGCTGACCGGCAAGGTCGTGCCCTATAAGGTCGGCTTCGGCGCCATGCCTGCCGATGTCTTCCACGCCCCGTTCCCGGTGGCGCTGCACGGTGTCTCGGTCGCCGATTCTCTGGCCGCGCTCGACAAGCTGTTCAAGGCCGACGTCGATCCGGGCCGCGTTGCCGCCATCATCGTCGAGCCAGTTCAGGGCGAGGGCGGCTTCTATGAGGCGCCACGCGATTTCATGGCAGCACTGCGCAACATCTGCGACCAGCATGGCATCCTGCTCGTCGCCGACGAGGTGCAGACCGGCTTTGCCCGTACCGGCAAGATGTTCGCCATGGACCATCATGACGTGGCGCCCGATCTCACCACCATGGCCAAGAGCCTCGCCGGCGGCTTCCCGCTGTCGGCCGTCACCGGCCGCGCCGAGATCATGGACGCGCCTGGCCCCGGCGGGCTCGGCGGCACCTATGGCGGCAGCCCGATCGGAGTCGCCGCCGCACACGCCGTGCTCGACGTCATCGAGGAAGAAAAGCTCTGCGACCGCGCCAATGCGCTGGGCGCGCGGCTGAAGCAGCGGCTGGTTTCGATCCGCGAGGACGTGCCGGAGATCGTCGACATCCGCGGCCCGGGCTTCATGAACGCCGTCGAGTTCAACGACGTGAAGAAGGGGCTGCCGTCGGCGGAGTTCGCCAACGCGGTCAGGCTGAAGGCGCTGGACAAGGGCCTCATCCTGCTCACCTGCGGCGTCTACGGCAACGTCATCCGCTTCCTGTCGCCGATCACCATCCAGGACGGCGTCATGACGGAGGCGCTGGATATCGTGGAGACCTCGATCCGCGAGGCGCGGGCGGCCTGAAGGGCGCGTCCTAGCCCGTCGCCCTCGCCGGTTCGTCCTGACTGAAGGCCGCAAGCGCCGCCTTCAGCGCATCCGGCCCGCCTGCCACCGTTTGCGGCGTCGGCGAGAAGCCGGCGCCGAGCATCTTGCGGCCAAGCATGTGGTCGGCCGGGCGGTTGACGGATTCGATGCCAAGCAGCCGGTTGCCCGCATAGTGGTAGATCGAGAACTTGTTCTCGGTGAGATCGCCCAGCACGACATGGTGATCGCCGCCTTGGGTCAGGCCCACCATCTGCAGCTTCATGTCGCCGATATCCGACCAGAACCACGGCACGGCCGAGAAGGGCTCGGCATGGCCGAGGACGGTGCGTGCGGCAAGCCTGGCCTGGTCGGTGGCGTTCTGCACCGATTCCAGCCGCACGTCGCCACCGGTGAACCAATGCCGGTAGGAGGCCGCGTCGCCGATGGCGAGGATTTCGGGAATAGAGCTCTGCATATGCTGGTTGACGCGGATGCCGTTGCCGGTAGCCAGGCCGGCGGCTTCCGCCAGTTCGACATTGGGCACCACGCCGATGCCGATGATCACCATCTGCGCCGGCAGGCGCTCGCCGCCTGACGTGATCGCGGCCGAGACGCGGCCGCGTTCGCCCTCCAGGCGGGCAATGGTGGTGCCGGTCAGGATGCGCACACCGATGGCTTCCAGGCGCTGGCGCACATGCGCGGCTATGATCGGCGCCACGGCGCGGCCGAGCAGCCGGTCGACCGCCTCGACGACGGTGACGTTGCGGCCGGCGGCCCTTAGCGTCGCCGCGATCTCCAGTCCGATGAAGCCGCCGCCGAGAATGACCACATCCTCGCTTTGCGCGCTGAGCTCGCGGATCAGGCGCGCATCGGCCAGCGAGCGCAGCGAGACCACGCCGGCAAGGCCGGCGCCGTCGAGCTTGAGCAGGCGCGGCCGCGAGCCGGTCGCCAGGATCACCCGGTCGAAGGCGAGCGTTCCACCGCCTGCGACATTCAACCGGCTCGCGCGGGCATCGATGCTGTCGATGCGCACGCCCGGCCGGTAGTCGATGTTGATGCCAGTGTAGAAGGCTTCGCCGCGCAAGGGTTGCGGCTTGGCCTCGGCGTCCTTGATGAAGGTCTTGGAGAGCGGCGGCTTGTGATAGGGCAGTTCCTTCTCGTCGCCGATCAGGACGACCGGCCCTTCATAGCCCTCTTCGCGCAGGCTGGCGGCGGCCTGCACGCCGGCATGGCCCGCACCGACAATCACAACCCCGTTCGTCATCGCAATCCTTTTGGTCAGCAAATCTAGGCTCTTGCGCCAGGTGGCGATTGTCTGCCGCCGCCGCAAGAGCCGCGGATCGGGTCGCACCCAGAATGGCTGTCTGTCAACCGGGCCAGCGAAGCAGCCCTGGGCTTAAAAGTTGATATTTGTAGTTTAGAATAATTCTAAACTGTTGTTTCAATTGATTTTTTCTGTCTCGCTAGTTGACTCCCGGCCTCTCCATCGCTTTATGGAGAGCTGCGCGCAAAGCGCATTCCTTTGATGTCTGGGCCTTGAACCCTTTCGATTCGAGGCAAGTGGGTGTCTTTTTATCGCGAACCGCGCATCGACGCGGCCACCATTTTTCCCGGCATGCTCATGCCACGGCGGGGGTGGACGCCTTTTATTGAATTTCCAAAGAACTGGAGAAGGATGATGACGGCACGTAATGGCGGCAGGCTGGCTGCGATCTGCGCCACGGCTGCACTGACGGCGGCGGTGTTCGTGTTGCCGGCGAAAGCCGAAACGGACGCCAAGTCGGTGATCAAGACCTATGCCGACATCGCTTTGGCCAAATACGAGGATTCGCTGACCACTGCGCAGGCGCTGGACAAGGCGGTGGATGCGCTCGTCGCCAGTCCCTCGGCCGACACGTTGAACGCCGCGCGCGAGGCCTGGAAGGCGGCGCGCATTCCTTACCAACAGACCGAAGTCTACCGCTTCGGCAACAAGATCGTCGACGACTGGGAAGGCAAGGTGAATTCCTGGCCGCTGGATGAGGGCCTGATCGACTATGTCGCCAAGAGCTATGGCACGGAGTCGGACGAAAACGCGCTCTATACGGCCAACGTCATCGCCAACAAGGAAATCGAGATTAACGGCAAGAAGGTCGATGCCTCGAAGCTGACGCCCGAGTTCCTGTCCGGCACGCTGCAGGAGGCCGGCGGCGTCGAAGCCAATGTCGCGACCGGCTATCATGCCATCGAATTCCTGCTCTGGGGCCAGGACCTGCACGGCACCGGACCGGGCGCCGGCGAGCGACCCTATACGGATTACGACCTTAAGAACTGCACGGGCGGCAATTGCGACCGCCGCGCCGAATATCTGAAGTCGGCAAGCGACCTTCTGGTGTCAGACCTGCAGGAAATGGTCGACAACTGGAAGGAAGACGGCGCCGCGCGCAAGAACCTCACCGACGGCGATGCGAATGCCGCCATCTCCACCATCTTCACCGGCATGGGCTCGCTCTCCTATGGGGAACTGGCCGGCGAGCGCATGAAGCTCGGCCTATTGCTGCACGATCCGGAAGAGGAGCACGACTGTTTCTCCGACAACACCTACATCTCGCATCTTTATGACGCGGTCGGCATCCGTGACGCCTACCATGCCAGCTACAAGCGGCTCGACGGCTCCGTGGTTTCGGGCCCGTCGGTGTCCGACATGGTGAAGGCCGCCGATCCGGCGATCGACAAGGAGCTGTCGGGCAAGCTCGACACCACCGTCGCCAAGATGGAGGCCATCCAGGCGCGTGCTCTTGCCGGCGAGGCCTATGACCAGCAGATCGCCGAGGGCAACACGGAAGGCAACGCCACCGTGCAGGCGGCGATCGACGCCCTCATCGACCAGACCAAGTCGATCGAGCGCGCCGTCGGCTCGCTCAAGCTGAACCAGATCGCTTTCGAGGGTTCCGACAGCCTCGATGCGCCCGACAAGGTGTTCAAGTAAGATCGGGCATGATCCCAAAACCGGTTTTTGGACAAGATCATGCTCGATTGAGAAACCAGCCAAGCGGCGCCGGAACGGCGCCGTCAGCCAGAGCAAGTAGATGCTGATCTGCCATTGCAACATCATCACCGAAAAGGAGATCGAGCAGACGATCGTCGGCCTGCTGGACGAGGATCCCTGGCAGCTGATCGTGCCCGCGAAGGTCTACCACGCGATGGCCAAGCGCGGTCGCTGTTGCGGCTGTTTCCCAAATGTGGTGGAAACGATCATTCGGGTCACCGAGAATTACCACGCCCGCTCAGAGGTGGGGGGCCTGGACATCGTTTCACACCTGGATCGCGTGCGAGGCTTGCGCGGCCAATACGGGAGCAGAACCCATGAAAGGCGAACCGCAGGTCATCGAGCGGCTTAATGAAGCTCTGTTTCTCGAGCTTGGAGCCGTCAACCAGTACTGGGTGCATTATCGTCTGCTCGAGGATTGGGGCTACACCAAGCTGGCAAAGAAGGAGCGGGCGGAATCGATCGAGGAAATGCATCACGCCGACCGGCTGATCGCGCGCATCATCTTCCTCGAAGGCCACCCGAACCTGCAGTCCGTCGCGCCGTTGCGCATCGGCCAGAACGTCAAGGAAGTGCTCGAATCCGATCTCGCCGGCGAGTATGACGCGCGCACCGCCTACAAGCGCTCGCGCGAGATCTGCCAGGACGAAGGCGATTTCGTTTCGATGAAGCTGTTCGAGGATCTTTTGACCGACGAGGAAGGACATATCGACTTCCTGGAAACGCAGCTCGATCTGCTTGCCTCGATCGGCGAGGAAAAATACGGCCAGCTCAACGCCGACTCGGCCAACGAGGCGGAGTAAGGACATGCGGGAATGCGGCGCTCCGTAGATTTTTCGCGCCGCGCGCGGCGGGCCGCAGTCGACGCCCTGCCGCTTCGGAAGACCCCGCGATACCGGATCGGTCGCGAGGCATCGCTTTTGCTGGCGATCATGCTTTCCGCATCCGCCTTAGCCGGTGAGCCCGCCGCCTTGCCGACAAGCCGCACCGATCTGACGCCGAAGGATCAGGCGCGGGTGCTGGCCGTCACCAGGCCAACGACCGATTTCACCAGGCCCGAGCCGTTCGAGCTGATGCAGGGTGGCGCCGGCACGTCGCGCAAGGACGCCAGCCGCGATGCCTTCTCGCAATCCTCCGCCAATATCACCTTCGAGGAAGAAGGAACCTTCAAGCTCGGCAACGCGCTGTTCCGCAAGAACTGGGTGTCGTCGCCGTCTTCTACCCAGGCTTCGGATGGGCTCGGCCCGCTCTTCAACGAACGCGCCTGCCAGAACTGCCATCTGAAGGATGGCCGCGGGCGTCCGCCGGAGGGCGATGTCAGATCGACGTCGATGTTCCTGAGGCTGGCGCGCGATGCCGGCAGCGCCGAGGAGAGGGCCGCGCTCGCCGACCATAAGCTGCTGAACTTTCCGGACCCGATCTATGGCGCGCAATTGCAGGATCTGGCAGTTCCCGGGCTCAAGGGCGAAGGCCGGATGCGCGTCGATTACCAGGAGCAAAAGGTCACGCTCGGCGACGGCGCCGTCGTTTCACTGCGCAAGCCGAGCTATACGATCGAAAATCTCGGCTACGGTCCGCTCGATCCGCGCACCACGCTGTCGCCGCGCCTGACGCCGCCGATGATCGGGCTGGGCCTGATCGAACAGATCGCGCCGGCCGATATCCTCTCGCATGCCGATCCGGACGATCGCAACAGTGACGGCATTTCGGGCCGGCCGAACATCGTGCGCGACGAGCTGAGCGCCGCGGTGACCTTGGGCCGCTTCGGCTGGAAGGCGCAGACCGCCTTGATCCGCCAGCAAACGGCAGATGCCTTTGCCGGCGATATCGGCATCTCGACGCCGGAAATGCCCAAGCATTGGGGCGATTGCACCGAGGCGCAGAAGGATTGCCTGGTCATGCCGGACGGGGTGCAGCAACGCCTCGGCACGGCCGAGGCGCCGCCGCCAGTGATGGACCTCGTCACCTTCTATTCGCAGAATCTGGCCGTGCCGGCGCGGCGCAATCTCGACGAGCCGGTCGTGCTTGCTGGCAAAAAACAGTTCTCCGAGATGGGTTGCATTGCCTGCCACACGCCGAAATTCGTCACCATGCGAGGCACGCCCTACAAGGCGCAGGCCTTTCAGCTGATCTGGCCCTATTCCGACTTCCTGCTGCACGACATGGGCGAAGGCCTTGCCGACGGGCAACGGGTTGGTGAAGCGAGCGGCAGCGAGTGGCGCACCCCGCCGCTCTGGGGCATCGGGCTCACCGCGACAGTCAACGGCAATGCTTTCTATCTGCATGACGGTCGCGCTCGCACGCTTGCCGAGGCGATCCTGTGGCACGGCGGCGAGGGCCGGAAGGCGCGCGACCGTTTCGCCGGCGCAGCCGCGGCTGATCGTGAGGCGCTGATCAAATTCCTGGAGTCCTTATGATGCCGAAACGCGTCGCTCTGATGTCGAAACACTTGGCCCTTGCTCTTCCGTTCCTTCTGGCTGCTGTGATGCCGGCATCGGCCGCGATCAAGGCTTCCGATGTCATCGGCCGCGCCATCGACGGTTTCATCCGCCCCGCCTATGCCAGCCTCGACGAGCATGCGGCGGGCCTGACCAAGGCGATGCACCGGCTTTGCGAAGCGCCGTCCGGGCAAAATCTCGAAGCAGCGCGCGTGGCGTTTTCCGGCACGGTCGAGGCCTGGTCGGTGGCCGAGATCATCGCCTTCGGACCGATCAAGGAGAACAACCGGCTGGAGCGCATGCTCCATTGGCCGGACCGCAAGAGCATCGGCCTGAGGCAAGTGCAGGCCACGCTCGCATCGAAGGATGCTTCCGCCACCGATCCGGCGCAACTGGCGCAAAAGAGCGTCGCCATGCAGGGCCTCGGCGCGCTCGAATATGTGCTTTACGGCGACGGCGCCGAAACGCTTGCCGCGAAAGACGATTCCTACCGCTGCGCCTACGGCGCGGCTGTCGCCGGCAACATTGAAACGATGGCGGGCGAGGTGCGCGAAGCATGGCAAAAGCCCGACGGCTTCGCGTCGCTCTGGGCCACTCCGGGGCCGAAGAACCCGCTCTACCGCGACGGCAACGAAGCGGTGACGGAACTGGTCGGCGTCTTCATCAACGACCTGGAAATGATCCGCGACGTGCGGCTCAAGGGCTTTCTCGGCGCGAAGCCCGAGGCCGACAAGCCGAAGCAGGCGATCTACTGGCGCTCGCAGAACACGACGGCTTCGCTTGCCGGAAATCTCTCCGGCATCGATCAGCTGTTCCAGGCCTCCAAGCTCGGTGATGCGCTGCCCGCCGTTGCGCAATGGATGGCCGAGTCCATCCACATCCAGCTCGCCAACGGCGTGACAACCGCGAAATCCGTTGCCGGCCCGATCGACAAGGCGCTCGCCGACCCCGCGCTGCGCGGCAAGCTCGAGCATTTCGCGCTGATCACTTCCAGCCTGTCGACCTCGATCGGCACCAGGATGACCGCGGAGTTCGGCCTGACCGCGGGCTTTTCGTCGCTGGATGGAGATTGATACATTGAGAACCGCCCTCATAGACCGCCGCGATTTCCTGCGAGCCGCGGGCGTGAGCTTCGCAGCCGCGATGGCGCCGCGCGCCTGGGCCGACACGCTTGCCGCGGATGCGGTGTTTGCCACGGCGTTCGTCAAGCGCGACGGCAGCTTCGGCGCCGCCGTGCTCTCCGAGGCGGGAAAAATCCTGCATACGGTCGATCTGCCCGACCGTGGCCACGACGTCACTTTCGATCCGGCGTCGAAGCGCTCGGTCGTCTTTGCCCGCCAGCCCGGCACCTTTGCCGTGGTCTTCGACCATGCCGGCCGCGACAAGCCGCTGACCATCGCCAGCATCGCCGGCCGGCATTTCTTCGGCCATGGCGTGTTCTCGCCCGACGGCGCCTTGCTCTATGCGACGGAGAACGATTTCGACAACGCGGCAGGTGTCGTGGGTGTCTATGACGCGCGGAAGAAATTCAATCGCGTTGGCGAGTTCCCGACCTACGGCATGGGCCCGCATGAGCTGCTCCCGCTCGGCGACGGCCGCACTTTAGCCATCGCCAACGGCGGGATCGAGACCCATCCCGATTTCGGCCGCGCCGAACTCAACATCGCGACGATGAAGCCGTCCTACACGCTGGTCGACCGCATCACCGGCGACCTGATCGAAAAGCACGAATTGCCGCCGGCGCTGCATCAGCTGTCGATCCGCCACATGGATCGCGACCAGGCGGGCACCATCTGGTTCGGCTGCCAATATCGCGGGCCGGCCACCGACCGGCCGGCGCTGGTCGGCCGTGCCGCGCGCGGCAAGGAGCTCGAGCTCCTGGAGATGCCGCAGGACGTGCTCTCCGGCTTCCGCAATTACATCGGTTCGGTCGCCGCCAACGCCACCACCGGCACCGTCGCCGTCACCTCGCCGGAGGGCAATTCGCTGGCTGTCCTCGACGCCGCCAGCGGACGCGTGGTCGCGACCAAATCGCTGGTCGAGGTCTGCGGCCTCGCGCCCGACGGCGCCGGCTTCATGGCGACGACCGGCGCCGGCGAGATCGTCGGTGGCGCCGGCGCCACCCGTTCCGAACCGGACTATGTCTGGGACAACCACATGCTGCGCATTGTCGCGACGGCGTGATCGCCGCGCGTAGAAGCAAAGCCGCATAATATTTCTCAACCCTGGCCCTTGCGGCGGCCGCCTATGCCGGGCAGAGGGAATTGTGTTTCGATCCAGTTCTTTGACCGGCCGTATGAAGCTGCCTAAATGAAACTGCTCGCCATCGATTGCGCTGCCAATCTCTGCGCCGCTTGCGTCTATGACGCAGGCGCGGGGAAGGAGCTTGGCCGCGAGGTGCGCAATCTCGGCAAAGGCCATGCCGAGCATCTGATGGCCGTCATCGAGATAGCCCTGAAAGCCGGCGGGATCGGCTATCCTGACCTTGACGCCATTACCGTCTCGGTCGGACCCGGTTCCTTCACCGGCCTGCGTGTCGGCGTCTCCACCGCGCGCGGCCTGGCGCTGGCGCTGAAAATCCCGGCGATCGGCGTGACGACGCTGGAATCCCTGGCGGCGGAGGCGGCAAGCGCCTTTCCCGGGCGCGCGGTGCTTGCTGCGCTCGACGCCGGCCGCGAGGAAATCCATGCCGCGCTCTACGATGAAGCGTTAGCGGAAACTTACGGACCTTTCGTAGTCACGCTTTCCGAGGCGACGACCATGGCAATCAACGCCGAAGCGGTCCTGGTCGGCACAGCCGCGCCGCAGATTGCCCAGGCGGCGGGCCGTGCCTTCGACACCGGTCCGGTCGCCGCCACTGCCGATATCGCGACCTATGCCAGGCTGGCCTCGATCAGGGAGCCGGGCGAAAAGCCCAAGCCGCTCTATCTGCGCGGCGCCGACGCCAAGCCGCAGGCGGGCTTCATCCTTCCAAGGCAGGTCCCCAAAGGTCCGAAGGCAGACCATGATCCCAAAAAGTGGGACCCGGTTTTTGGAAAAGATCATGGTCGAAAGGGAAAAGGCTCCTGATGCGCATACCGTTCTTTCAGCCGCGCCGCAGGGATTATGCCTTGGAACCCCTGACGGTTGCCGACAGCGCCGCCATCTCGGAGCTGCATCGCGAGGATTTCGTGCGGCCCTGGACCGATGGCGAGTTCGCAGCGCTGCTCGAACAGGACACCGTGTTCGGCTATGCGGCGCGCGAAACCGGCCAAGGCGCCAAGCCGCCGGTCGGCTTCGTGCTGGCGCGGCTCGCGGCCGGCGAGGGTGAGATCCTGACCGTGGCCGTTGCCCGAAGCCATCGCCGCCAGGGTCTTGGCTGGCAATTGATGGATGCGGTGCTGCGCGAATTGCATGCACAACGTGCCGAAGCGCTCTTCCTCGAGGTCGACGAGACCAATGCGCCGGCGATCGGGCTCTACCGCAGGCTTGGCTTCGTCCAGGTTGGCCATCGCCCGAACTATTACCGTTCGACCGAGCACGGCCCTACCGGCGCGCTTGTCATGCGCCGCGATCTTCGCTAGCCACAGTCCGGTTGGGGCCGGAGCGAATGATCAAGAAATTACGGATTTTCCTGGCGCTCGGCTATGTCGTCGTCTGTTCACTGGTGCTGGTGCCGCTGCAGATCCTGTCGATGAAGACGGGGCTCTGGCCCGATACCTTCATCCTGAAAATCTGGCATCGCATGATCCTGAGGGCGCTCGGCATGCGGGTGCATGTGAAAGGTGCGCTTGCCAGGGAACGTCCTGTGCTGGTGGCGGCCAACCACATTTCCTGGACCGACATCATGGTGCTCGGCTCCTTTGTCGACGTGAAGTTCATCGCCAGGGCCGACATGGAAGGCTGGCCGCTGATCGGCATGCTATCCAAGCTGCAGCGCACCGTCTACATCGAGCGCGAGCGCAAGCGCACCTCCGGCGACCAGGCAAGCGAGATCGCCAAAAGGATGGCAAAAGGCGACGCCATGGTGCTGTTCGCCGAAGGCTCGACCGGGGACGGCAACCTCGTGCTGCCCTTCAAGAGCACGCTCTTCGGCGCTGCCTCGATGGCGATTTCGGAAGGTGCGGCGGACCAGGTCTTCATCCAGCCCGTGGCGATCGCCTATACGCGCCTGCACGGCATGCCGATGGGCCGCCGTCATCGGCCGATCACCGCCTGGATCGGCGACCAGGATCTGATGCCGCACCTGAAGACCCTGCTCGCCGAAGGCGCGCTCGACGCCGAGGTGCATTTCGGCGAGCCGGTGCCGTTCTCCAAGGGCTCGAACCGCAAGGAAACCGCAAGGCTGATGGAAGCCAGGGTGCGCGATATGATGCAGGCCATCCTCGCCGAGCCGGCCAAGAGCCGGTGAGTCCGGGCCGCACGACGCGTCACAAGGCAGAATCGTCTGTTTTTTGTCACGGAAAGACGCTAGAAGCCGGCCGATGGAATTGAACACGATTGAAAGCCACGGCATCGGCGCTGCCGCCGAGCACTCGGCCGGCAGCGACCGGACGGCGAAAAAGGTCTTCGTCAAGACCTATGGCTGCCAGATGAACGTCTACGATTCCCAGCGCATGACGGATGCGCTGGCTGCCGATGGCTATGTCGCCACCAATGCTGTCGAAGACGCCGATCTGGTGCTGCTCAACACCTGTCATATCCGCGAAAAGGCGGCGGAAAAGGTCTATTCCGAGCTTGGCCGTATCCGTGACATGAAAGCCGAGCGCGCCGAGGCGGGCCGCGAGCTCCTGATCGGTGTCGCCGGCTGCGTGGCGCAGGCCGAAGGCGCCGAAATCATCCGCCGCGCCCCTGCGGTCGATCTGGTCATCGGCCCGCAGACCTATCACCGGCTGCCCGACGTGCTGGCAAGGGTCCGTGGCGGCGAGAAGATCGTCGAGACCGAATACGCCATCGAGGACAAGTTCGAGCATCTGCCGCAGCCGAAGCGCGCCGAACTTGCCAGGCGCGGCGTCACCGCCTTCCTCACGGTGCAGGAAGGTTGCGACAAGTTCTGCACCTTCTGCGTGGTGCCTTACACCCGCGGCTCCGAGATTTCACGCCCGGTGGCGCAGATCGTCGCCGAGGCCGAGCGCCTAGCCGAGGCCGGCGTGCGCGAGGTGACCCTGCTCGGCCAGAACGTCAACGCCTGGCACGGCGTCGGCGAAAACGGCGAGGAATGGGGTCTTGGCCGCCTGCTGTTCCGTCTGGCGGAAATCCCCGGCCTGGCGCGGCTGCGCTATACCACCAGCCATCCGCGCGACATGGACGACGAATTGATCGCCGCGCATCGTGACCTGCCCGCCTTGATGCCCTATCTGCATTTGCCGGTGCAGTCGGGATCCGACCGGATTTTGAAGGCAATGAACCGCAGGCACACGGCACGTGACTACCTGGCGCTCATCGAGCGCATCCGCGCTGCGCGCCCCGACGTCGCCATGTCCGGCGACTTCATCGTCGGCTTCCCCGGCGAGACGGACGAGGATTTCGAGGCGACGCTGAAGCTGGTGCGCGAGGTGAACTACGCCTCGGCTTTCTCGTTCAAATATTCGCCTCGCCCCGGCACACCGGGCGCCGAAATGGACGGCCATGTCTCGGAAGCGGTGAAGGACGAGCGTCTGCAGCGTCTGCAGGCGCTGATCAACGAGCAGCAGCGGAATTTCATCGCCGGCCTGGTCGGCCGCACCGTCAGCACGCTGATCGAGAAGCCTGGCCGCCGTGCCGGCCAGATCGTCGGCCGCTCGCCATGGCTGAACCCGGTTATTGTTGACGACAACGCCGGTGGAATCGGTGACATTATTGACGTACGAATCACGAAGACAGGCCCCAACAGCCTGTTCGCCGAACTGGCCTGACGGGCCTCGGCAGATGAGGAGAGACGGTTGAGCGCTGCTGAACTGAAGAATCCGCCCCAGAACCAGGCGTCCGGGGCTTCCGACATGGCGCACATCGTACTGACCTTCGACAACAACAAGCTTGCCAGCGCCCTTTACGGTCAGTTCGACGAGAATCTGGCCCGGCTCGAGCAGAAGCTCGGCGTGGACATCCGCTCGCGCGGCAACCAGCTTGCGATCAAAGGCTCGGCTTCGGCCGCCGAACAGGCGCGCCGCGCGCTGGATACGCTCTACGGCATCCTGCAGAAGGGCGTCGACATCGGCCAATCGGATGTCGACGGCGCCGTGCGCATGGCGATTGCCGCCGACGACCAGCTGACGCTGCCAACCCTGGAGCGCAAGGGCAAGGTTTCGGCCGCGCAGATATCGACGCGTAAGAAGACGATCTACGCCCGTTCGCTCACCCAGGACGCCTATATGCGGGCGCTGGAGCGCTCGGAAATGGTCTTCGGCATCGGCCCCGCCGGCACCGGCAAGACCTATCTGGCGGTGGCGCATGCGGCCATGCTGCTCGAACGCGGCATGGTCGAGCGCATCGTGCTGTCGCGCCCGGCCGTCGAGGCAGGCGAGCGGCTGGGCTTCCTGCCCGGCGACATGAAGGAGAAGGTCGATCCCTATCTGCGGCCCCTCTACGACGCGCTCTACGACATGATGCCGGCCGACAAGGTCGAGCGGGCGATCGCCGCCGAGGTCATCGAGATCGCGCCGCTGGCCTTCATGCGTGGCCGCACGCTGGCGCATGCGGCGGTGATCCTCGACGAGGCGCAGAACACCACGCCGATGCAGATGAAGATGTTTCTGACCCGCCTCGGCGAGAACTCGCGCATGATCGTCACCGGCGATCCGACCCAGATCGACCTGCCGCCCAACACCAAATCGGGCCTGGTCGAGGCGCTGCGCATCCTCGACGGCGTGCCTGGCATCGTCACCGTCCGCTTCAACGAGGGCGACGTGGTGCGCCATCCGCTGGTCGCCGAAATCGTCAAGGCCTATGACCGCGACGGCAAGCTGGCGCGAGGCTTGGGCGCCGAAAGCTGATCAAGGCTCCATGGCTGACGATCCGGAATTTGGCGGCGAGACGCCGTTCGATATCGATATTTTCGTCGAGGCCGGCGGCTGGCCTGCCGAAGCCGAGCTGACGCGTCTCGTCGATCGCGCCGTTGCGGCCGCCTTTGCCGAGACAGGCGCCGGCGGGGCGTCCGAACTCAGCATCGTTTTTTCCGACGATGCCCATATCCAGACGCTCAATGCTGAGTGGCGCGGCAAGGATAAGCCCACCAACGTCTTGTCTTTCCCGGCTTTTTCCTTCCCGAAAGGCGGCCGGCTACCGCCGATGCTGGGCGATATCGTGCTCGCCTTCGAGACGGTGGCGCGCGAGGCCGCCCTGGAAGACAAGCCGATTGCGAACCATATCAGCCATCTCGTCATTCATGGCCTGCTGCATCTTTTGGGCCATGATCACGAGACCGACGCCGAGGCGGAGGAGATGGAAGCGATCGAGCGCGCCGCGCTCGCGAGGCTTGCCATTCCCGATCCCTACGCGTAACAAAAAAGCTCAATTGACCCGATGGCGATGAACGACACCCCAGAAACTGCCGCCCGTCCGGACGCCGGCAGTGCTGCCAAGCCTTCCGAAAAGACGGAAGAGGGCTCCAGTCCGAGTATTCCCACCGGCAGCGCGGCCGCCGAGCCGACGCATGCCGGTCCTTCCCTCTTCGATCGCGTGCTTGGCCTGTTCCGGCACCGCAACGGCACCAGCCTGCGCGAGGAGATCGCCGGCGCGCTTGCCGAAACGGCGACCGATGCCGAATCCTTCTCGCCTGGCGAACGCGCCATGCTCAACAACATCCTGCGCCTGCGCGAGGTGCGGGTCGAGGATGTCATGGTGCCGCGCGCCGATATCGAGGCGGTCGAGATCAACACGACGCTTGGCGACCTGCTCGGCCTTTTCGAGCAATCCGGCCATTCGCGCATGCCGGTCTATTCCGAGACATTGGACGATCCGCGCGGCATGGTCCACATCCGCGACGTACTCGCCCACATCACCAAGGTCGCCCGCGTCAAGAAGGGCCGCACCAGAGCGAAGGCACCGGTGACGACGGCGCTCGACCTCGCGCAGGTCGATCTCGCGCGCACCATCGGCGATCTCAATCTGATCCGCCAGGTGCTGTTCGTGCCGCCCTCGATGTTGGCCTCAGACCTGATGGGCCGCATGCAGACGACGCGCACGCAGATGGCGCTGGTCATCGACGAATATGGCGGCACCGACGGCCTCGCCTCGCTGGAAGACATCGTCGAGATGGTGGTCGGCGACATCGAGGACGAGCATGACGACGACGAGCCGATGATCACGCAGACCGGCGACGGCGTCTTCGTCGTCGACGGTAAGGCCGAGATCGACGAGGTCGCCAAGATGATCGGCGAGGATTTCGCCGCCGGCGAGCACGGCGAATATGTCGACACCATCGGCGGCATGATCTTCAACACGCTGGGACGTGTCCCGGCCAGGGGCGAAGTCGTGCAGGCCATTCCCGGCTTCGAGTTCCATGTGCTCGACGCCGACCCGCGCCGCGTCAAGCGCGTACGCATCGTGCAGAGCCAGAAGGGCGAGCGGCAGCGCCGCCGCGCGGCTCGCACGGAGCAGGCCTGATGTCCAGAGCAATTCCAGGAAAAGTGCGTAGCATTTTCCCGTCCGGAATTGCCTGAAGACAAAACTTGGAGCGGCATGACGATCGACGATCCGTTCAGGCACGCCACCGTTGGGTCAGGCGTCTTCTACCGTGATCCGCGCGCCGCATTGACCTGGCTGCAGGCGGCCTTCGGCTTCGAGCCGAGCATGCTGGTGAGCGACGCCGAGGGCCGGCTTGTCCATGCCGAAATGCGTTTCGGCGACGGCTACATCATCGTCGATTCCGAATGGGCCGGGCATATCGCCAGCCCGGCCTCGGTCAGCGGCAAGAACACCCAAGCCGTCTACGTCCGTCTGCAGCAAGATGTCGACGCTCATCGCGAAAAGGCACGTGCGGCCGGCGCGGAAATTCTTGAAGAACCGACGGATCATTTCTACGGCGAGCGCCAATACCGCGCCCGCGATCCCGAGGGCCATGTCTGGACGTTCAGCCAGACCGTGCGCGTTGTCCCGAAGGACGAGGCCGAGCGGCTGACTGGCTTGCGGATCGAGGGCTGGCACCGATAGCGCGACCGTGTATCAGGCGACGCTTATCCGGGTTTGGATCGGGCGGCGCAGCCTGTTAAACCTCTAGTTCCCTGATTCTCGCGCGACTTGGGAAACTTGATGCAGCGCTTTGCCGGCCGGATAATTCTGCTGTGGGGGTGGCGGCGGGCGCTGGTGGCCTTTGCCGCCGGGGCGCTGGCGGTGCTTGCCCAGGCGCCTTACGATTTCTTCGCCGTCTGTTTCGTCTCGTTCCCGGTCCTGGTCTGGCTGCTCGACGGCGCCACGGGTGAGGCATCCGATGGCTGGCTCAAGCGCCTGAGGCCGGCTTTCGCCACCGGCTGGTGGTTCGGCTTCGGTTATTTCCTCGCCGGCCTGTGGTGGATCGGCCAGGCATTGCTGGTCGAGGCCGACAGCTTCGCTTGGGCCTTGCCATTCGCCGTTGTCGGCATCCCCTTCGCGCTGGCCTTCTTCTATGGCTTTGCCACCGTGGTGGCGCGGCTGTTCTGGAGCAGCGATATCGGCCGCATCGCGGCCCTTGCCTTCGGCTTCGGCCTCGCCGAATGGCTGCGCGACTTCCTCTTCACCGGCTTTCCCTGGAACGCCATCGGCTACGCGGCGATGCCGGTGCCGCTCCTGATGCAGAGCGTCTCGGTGACCGGGATGATCGGTATGAATGCGCTCGCCGTCTTCCTGTTTTCGCTTCCCGCGCTGGTCGCGGCGCGCCGGCATCTGAGACTGGGTATCGCCCTCTTCGTCATCCTCGTTGCCGCCCATGTCGGCTTCGGCTATTTCAGGCTCGTCACCCCGGTTGAACCGACACGCTCGATCGATGTCCGCATCGTCCAGCCCGCGGTCGATCTCAGCGAGAAGTGGGACGCTTCGGTGCGCGATCGCATCTTCGCTACTTTGCTGGGGATATCGGGGAAAGCGCCGGAAGAGGGGCATGCTAAGCCGCAGCTCATCCTGTGGCCGGAAACGTCGGTGCCGTTCCTCTTCACCGAACGTCCGGACGCGCTGACGGCGCTGGGCGACATGCTGGCCGACGGTCAGATGCTGATTGCCGGTGTCGTGCGCGAGGAGGGCGGATCGGCGAGCGCCGGCAGCCGCTATTACAATTCCGTGGCGGCGATCAACGATAAGGGCGAGATCGTCGATGCCGTCGACAAGGTGCATCTGGTGCCCTTCGGCGAGTATCTGCCCTTCGCCGACCTTTTCGAGCGCTTCGGTATCGGTCGGCTCGTTGCCGGACCGATGAATTTCGCCGCCGGCAACGAGCGGCATCCGATCGGTCTGCCGGACGGCCTGCGCGCTGCTCCGTTCATCTGCTACGAGGTGATCTTTCCCGATCTCGTCGGCGTCGACTCCGCGTCGTCTGACGTAATTGTGAACGTCACCAACGACGCCTGGTTTGGCGACACGCCGGGCCCGTATCAGCACTTCAGGCAGGCTCAGATTCGGGCGGTGGAGAATGGATTGCCTCTGCTGCGCGCGGCCAACAACGGCATCTCCGCAGTCGTCGATTCGCGCGGCCGCATCGTCGATGCGCTTGCCGTCGATGCGCGCGGCGCCATTGACGCGCATGTGCCGGTTTCTGGGCGCACCTTTCTGTCTCCCGACCAGCGGAGCATTAACGGATTACTGATCATGTTGGTGTTTGCGCTGACGGCCTTCACATGGAATGTAAGGCAGCGGCTACGGGTGAATTGACAGTCGGCACATTAGAAACTCATACTGTAACGCCTAAAATTTTCTCGAAGTCGGTTGGAGGGTTCTGTTGGGGCAGGTGGCTCCGGCTTCATATGGGCGGAACATAATAGAAGAAGCCGGAAAAATTCGGCGAGGAAAAAATGACAGAAGAGAACAAGAAGAAGCCGAATCCGATCGACATCCATGTCGGGAGTCGCATCCGGCTGCGTCGCAATATGCTTGGAATGAGCCAGGAAAAGCTGGGTGAAAATCTCGGCATCACCTTTCAGCAGATCCAGAAATACGAAAAGGGCACGAACAGGGTTGGCGCAAGTCGTCTGCAGGCGATCGCCTCCATCCTGAGCGTTCCCGTCGCCTTCTTTTTCGAGGATGCCCCGGGCGAGGAGCCCGCCGGCGGCACCAGGGGATTTGCCGAAGACTCCTCGATGGCCTTCGCCATCGAATTCTGCGGCAGTCCCGAAGGGCTTCAGCTCAACCGGGCTTTCGTCAAGATCGGCGACGTCAAGGTGCGCCGCCGCATCATCGATCTGGTGAAGGCGCTCTCCGCCGAAGAGGCCGATTGATTTTTACCTGTGCCGCCGGCCGGCGCCCTGCCGCCGGTGGCATAGCTGGACTTGCCTACACTCATGCCAGAACCGTCGCGCCGCTTGACGAGCGGCGCCCGGCACCGCTAACACGTGGCGCGCCAAAATCGGCAGCCCTGCCGATCTTTTTCAAGAGGGGACACCCGTGACGCGGCAGAATTATCTCTTTACCTCGGAATCCGTCTCCGAGGGTCATCCCGACAAAGTCTGTGACCGTATCTCCGACGAGATCGTGGATCTGGTCTATCGCGAAGCCAAGAAGACGGGCATGGATCCGTGGAAGGTCCGCGTCGCCTGCGAGACGCTGGCCACCACCAACCGCGTCGTCATCGCCGGCGAGGTCCGCGTTCCCGACACGCTTTTGAAGAAGGACAAGGCGGGCAACGTCCTCAAGGATGCGTCCGGCCACCCCGTGGTCAACCCGACCAAGTTCAAGTCTGTTGCCCGCAAGGCGATCCGCGAGATCGGCTACGAGCAGTCCGGCTTCCACTGGAGGACCGCAAAGATCGACGTGCTGCTGCATGGCCAGTCACCCGACATCGGCCAGGGCGTCGACAACGCCGCCGACCGCCAGGGCGAGGAAGGTGCCGGCGACCAGGGCATCATGTTCGGCTACGCCTGCCGCGAGACACCCGACCTGATGCCGGCGCCGATCTATTACAGCCACAAGATTCTCGAATTGCTGGCCGCGGCGCGTCATGAAGGCAACGGCGATGCCGGCCAGCTCGGCCCGGACGCCAAGAGCCAGGTCACCGTGCGCTATGCCGACGGCAAGGCGGCGGAAGTCACGCAGATCGTGCTCTCCACCCAGCATCTCGATGCGAGTTGGGATTCCAAGAAGGTCCGCAAGGTGGTCGAGCCTTATATCCGCGAGGCGCTTGGCGACTTGAAGATCGCCGAGGACTGCAACTGGTATATCAACCCGACCGGTAAGTTCGTCATCGGCGGGCCTGACGGCGATGCCGGCCTCACCGGCCGCAAGATCATAGTTGATACCTATGGTGGCGCGGCACCGCATGGCGGCGGCGCCTTCTCGGGCAAGGACACCACCAAGGTCGACCGTTCGGCGGCCTATGCGGCCCGCTATCTCGCCAAGAACGTGGTGGCGGCCAAGCTTGCCGACCGCTGCACCATCCAGCTCTCCTACGCTATCGGCGTCGCCCAGCCCCTGTCGGTCTATGTCGACCTGCACGGCACCGGCAAGGTCGAGGAATCGAAGCTCGAAGAGGCGTTGCGCAAGGTGATGGATCTATCGCCGTCGGGCATCCGCCGTCATCTCGATTTGAACAAGCCGATTTACGCGAAAACCTCGTCTTACGGCCATTTCGGCCGCAAGGCCGGCCGCGACGGCTCCTTCTCCTGGGAGAAGACCGATCTCGCCAAGGCGCTCAAGGACGCCGTCGCCGCCTGACGCCAGTGCACGCAAAGGACAGGCTGAGCCGGGTGACCGAAGGATTCTTCGGTCGCCGGCACGGTAAAACTATACGCCCGCAGCAAGCGATTGCCCTCGAATGCGGCTTGCGCGAATACCGGATCGACCTGACTGCGGAAGCCCCGGCTGACCTCAAGACCTTGTTCAAGGCAGAGGTTTCGGCACTCCAGCTGGAAATCGGCTTCGGCGGCGGCGAGCATCTTCTGCATCGCGCCACGGAAGCGCCGCAGACCGGGTTCATCGGCGTCGAGCCCTTCGTCAACGGCATGGCCAAGATGATGACGGCGCTCGGCAAGTCGCCGCTTGCCAATCTCAGGGTCTATGACGACGATGCCACGCGCCTGCTCGACTGGCTGCCGTCAGGCTCGCTCGACGGCATCGACCTGCTCTATCCCGATCCGTGGCCGAAGAAGAAGCACTGGAAGCGGCGCTTCGTCAGCGCCGCCAACCTCGGCCGATTTGCCCGGGTGCTGAAAGCCGGCGGCAGGTTCCGCTTCGCCTCCGACATTGACAGCTACGTCAACTGGACGCTGCTTGCCTGCCGGGATCATGGCGCCTTCGCATGGCAGGCCGAAGACGCTGCCGACTGGCACCGGCCCTATGCGGGCTGGCCTGGCACACGCTATGAGGCCAAGGCCATCCGCGAGGGTCGACGGCCTGCTTACCTGACCTTCATCCGGAAATAGGCCGGCAGTTCTCAACTTCATCCGCTTTAGAAGCGGCCGATCCGATCGAAAGCCGCCGGGTCGATGCCGAGCTTTCACGTCGTTACGGCGCGGCTTGCGGGCCCCTCTTAGCGGTCCCCAGCCGCGGCTGCCGCGCACCGAGGACGAAAGCTATCCACGGCTCAGATAGCGACGACACATCCCCTCACAAAGAACTGCATGGCAATGCGCGGCGCGCAACGCAGCTCAAGCGCGTTCTGCCCCGCGATGCGCGGATTTGACGAATCATTCTGGTTCCATCACATTCATAGTGAACCAGAATGGAGACAGGATGATGAGTGCCTTCACCGTACGGCTTCCTGATGAGACTGTGGCTAAGCTCGACCAATTGGCCGAAAAGGTGGATCGCTCCCGTTCCTACGTCGCGGCTCAAGCGATCGAAGACTATGTCGCCAGGGAAGAATGGCAGCTTGCCGAGATCGAGGCCGGCCTTGACGAAGCCTATCGAGGAGAATTCGCAAGCGAGAAGGACTTGGCCGGCGTCATAGCGAAATACGTCAAGCCGGCCTCCGAACGATGAAGCGGATCCGCTGGACCCAGCGCGCCATGCGCCGTCTCGACCAGATTGGCGCTTTCATCGAAAAGGACAATTCAATGGCCGCGGCACGGGTGGTTGCCCGTATCGTTTCCTCCGCGGACAATCTCGCCGAGCAACCCGCCATGGGGCGGGTCGGGCGGGTGAAAGGGACGCGAGAACTGGTCCTTTCTGATATCCCGTACATAATTCCCTACCGCGTTGTCGGCGGCGAGATCGAGATACTCACCGTGATGCATGCGGCCCAGCGATGGCCGCGCCAGTTGTAGACGCAACCGCTAGCCTGTGCCTGAAGGCTTGAAACGCCGGCGGCAATCGTCTATATCAGCCTCAAATTCTTGGTCGGTATGACGAAGAGTGGGTCCACCCGGTCCCGCTCTTTTTTATTACCCGCCGGCCGGAAGCCAAAAAACGACAGGGATCTGATGACTGCAGCGGCAAGCGAGGCCGACGACCGTATCATCCGCGAAAGCGGCATCGATGCGCGCATTGCGCTGATCGTGCAGCCGGTGCTCAAGGCCATCGGCTTCCGTCTCGTGCGGGTGCAGTTGACCGGCCAGAACGGGCTGACGCTGCAGATCATGGCCGAACGCGAAGACGGCACCATGACCGTCGAGGATTGCGAAGAGGTCAGCCGCGCCGTGTCGCCGGCGCTCGATGTCGATGATCCGATCGAAAAGGCATACCATCTCGAAGTGTCCTCGCCCGGTATCGACCGGCCGCTGGTGCGCAAATCGGATTTCACCGCCTGGACCGGCCATCTGGTCAAGTTGGAAACATCGATTCTCATCGGCGACCGCAAGCGTTTCAAGGGCAAGATCGCCGAGGCTGACGCCGACGGCATCCTGGTCGAGCGCGACAAGGCGGCCTATGGCGAGGAGCCGACGGTGCGCGTGCCCTATGACGCGCTCGCCGAGGCTCGGCTCGTGCTGACCGACGATCTCATCCGCGATGCCCTGTCGAAGGACAACCGGGCGCGCAAGGAAGCCAGGAAACGCCGCGGCGAAGCGCAAGACGCCGGCGCGGACGAAGAAAACGAAACCGAACAGGAAAATTGATTGAGTAGCCGGGCCGCGTGCCCGGCGCGAAATCGGGAGAAAGACAATGGTTGTAAGCGCCAACAGGCTTGAACTGCTGCAGATCGCCGACGCGGTCGCGCGTGAAAAGTCGATCGACAAGCAGATCGTCATCGCCGCCATGGCCGACGCGATCCAGAAGGCGGCGCGCTCCCGCTATGGCCAGGAGACCAACATCCGCGCCGACATCAACCCGAACACCGGCGAGATGAAGCTGCAGCGGCTGATGGAAGTGGTCGAGAAGGTCGAGGACTACGCGACGCAGATCGCGCTTTCCACGGCCCGCGAGCGCAATCCCGACGCCCAGCTCGGCGACTTCATCGCCGAGCAGCTGCCGCCCATGGATTTCGGCCGCATCGCCGCCCAGTCGGCCAAGCAGGTCATCGTGCAGAAGGTGCGCGAGGCCGAGCGCGACCGCCAATATGACGAATACAAGGATCGCATCGGCGAGATCGTCAACGGCACCGTCAAGCGCGTCGAATACGGCAACGTCATCGTCGATCTCGGCCGTGGCGAGGCGATCATCCGCCGCGACGAGCTGATCCCGCGCGAGAACTACAAATATGGCGACCGCGTGCGGGCCTATGTCTATGACGTGCGCCGCGAGCAGCGCGGCCCGCAGATCTTTCTGTCGCGCACCCATCCGCAGTTCATGGCCAAGCTCTTCACCATGGAAGTGCCGGAAATCTACGACGGCATCATCGAGATCAAGTCGGTCGCCCGCGATCCGGGCTCGCGCGCCAAGATCGCGGTCATCTCGCGCGATTCCTCGATCGATCCGGTCGGCGCCTGCGTCGGCATGCGGGGCAGCCGCGTCCAGGCGGTGGTCGGCGAGTTGCAGGGCGAGAAGATCGACATCATTCCGTGGTCGCCTTCGGCCGCTTCCTTCATCGTCAACGCGCTGCAGCCGGCCGAAGTCGCCAAGGTGGTGCTCGACGAGGATGCCGAGCGCATCGAAGTGGTTGTGCCGGACGACCAGCTGTCGCTGGCCATCGGCCGCCGCGGCCAGAACGTGCGCTTGGCCTCGCAGCTCACCGGCTGGGACATCGACATCCTGACCGAGCAGGAGGAGAGCGAGCGCCGCCAGAAGGAATTCGTCGAGCGTTCGGCGCTCTTCATGGAAGCTCTCGACGTCGACGAGATGGTCGGCCAGGTGCTCGCCTCCGAAGGCTTCACCAGCGTCGAGGAAGTCGCCTATGTCGATCCGGGCGAAATCTCCTCGATCGACGGCTTCGACGAGGACACCGCTTCGGAAATTCAGACCCGCGCCCGCGAATATCTGGAAAAGATCGAGGCCGAGCATGACGAAAAGCGCAAGGCGCTGGGCGTCAAGGACGAGCTGCGCAAGATCCCCGGCGTCACCACCGCCATGATGGTCACGCTCGGCGAGGACGGCGTGAAGACCATCGAGGACTTCGCCGGCTATGCCGCCGACGACCTGATCGGCTGGAAAGAGCGCAAGGACGGCGAGACCAAGGTCTATCCGGGCGTGCTCGCCAGCCACGGCGTCTCGCGCGCCGAGGCCGAGCAGATGGTTCTTGCGGCCCGCAAGCAGGCCGGCTGGATCACCGAGGAAGAGCTCGCCGCCGAAGAGACAGCGGCCGACGAAACCGTCGGTGCGTGAGGTGACCACCAATCGCAAAGCCCGTGGACGAGATGAACGATCGCACTTGCATCGTTACGCGCAGGCAGGCCGAAGCGGATGAACTGATCCGCTTCGTCGTCGGCCCGGATTCGGCCGTTGTTCCGGACATCAAGAGAAATCTGCCCGGCCGCGGTTGCTGGGTCACCGCCGATCGCCTACATATCGAGAAGGCAGCGGCGAAGAACCTGTTTGCCCGTGCTTTCAAGGCACAGGTGACCGTTCCGGCCGACATCGGCGCCATGGTTGACGGGCTGCTCTCCAGATCCGCTCTGGGCATGCTCGGCCTTGCTCGCAAGGCGGGCGCCGTCGTTCTTGGCGCCGCCAAGGTCGAGGGCGCGGTGCGCGACGGCCAGGCGCTGCTTGTGCTGCATGCGACCGAGGCTTCGGACGATGGCGTCCGCAAGATCAGTCAGGCGCGGCGGGCAACCGTCCATCTCGGCGGCCCCGCCATCCTTGCCTACAAACTTTTCCCCGAGGCCGAGTTGAGCTTGGCATTGGGGGGTACAAATGTGATACATGCTGCCGTCCTCGCGCAAGACGCAGGACTGGCGGTTGAGAAGCGCGTTGTTGCGCTCGACCGATATCGGGGCGGTACCCCGAACGATCTGGCAATGCTTGCGGCCGTTGCTGACGAAGATGATGCCGCAGAGGATATGGAATGAGCGATACGAAATCGGGCGACGACAAGACGTTGAGCGTTACGCCGAAGAAGACCTTGACGCTGAAGCGCCCCGGCCTCGAGCAGGGCACCGTGCGCCAGAATTTCTCGCATGGCCGCACCAAGTCGGTCGTCGTGGAGACCAAGAAGCGCAAGTTCTCGCTGCCCGGCGACAAGCCGGAGCCGGTGGCGCCGTCCGTCTTCACGTCCAAGCCTGCCGCTGCTCCTGTGGCAGCAGCGCCTGCCGTGCAGGAAGCGCCCAAGGCGCCGACGCCGCCGCCGGAGCGTTCCGGCATGGTTCTGAACGAACTCTCGCGCGGCGAGATGGAAGCGCGCCGCAGGGCGCTGGAAGGTTCCAAGGCCCGCGAGGCCGAGGATCGCCAGCGCGCTCTGGACGATGCCAAGCGTCGCGCCGAGGAAGAGGAACGCCGCAAGCGTGAACGCGAGGAATCCGCGCGCCGTCAGGCCGAGGAGGAAGCGCGCCTGCAGGCCGAGGCGGAATCCCGTCGCCGTGCCGAGGAGGAGGCTCGCCGTCGCGCGCCGCAGGCCGCCGACATCGCCACGGCCGATGACGAGGAAGAGGCTAAGCCCAGACGCACAGGCACCGGTGGCGCAGCCAGCACACCGCCGCGCCGTCTTGCGACGCCGGAAGTGGCTCGCCCGGCCAAGCCGACCAAGGGCGAGGAAGATCGCCGCCGCGGCAAGCTGACGCTGAACTCGGCGCTGTCGGATGACGACGCGCGCGCCCGTTCGCTGTCGTCGATGCGTCGCCGCCAGGAAAAATTCAAACGCGCGCTTCATAATGAGCCGCGCGAGAAAGTCATGCGCGAAGTGATCCTGCCCGAAACCATCACCATCCAGGAACTGGCGCAGCGCATGTCCGAGCGCGCCGTGGACGTGGTCAAGTACTTCATGAAGCAGGGCCAGATTCTGAAGCCGGGCGATGTCATCGACGCCGACACGGCCGAGCTGGTGGCTTCCGAATTCGGCCACACCGTCCGCCGCGTCGCCGAGTCCGACATCGAGGAAGGCCTGTTCAACATCGCCGACCGCCCGGAGGACCTTGTGTCGCGTCCGCCGGTCGTGACCATCATGGGCCATGTCGACCACGGCAAGACCTCGCTGCTCGACGCCATCCGCAACGCCAATGTCGTCTCCGGCGAGGCCGGCGGCATCACCCAGCACATCGGTGCCTACCAGATCGAGAAGAACGGTCAGAAGATCACCTTCATCGACACGCCCGGCCACGCCGCTTTCACGGCCATGCGCGCCCGCGGCGCCCAGGTCACCGACATCGCGGTGCTGGTGGTGGCGGCCGACGATAGCGTGATGCCGCAGACGATCGAATCGATCAACCATGCCAAGGCGGCCGGCGTGCCGATCATCGTGGCGATCAACAAGATCGACAAGCGCGACGCCGACCCGCAGAAGGTGCGGACCGAGCTGCTGCGCCACGAAGTCTTCGTGGAATCGATGGGCGGCGAGGTGCTGGACGTCGAGGTTTCGGCGACCAAGGGCACCAATCTCGACAGGCTCTTGGAAGCTATCCTGCTGCAGGCCGAAGTCCTCGACCTCAAGGCCAACCCCGACCGCACCGCCGAAGGCGCGGTCATCGAGGCGCAGTTGGACAAGGGCCGTGGTCCGGTCGCCACCGTGCTGGTGCAGACCGGCACTCTGATGCCTGGCGACATCATCGTCGCAGGCAATGAGTGGGGCCGTGTGCGTGCGCTCGTCAACGATCGCGGCGAGCATGTGCCGGAAGCGCCGCCGGCAATGCCGGTCGAGGTGCTCGGCCTCCAGGGCACGCCCCAGGCAGGCGACCGCTTCGCCGTCGTCAACAACGAGGCGCGCGCCCGTGAGATCACCGAGTACCGTCAGCGCCTGGCGCGCGACAAGGCGGTGGCCAGGCATGCCGGCCAGCGCGGCTCGCTGGAGCAGATGATGTCGCAGTTGCAGACGAGCGGGCTGAAGGAATTCCCGCTGGTCATCAAGGGCGACGTGCAGGGCTCCATCGAGGCGATCAATGCCGCTCTCGAAAAGCTCGGCAACGACGAGGTCAGAGTGCGGATCGTCCATTCGGGCGCCGGCGGCATCACCGAAAGCGACGTCTCGCTGGCCGAGACGTCCGGTGCCGCGATCATCGGCTTCAACGTTCGCGCCAATGCGCAGGCGCGCACCGCGGCGGCTGCCGCGGGCATCGAGATCCGTTACTACTCGATTATCTACAACCTCGTCGACGACGTGAAGGCGGCCCTTTCCGGCATGCTTTCGCCGGAGCGGCGCGAGACCTTCATCGGCAATGCCGAGATTCTCGAGATATTCGACATCTCGAAGATCGGCAAGATCGCTGGCTGCCGCGTCACCGAAGGCAAGGTCGAGCGTGGCGCGGGCGTGCGCCTGATCCGCGACAACGTTGTCGTCCACGAAGGCACGCTGAAGACGCTCAAGCGCTTCAAGGACGAGGTTTCGGAAGTGCCGGGCGGCCAGGAATGCGGCATGGCCTTCCAGAACTACGAGGACATGCGCGTCGGTGACATCATCGAGTGCTTCCGCGTCGAGATGGTGAGCAGGACGCTCTAAATTCGGGTATACTTGCCGAAATGAAACGGGCGGCGGCCGCAAGGCTGCCGCCCCGGCCGCTCATGCATTTGAGACATGCGGCGTGGTCCCATCCCGCGCTCCACGATTTCAGGACCCAGGAAAAATGCCCCGTTCGACAACATCAGGCCCTTCCCAGCGCATGCTGCGCGTCGGCGAGCAGGTGCGCCATGCCCTTTCCGAGACCTTGCAGCGCGGCGAGATCATCGATCCGGTGATCGAGAACAGCGTCGTCTCGGTCTCCGAGGTGCGCATGTCGCCCGATCTCAAGATCGCCACCGCCTTCGTCTCGCCGCTTGGCGCGGCCGATACGGGCGCCGTGGTCGAGGCGCTCAACAAGCACGCGAAATTCATCCGCGGCCGCGTCTCCGGCGCGCTAAGGCAGATGAAGTACATGCCGGAGTTCCGCTTCCGGCTCGACACGTCCTTCGACAATTTCGCGAAGATCAACGAACTGCTGAAATCGCCCGAAGTCGCGCGCGATCTCGACGATGGCAAGAACAACGACAAGGACGAGGAATAGTGGCGCGTCGCGGCAAGAAGAAGGGGCGGCCGGTCTCCGGCTGGGTGGTGTTGGACAAGCCGGTCGGCATGGGCTCAACCGAGGCCGTGTCCAAGATCAAATGGCTGTTCCAGGCCGAGAAGGCCGGCCATGCCGGCACGCTCGATCCGCTCGCCTCCGGCATGCTGCCGATCGCGCTCGGCGAGGCGACCAAGACCGTTCCCTATGTGCAGGACGGCGCCAAGGTCTACCGCTTCACCGTTGCCTGGGGCGAGGAACGCTCGACCGACGACCTCGAAGGCCCGGTGACCAAAAGCTCCGATCGTCGCCCGTCCGAGGCTGAAGTGCGGGCGCTGCTGCCGAACTACACCGGCGTCTTCATGCAGACGCCGCCACAATTCTCGGCCATCAAGATTGCCGGCGAGCGGGCCTACGATCTTGCCCGCGACGGCGAGACGGTCGAGATCCCGGCGCGCGAGATCGAGATCGGCCGCCTCGACATCGTCGAGCATGGTGCCGACAAAACCGTCTTCGAGGTCGAATGCGGCAAAGGCACCTATGTGCGCTCGCTGGCCCGCGACATGGGTCGCGATCTCGGCTGCTTCGGCCACATCTCCGAACTGCGCCGCATCGAGGTCGAGCCGTTCACGCCGGAGGATTTCGTCACGGTTGCCGAGCTGGAATCAGCCCGCTTTGGCGACAAGACAGAAGCGGCCTCGGACGAAGCCGAGGCGCCGCTCGATTTCAGCGCCATTGACGCCTTGCTGGTCGAAACGGCGGTGGCGCTCGACTGCCTGCCGCAGGTCGCCGTCAGCGACGACGCGGCGACGAAGATCCGCCTCGGCAATCCCGTCATCATTCGCGGCCGCGATGCGCCGGTCGAGGCCGAGGAGGCTTGCGCCACCGCGCGCGGCAAGCTCGTCGCCATCGGCGCCATCGAGCAGGGTATGTTCAAGCCCAAGCGGGTCTTTGCCGGGTGAATCCGGTCGTCTAAGCTCCGCTGAGTGCCGATACTTCAGGGATCTCATGGCCAAGGCTGACACTGGCAAGAAGCGGGCGCCGCTGAAAACCCGTCGACCACCGGTCGGCGCGTCGCCCGGCACGCTTATCGCCGATCCGGCTGCACGGCGAAGCGAGCTTCGGCTGACGCTGATCTCGCCCCAGAAATACGAAACCATCGACAATGCCTCGATCGACGATCTCAACACCCATTGCCAGAAATGGCCTGTCGTCTGGCTTGACTGCACGGGGCTTGCCAACATCCCGCTGATCGAGGAGATCGGCCGCATCTTCAACCTGCACCCGCTGGCGCTGGAGGATGTCGTCAACACCGGACAGCGACCCAAGGTGGATTTCTACGAGAATCATGCCTTCGTCGTCATGCGCATGATCGACGACGTCACCTCGCACCGCTACGAGCAGATCGCGCTGTTCTTCGGCGGCAATTTCGTCGTCACCTTCCAGGAACGCGAGGGCGATCCGTTCGATCCCGTACGCAAGCGCATTGCCGGCGCGATGCCCAACCGGCTGCGTTCGCGCGGCGCCGATTATCTCGCCTATGCGCTGATCGATGCCATCGTCGACAGCTATTTCCCGCCCATCGAGGCGGCGAGCGAAACGGTCGACGGCATCGAGGATGAGATGCTGAACAAGCCGCACAAGCATCAGATGCGGCAGCTGCATGAACTCAGGCGCGACGCCAACGTGCTGAAAGGCGTTCTGTGGCCGATGCGCGACGCGCTGGCGACGCTGATCCGCAACGACGTGCCCTTCGTGAAGGCCGAGACCAAGATATTCTTCAACGACACGCTCGATCATTCGCTGCGCCTGATCGAGCTGGTCGAGAACCAGCGCGACATGCTCACCGGCCTGATCGAGATGCATGTCTCGCTGACCCAGGCCAGCACCAACGACGTCATTTCCTATCTGACCATCGTCTCAGTGATCTTCATGCCGCTCACCTTCCTGGTCGGCGTCTGGGGCATGAATTTCGATCCGCAAAGCTCGCCCTGGAACATGCCCGAGCTGAAAGCCTATTACGGCTATCCCGCCTCGCTCATGTTCATGGCGATCGTTGCGGTCGGTCTGATTGCGTTCTTCAAATGGAAGAAGTGGCTCTAAAGCGCGTCGCGATGAAACGGATTCAGGCGACGCGCTTTAGGTCTTTGTTTTGATGCATGTCGTTTCCCAGAACCGCTGCACACTTCTGGGCGACATGCATTAGCCTTTGAATTCGCCTGTTTTCGCAACCGGAACCTGCGACAAGCCGGCTTGACAATTGGGCTGGTGTTTTTTCCGGAATTGCACTATATGCGCCGCAGCTTCGCGCCCCTGACGCGTCGCTTGCACTGGCCTCTGCTGGACGACATCCCGGCTGTGGGCGTCCCGTTTCCTCCAACAGATAAGGAAAAACACGATGTCGATCACTGCCGATCGCAAGAAGGAATTGATGACCGAATTCGCGACCGCCAAGGGCGACACCGGATCTCCGGAAGTCCAGGTTGCCATCCTTTCCGAGCGTATCAAGAACCTGACCGAGCACTTCAAGGATCACAAGAAGGATAACCATTCCCGCCGTGGTCTGCTTGCTCTGGTCTCCCAGCGCCGCAGCCTGCTTGACTACCTCAAGCGCAAGGATGACGCGCGCTATCAGACGCTGATCGACAAGCTCGGTCTGCGTCGCTGACGAATTGACCGGCGGGCTTTCCTCGGAGGGCCCGCCGGTCGCGCATTGGCGCATCGGATGGTCGGTGCGATAATGCCTGAGCGCGATGCGCTCTCGAAATCTGCATTCGCGCAGGGCGCGTTCCGGAAACAGCGGTTTCCGGCGTCATGCGCAAAGCCGGCCGATCAATCGGCCAAACCCGGTTCCGGACGTGCAGAGGGCTATTCGGAACCGCCCATGGACGGTCATGGGGCAGGATTGCAGGATGCTCGCTATTTGATCGAGCACCCCGTTGTCTTGCCCGTGGCTGCCCGAAGGAAGCCAGGAAAGGAGAACCCGTAGCCGTTAGGACGGCGCGGCCCTTCCGCATATGAAGGACAAGACATGTTCAATCAACACAAAGTGGAAATCGAATGGGGCGGCCGTCCGCTCATCCTCGAGACGGGCAAGATCGCGCGTCAGGCTGACGGCGCGGTGCTCGCCACCTATGGCGAGACCGTCGTTCTGGCCACCGTCGTTTCGATGAAGGAGCCGAAGCCCGGCCTCGATTTCTTCCCGCTTACCGTCAACTATCAGGAAAAGACCTATGCCGCCGGCAAGATCCCGGGCGGCTACTTCAAGCGCGAGGGCCGTCCGAGCGAGAAGGAAACGCTGGTTTCCCGCCTGATCGATCGTCCGATCCGCCCGCTTTTCGCCGACGGCTACAAGAACGACACCCAGATTGTCGTCACCGTCGTCCAGCATGATCTCGAGAACGATCCCGACATCCTGTCGATCGTCGCCACTTCCGCCGCGCTCACGCTTTCGGGCGTGCCCTTCATGGGCCCGATCGGCGGCGCCCGCGTCGGCTACATCAACGGCGAATATGTGCTCAACCCGCACATCGACGAGATGCAGGAATCCAAGCTCGACCTCGTCGTCGCCGGCACCGGCGACGCCGTGCTGATGGTCGAATCCGAGGCCAAGGAACTCTCCGAGGATCTGATGCTCGGCGCCGTCATGTTCGGCCACAAGAGCTTCCAGCCGGTGATCGAGGCGATCATCAAGCTGGCAGAGGTCGCCGCCAAGGAGCCGCGCGACTTCACCGCGCCGGATTATTCCGCGCTCGAAGCCGAGATGCTGAAGGTCGTCGGCGACGAGCTTCGCGAGGCCTACAAGATCACCGACAAGCAGTCGCGCTATGCCGCGGTCGACGCCGTCAAGGCGAAGGTCAAGGCCGCGTTCGCTCCGGCCGAGGGCGAGGAAGCCAAGTACACTTCCGAGCAGATCGGCAGCGTCTTCAAGGAGCTCCAGGCCAAAGTCGTGCGCTGGAACATCCTCGACACCGGCTCGCGCATCGACGGCCGCGATCTCAAGACCGTGCGCAAGATCGTCTCCGAAGTCGGCGTTCTGCCGCGCACCCATGGTTCGGCGCTGTTCACCCGCGGCGAGACTCAGGCGCTGGTCGTCGCCACGCTGGGCACCGGCGAGGACGAGCAGTATGTCGATTCGCTGACCGGCATGTACAAGGAGAAATTCCTTCTCCACTACAACTTCCCGCCCTACTCGGTCGGCGAAACCGGCCGCATGGGTTCGCCGGGCCGTCGCGAGATCGGCCATGGCAAGCTCGCCTGGCGCGCCATCCGCCCGATGCTGCCCAGCGCCGACCAGTTCCCCTACACGCTGCGTGTCGTCTCCGAGATCACCGAGTCCAACGGTTCGTCGTCAATGGCGACCGTCTGCGGCACCTCGCTGGCTCTGATGGATGCCGGCGTGCCGCTGGCCAAGCCGGTTGCCGGCATCGCCATGGGCTTGATCAAGGAAGGCGAGCGTTTCGCGGTGCTCTCCGACATCCTGGGCGATGAGGACCATCTCGGCGATATGGACTTCAAGGTCGCCGGGACCGCCAACGGTGTCACCTCGCTGCAGATGGACATCAAGATCGAGGGCATCACCCAGGAAATCATGGGCATCGCGCTTGCCCAGGCCAAGGACGGCCGCTTGCATATCCTGGGCGAGATGGCGCATGCGATCTCCGGCGCCCGCGCCGAGCTCGGCGAATTCGCGCCGCGCATCGAGGTCATGCATATCCCGACCGACAAGATCCGTGACGTCATCGGCTCCGGCGGCAAGGTGATCCGCGAGATCGTCGAGAAGACCGGCGCCAAGATCAACATCGAGGACGACGGCACGGTCAAGATCGCTTCGGCGAATGCCAAGGAGATCGAGGCGGCGAAGAAGTGGATCCACACCATCGTCGCCGAGCCGGAAGTCGGCGAGATCTATGAAGGCACCGTTGTCAAGACGGCCGACTTCGGCGCGTTCGTCAACTTCTTCGGCCCGCGCGACGGCCTCGTCCACATCTCGCAGCTCGCCAATGAGCGGGTCGCCAAGACCTCCGACGTCGTCAAGGAAGGCGACAAGGTTTGGGTCAAGCTGATGGGCTTCGACGAGCGCGGCAAGGTGCGCCTGTCGATGAAGGTCGTCGACCAGGCGACCGGCAAGGAAATCGTCCAGGACAAGAAGAAGTCGGACGGCGAGGAAGACGCCGCCTGATCGGTTTGACCGGATAATTCAAGACGGGCGCGCCGCGAGGTCGCGCCCGTTTTGTTTCAGGGAACTGCAAGAGTTCTACGGAGCAAGGTGAATGGCCGCGGAGCCGCTGAAGACGCTGTTCTACCCGTTCGAGGCCGAGGCGCTGCCTCTGCCGGGAAAGGATGCCCGCGTCCTGTTTCTCGGGGCCGAGCCCGGGTTCCGCCTGCCCGCCGGCTTCGAAGCGGCGCTGCATCTCGTGCAAGGCTTCCGGCCGCATTTTCGCGCCTTGCAGGCGTCCGGCTACATTGTCACGCCGCGCGTGGAAGGTTCCGGCTTCGACATGGCGCTGGTCCTTGCGGGCCGCCATCGCGGCCAGAATGAGCGGCGCATCGCCGATGCCATCGAGCGCGTCCTGCCGGGTGGATTGGTCATCATCGCCGGTGGCAAGGACGACGGCGTCGACAGCTTGCGCAAGCGGATCGACGCGCTGGCGCCGCTCGACGGTCATCTTCCCAAGCATCACGGCGTTGCTTTCTGGTTGCGGCGGACCGGCACAGAGGCGGCCGCGACACTGCGCGCCGGCAATCCCGATCTTGTCGTCGAAGGCGGCTTCAAGACCCAGCCCGGCATGTTTTCCTTCGATCGGGTCGATGCCGGTTCGAAACTGCTGGCCGCGAACTTGCCTCACGATCTCAAGGGCAATGTCGCTGATTTCTGCGCCGGCTGGGGTTACCTGGCGGCCGAAGTCCTGCAGCGTTCGCATGGCCTCACCGCGCTCGATCTCTATGAAGCGGATTTCGAGGCCCTGGAAGCAGCCAGGCTGAACGTCCATGGTGTCATCGAGCCGCGCTTCTTCTGGATAGATCTGCTCATAGAGGCGGTCGAACGGCGCTACGATGCAATCGTCATGAACCCGCCTTACCACAGCGGCCGCGCCGCCGAGCCGGGCATCGGCGCCGGCATGATCCGCGCCGCGTCCAAGGCGCTGAAACCGGGCGGCCGCCTGTTCATGGTCGCCAACCGCCAGCTTCCTTACGAACAGGTGCTCTCCGCTGCCTTCGCCAGCCATGCCGAGATTGCCCGCGACGGCATGTTCAAGGTGTTTTCGGCGCGCCGCTGAAGCAATTCCAGTGAAGCGGTTTCCTGCTGGAATTGCGCCAGGAAAGCGAGGCGCTTTACTGCACGCTGACGATGCGGGCCGGCTCATGCGTGTCGAAGGCGGGACGCGCTTCGCCGAGCTCGACCTTGAGCGGCGCCGGCCGGCCGAACAGATAGCCCTGCACCACCTCGCAGCCGGCGGCCTGAAGCAGCGTGGCCTGGTTCTCGGTCTCCACGCCCTCGGCGATGATGCCGACGCCCAGCGCCCGCGACAGGCCGACAATGGTCGAAACGATCGCGCCGGAGCTGGAGTCGGTGTCGATGCGGCTGACGAAGGAACGGTCGATCTTCAGCTTGCCGAAGGAGAAGTCGATCAGGTAGCTCAAATTGGAATAGCCCGTGCCGAAATCGTCGACGGCCACGGAGATACCCATCTCGGCAAGCTGCTCCAGGATCGCCGCGGCGCGGTCGCGATCCTGCATCATCGCCGTCTCGGTGACCTCGAGCTCCAGCCGCGACGGCTTGACGCCGGTCGATTCCATCACGTCCCGCACGATGCCGATGAAATCCCTGGTCATGAACTGGACCGGCGAGATATTGACGGCGACGAAGCAATCCTGCGGCAGGAACCGGGCGTCGCTGCAGGCTTTGCGCAGCACCCATTCGCCGATCGGATTGATCATGCCGGTCTCTTCGGCGATCGGAATGAATTCCATTGGCGGGATCATGCCGCGCTCTGGATGCTTCCAGCGGATCAGCGCCTCATAGCCGACGACGCGGCCGCTCGGCAGGTTGAGCTGCGGCTGGTAGTGCAGGCTGAAGTCGCCGCGGTCGAAGGCGGTCTTCAGCTCCGATTCGATCCACTGCCGGTAATCCGCCACGCGGCCCATGTCGGCGTGGAAGACGGACCAGTTGCCGATGCCGCTGGCACGCGCGTTCTGCAGCGCAAGGTTCGACCGGCGCAGGACCAGGACCGGGTCGACGCCGTCTTTCGGCATCGCCGCGATGCCGACCGACAGGCTGACCGACTGCAGGTGGCTCCGCAGCTGGTAGGGCTCCATCATCTCGTTGATGAGCTTCTCGATGAGCCGCTCGATCGAACCCCTGATGTCACCGTCAGGCAGCAGCACGCCGAATTCGCCGGCGCCGATACGCCCGATCACCGCGTTCTTCGGCATGTTCTCCTTCAGCCTGTCGGTGACGGCGCGGATCAGTTCGTCGCCCTGGCTGTAGCCGATGGCGTCGTTGATCTGCTTGAAGCGGTCGATGTCGATGTCGACCAAGAACACCGGCTCGCCGGTTCGAATGGTCGCGGAGGCAGCTTCGGCTATCTTGCCGACCATGGCCTGGCGCGACAAAAGGCCGGTCAGCTTGTCGAAATGGGTTTCTTTGAAGACATAGGCCACCGACTCATCGACGCCCGCGAAGAACGACAGCGCGGCACCGCCGGCGGCTAAAGCGCAGAGCGCTGCGATGATGCCGGCCATCGTTTCTGCCGGCATGCCGGCCATGCCGTCGCCGAAGCCGAACCGCAGCCCCCATAGTCCAAGGATGAAACTGCCCATGCCCGAGCTGGCGATGGTTATCAGCCGGAACAGCGGAGTCCGTTTGGGATTGCTGACTGCAGGCATGCATGGTCCCTGGATTACGGGGCCGTATAGCGGACATCTCCTTAAAATGAGTTTCCCCCGATGCATGCAATTTTACTGGAACGCTACTATCGCAGCCGCAAACTATTCGCGCATGCCGTCGTTCTGCTTCAATTCCTCCAGTGCCGGCATCGAAACGATGTGATAGCCGGAATCCACATAGTGGATCTCACCGGTGACGCCCGACGACAGATCGGAGAGCAGATAGAGCGCCGAGCCGCCGACTTCGTCGATGGTCACGGTGCGCCGCAAAGGCGAATTGCGCTGCTGGTAGGAGAACATGTGGCGGGCGTCGGACACGCCGGAGCCGGCCAGCGTCCGCACCGGCCCGGCCGAGATGCCGTTCACCCTGATGCCGCGCGGGCCGTAGTCGTTGGCGAGATAGCGCACGCTGGCCTCCAGCCCGGCCTTGGCGACGCCCATGACGTTATAGTTCGGCATCACCCTGACGGAGCCGGCATAGGTGAGCGTGATCATCGAGCCGCCATTGCCCATCAGCGCAGCGGCGTTGCGGGCGATCTCGGTGAAGGAATAGCAGGAGATCACCATGGTGCGCACGAAATTGTCGCGGCTGGTGTCGGCGTAGAGGCCCTTCAGCTCGTTCTTGTCGGAAAAGCCGATGGCGTGCACCAAGAAGTCCAGCCCGCCCCAGGTTTTACGGAGGGTCTCGAAAGTCGCGGTGACCGAGGCGCTGTCTTCGACATCACAGGGCACGATCAGCGAGGCGCCCACCTTCTCGGCCAGCGGCTTGACCCTGCGCCCGAAGGCGTCGCCCTGGTAGGTGAAGGCGAGCTCCGCCCCATGTTCCGACAGCTTCTTGGCGATGCCCCAGGCAATCGAATGGTCGTTGGCGACACCCATGACAAGCCCGCGCTTGCCCTTCATCAACCCGTCCATAAAAGGCAATCCTTATAAAAACGCCGGCTCTATGCGGAATAGCGCTGGAAAATCAACGTCGCGTTGGTGCCACCGAAACCAAAGGAGTTGGACAGCACGGTGTCGATCTTGGCGTTGTCGATACGCTTGCGCACGATCGGCATGCCCTCGAATTCCGGATCGAGCTCTTCGATATGGGCGCTCTCGCCGATGAAGCCGCCCTGCATCATCAGGATCGAATAGATCGATTCCTGCACGCCGGCCGCTCCCAGCGAATGGCCGGTGAGCGACTTGGTCGAGGTGATGTAAGGCATCTTGTCGCCGAACACCTCGCGAATGGCGCCCATTTCCTTGGAATCGCCGACCGGCGTCGAGGTGCCGTGGGTGTTGATATAGTCGACCGGCGATGGCACCGTGGCAAGCGCCTGCCGCATGCAGCGGATAGCGCCTTCGCCCGAAGGAGCGACCATGTCGTAGCCGTCGGATGTCGCGCCATAACCGACGATCTCGGCATAGATCTTTGCGCCACGCGCCTTGGCGTGTTCCAATTCCTCCAGCACCAGCACGCCGGCGCCTCCGGCGATGACGAAGCCGTCGCGGTTGACGTCATAGGCGCGCGAAGCGGCCGATGCATTGTCGTTGAACTTCGACGACATGGCGCCCATGGCGTCGAACAGGTCCGACATGGTCCAGTCGAGGTCCTCGTGGCCGCCGGCAAACATCACATCCTGCTTGCCCCATTGGATCAGCTCATAGGCATTGCCTATGCAATGCGCGGAGGTCGAGCAGGCCGACGAGATCGAGTAGTTGACGCCGTGGATCTTGAACCAGGTCGCCAGGGTGGCAGACGCCGTCGACGACATGGCCTTCGGCACGGCGAACGGGCCGATGCGCTTGGGGCTGTTGTTCTTGACCGTGGTCTCGGCCGCTTCGACGATGGTTCGGGTCGACGGCCCGCCGGAACCCATTACGATGCCGGTCCGCTCATTGGTGATGTCGCCTTCGCTTAAGCCGGCATCGGCGATCGCCTGGTCCATGGCGACATGGTTCCAGGCCGCGCCCTGGCTCAGGAAACGCATGGCACGACGATCGATCATCGGGGTGGGATCGAGCGTCGGCGCGCCCCAGACCTGGCAGCGGAAGCCGTGTTCGGCGAAGGAATTGGAAAAGCTGATGCCGGATTTGGCATCGTAAAGCGAGCTCTGCACCTCGTTGGCATTGTTGCCGATCGACGACACAATGCCGAGCCCTGTCACTACGACCCGTCTCATTCGCAACTCCTTCCGGCGTATTTGGGCGAAAAACCTAGCCGGTTTTCGCTTTTGATCATACGCAAATAAACTGGCGCGGCGTGCATTGGCTGCGCGACGCCGTGGCGAAAAACGGTCAGGCGGCCGGCTGCTTGGACAGACCGACTTTCAGATCCGTAGCCGCGTATATGGGTTCGCCATCCGCCTTGAGCCAGCCGTCGGCTATGCCGAGCACCAGCCGGCCCCGCATCACGCGCTTGAAGTCGACGCCATATTCGACCTTCTTCACTGACGGCGTCACCATGCCCTTGAACTTCACCTCGCCGGTCGAAAGCGCCATGCCCTTGCCGGGTTCGCCCAGCCAGCCGAGATAGAAACCGGTCAACTGCCACATGGCGTCGAGGCCGAGACAGCCCGGCATGATCGGATTGCCGATGAAGTGGCAGGCGAAGAACCAAAGATCCGGCTTGATGTCGAATTCGGCGCGGATGAAGCCCTTGTCGAAAGCGCCGCCGGTCTCGCTGATCTCGGTGATGCGGTCGAACATCAGCATCGGTGGGTAGGGCAGCTGGGCATTGCCCGGGCCGAACAGCTCGCCGCGGGCGCAAGCAAGCAGTTCCTCGTAATCGTAGCTGGACTTTTGATCCGCCATCAAATTTCTGTCCCCGTGTTCTTTAGCGGGCGGCAGGGCGCCCTTCTCGTTGGTTTCCTAACACACTCTGTTTGCGGCCGGAAACCGGCGTTTGCGCTTAACCCGTGCGCCTGCCCGGGTCAATGCGCGCTATTGATCGCATTCGGACTACAGAATATATGTCGGCTGATGTCCGGTTTTGGCTTTTGACGTCTTTTGCCATTCTGGACCTGTTGATGGGCTGGGCAGCAAGCTTCGACGCGAAGAGATGGATTCGGGCTACCGGAAGGAAAATGTCGCTGTGGACAAGCGGGTTCGCGAAGCCGGCCTGAGGCCGACGCGTCAGCGCATTGCGCTGGCCGATCTGCTTTTCGCCAAGGGCGACCGCCACCTTGCGGCCGAGGAACTGCACGAAGAGGCGATCGCCGCCGGGGTGCCGGTCTCGCTGGCGACGGTCTACAACGCGCTCCACCAGTTCACGCAGGCCGGCCTGCTGCGCATCCTCGCGGTCGAAGGGTCGAAAACCTATTTCGACACCAACACGTCCGATCACCACCACTTCTACATCGAAGGCGAGAATCGCATTTTCGATATTGAAAGCGGACCGGTGACCGTCTCCAACCTGCCGGCTCCTCCGGAAGGCATGGAGATCGCCAACGTCGACATCGTCGTGAGGCTTCGCCCGAAACGCGGCGACTGATCCCGTGGCGATGCGGCCCGTCGATTTGATTGTCCGGTTTGAATGGGCCACCGTCGCTGCATTGGTCATTGTTTGCTATGCAATCTCCGGCTTTTCCTGGTGGCTGTTTGCGCTGCTCATCCTTGCGCCGGACCTGTCGATGCTGGGCTATCTCGCCGGGCCAAGCGTCGGCGCCGTCACCTACAACGCCTTGCATATCCTGATTGCCCCGCTCGTGCTTCTGCTTGCGGGCGCGTTGCTCGCCGGCCCGATTACGACCGCCGTCGCGCTCATCTGGATCGCGCACATCGCCATCGACCGTGCCCTCGGCTACGGCCTCAAGCTGCCCACTGGTTTTCAGGATACGCATCTCGGCCGCATCGGCCGCGACCGCAAGGCCAGCGAACTCAGTTCTTGACCTTCTCGCCGGGATAGGCGCCCCACACCTGCGACTGCGCCATCCAGCCGGTGTGCCCGTCGAAGGTCATCTCGCACCATTGGCCGTCGCATTTCTTGATCGAGCCGATCACGCCCGGCTCGACGATGGCGACGACACCGGCATCCTTGTCGGGCTCGTCGAGCAGGTTGATTCGCCCGCCCTTGCCGCGCTGCCAGGGCGCGACGATCGCGGTGCGGCGGCCGGAGAGCAGCGACTGGTTGATCCAGCCTTCCGAGCCGTCGGCATCGCGCACGCGGCGCCAGGTGTCGAATTCCTGGATGACCTCCATCGGCAGACCGGCCTTCAGATACATCCAGTTGACGGAATAATTGGCGCCCGGGCCGACGCGCGAATTAACACGGGCCGGCTTCAGGCTGACGAAGCGCGGCAGCGGCAGGCCGCTCGGCCCAAGCGTTATGGTTTGGGTCGGCGCGGCCGCGCCTTGCGCCAAAGCCTGCGGCGCGCAAAACAGGGCGCCGAGAATAGCTGCGCTGAAGGCCAGGCGAAGTGACGCGAAACCAGACACTTTCGTTCCTTTCGGCGCCGGTCCGTCGGGATGAGCGCCCCTTTTTCTTTGTCTTCGGCGGCACCGCTTGTTACAGGAGTGGGCTGATGCCGCGACTGGCTACAAGTTTCGCCGGTCTTGGTTAAAGAGGTCTCAACGAGATCGGTTTCGAGGAAGCTTCGGGGATAAAATGGCAGGCAAAAAACGGCCCCTCGTCGTCATCACGCGCAAGCTGCCCGATCCAGTCGAAACGCGCATGCGCGAGCTGTTCGACGCAAGGCTGAATGTCGAGGACCGGCCGATGACGCAGCCGGAGCTGGTCGCCGCGGTCAAGGAAGCCGACGTGCTGGTTCCCACCATCACGGACCATATCGACGCCGCGCTGATCGCCCAGGCCGGCGAAAACCTCAAGCTGATCGCGAATTTCGGCAACGGCGTCGACAAGATCGACGTCGCGGCCGCCGCCAAGAAAGGCATCACTGTCACCAACACGCCCAATGTGCTCACCGAAGACACTGCCGACATGACCATGGCGCTGATGCTCGCCGTGCCGCGCAGGCTCGCCGAAGGCGCCAATGTGTTGACGGGTGAGAAGAAATGGGCCGGCTGGTCGCCGACCTGGATGCTCGGCCGGCGCATCTGGGGCAAACGTCTCGGCATCGTCGGCATGGGCCGCATCGGCACGGCGGTTGCCAGGCGGGCCAAGGCCTTCGGCCTGTCGATCCACTACCACAACCGGCACCGCGTGCTGCCCGCCGTTGAGGAGGAGCTGGAGGCGACCTATTGGGAAAGCCTCGACCAGATGCTGGCCCGCATGGACATCATCTCGGTCAACTGCCCGTCGACGCCGGCGACGTTCCACCTTTTGTCCGGCCGTCGCCTCGCGCTGATGCAGCCTTCGGCCTATATCGTCAACACCGCGCGCGGCGACATCATCGACGAGGAATCGCTGATCAAGCTCATCCATGACGGCAAGATCGCCGGAGCCGGCCTCGACGTCTACGAGCATGAGCCGGCGCTGAACAGCAAGCTCTTGAAGCTTGCCGCCAAGGGTAAGGTGGTGCTTTTGCCGCATATGGGCTCGGCCACGCTCGAGGGCCGCATCGACATGGGCGAGAAGGTAATCATCAACATCCGCGCCTTCTTCGACGGCCACCGCCCGCCGGACCGCGTGCTGCCGCTCAGGACCTGAGGCTTATTCGCCAAAGACGGCGAGAGCGCCGTCCTCGGTTATTCTCACCCTGCCGCCATAGGTTTCGAACGCGTCTCGGCCAAGCCGCACCGCCATCGGCGTTTCCCAGCCCATCTCACGGGCAACGATCAGGCCAAGCAGCAGGATGGCGTCCGGCTCGTGCAGCACCAGGCCGGCCGGCGCGCGGCCATTATGGACCAGTTCCATCAGCACCGCCGAAGCGGATGACGAGCCGATCGTGCCCGGCAGGAACAGCACCCGGCCGGCGATGATTTCCCCATGCTGCGGATGGCGGACATCGGCGATGCGGCCTGTTTTCGGGTCGACGCCGCCCCAGAAGCTGATCGGCGCCGTCAGCACCAGCGCTTCGCCTTCGCCCGCCTTGCCCGGCACCAGGATTTCGGCTGCTGTGCTCATGCGGCGATATCCGTGAAGACCGGCTTGCCGAGGACCGCGCTTTCGACGCAATCGGCGAGCGAGGCATAGAGCACCGCATAGCCGGTGTTGCCCGGCGCGTAATGCGCGAACTTGCCCGAATTGGTCATCAGCACGCCATTGCCGAGCTCCGGCATGATCGGCGTCACCACCACACATGTATCGGCGACGATGACGACCCCGCTCGCCTCGAGCCTTTTTCGCCGGCCGTCCCGCTCCAGCAGGGGAAGCGCGTGACGGCCGGTGCAGGCATAGATCGGGACAGTGAGGCGCCGCCCGGCGATCAGGCGTTCCAGGCTGTCGAACTCGGCGTTCGACAGATGTGGGCTGCCGATCGCCACCGCGTCAATGGTCTCGGTCGCTGCCGCGGTCGACAGGCCCGCGCGCGCCGTCGCCACCATGTCGTATGTCACGCGGATCACCGCTTCCGGCTCCGGCGAGGCCAGAATGGCTTCGACGTCGGGAGCCTCGGGCGTCACGCCGGCAATGTGGAACAGGCCGACCGCGCCGGACGATGCGGCCGCCGCGCCGAAGGCTTTCAGCGCGTCTTCGCCGGGATGACCCGTCACGCCGGTGAGGACACCGATCGCATTGCCTACCTCGCGGCCATAGAGGCTGCCCAGCACTGGCCAGGCGATCTCGGAGGCAAGGAAGGATGGCGAGAGGCCCGAGACGTCGAAAACGAGCCGGGCACGGCGATTGTCAGGCCGGTGCAGGCCGTAATCCGGCGCGCGGCCGGTGATGGCGCAGGCAATGTCCAGGAAATCGCCATAGCGGTTGGTCCGCGCGCCCAGCACCGAATTGCAGAAGACGACCGCGTTGGACTCGCCCCAGGCCACGTCGCTGCCGAGGGTGGGCCTGTGTCCGGCCTGGTAGGGGGCGCAGGTCCAGCTCTGCTCGCAGCCCAGCTTGCGATAAGCCTCCATCATCCGCCGCGCCATGCCGCGCTGTGGCTCTTTCAGGCGGATACGCGAACAACCCATCAGGTCGAGCGCCCCCACATTGAGTGTCGAGCGTACCGCGACCTTCGCGCCGCCTTCGACCAGTCTTTCGGCGAACAGCGTGCCGGAATCGCCGTGGTACAGCCCGCCGTCGATATGGGTGGAGGCGATCGGGATCAGCCGCGGCGCGCCGAGCAGGCGAGCGCTTTCGGCGACGATGCGCATCGCCATGCCCGCGCCGTCCTGCTTGGCGGCGATCGCCTGTTCTTTTGGGCTGAGCGAAAGGCTCAAGACAGCACCTTGCGCATGGTGATGGAGGTCGGCCTGTCATAGCCCTCATGCGCCGTGCGCGCGATCTCGCGAAAGCCGAGCCGGGCGAAGGCAGCATGGTTTGCCGTCAGTTCGATGCGGGTCTGCAGTTCGATCGCATTCTTGCCGCGTTCGCGGGCGAGATCCTCGACCGCCCGCATCAGCCGGGTTCCGATGCCTTGGCCCTGGAGCCGCGGCTCGACCGCGAGCTTGCCGACATAGAAATCCCGCGCCCGTTCCAGCGCGAAGACGCAGCCGACGATGCGGCCGTTTTCGAGGGCCAGAAACCCGGTTTCCCGTTTCGCCTTCGCGGCAAGCGCCTCGGCGGTCAAAAGATGCGCCGAGGAGAGCGGGTCGATGACGCCATCCATATAGGCAAAGGCGCGCCGGATCAGCGCGAGCAGGTCGTCCCACTGATCGAAATCCGCTGGAAGGCCGGTTATGGAGATGCCGACGCTCTGGTCCATGCCCTCAGACGGCCTTGTAGCGAATGGTATCGAAGCGGGCCGTGAGCCCGTCATAGAGCAGCAGCCGGCCGATCAGCGGCTCGCCTATGCCGGTGATAAGCTTGATCGCTTCCATCGCCTCCAGCGTGCCGATGACGCCCGTCAGCGCGCCGACGATACCGGCAACGGCGCAGGACGGCACCAGCCCTTCGGGCGGTGCTTCCGGGAATAGATCGCGATAGCTCGGATTGCGCTTGCCGTCGGTGCCCGTCTCGAACGGCTTCAGCACCGTCACCGAGCCGTCGAAGCGGCCGACGGCGGCCGTGACGAGGGGTTTCTTCTCACTGGCGCAGGCATCGGCGGCCGCGTAGCGCGTTTCGAAATTGTCGGAGCCGTCGACAACGACATCGTAGCGCGTGACGAGGGCAGGGGCGTTCTCTTCCGTCAGCCTCAGGCGATGCGATTCCACGGAGACGTTGGGGTTGACGCGCATGATCGCCGCGGCAGCGCTGTCGGTCTTGGCCATGCCGATCGTGTCGCTGCCATGGATGACCTGCCGCTGCAGGTTGGATAGCGAAACCGTGTCGTCATCGACAATGCCGAGCGTGCCGACGCCGGCAGCGGCAAGATATTCCAGCACCGGCGCGCCGAGCCCGCCGGCGCCGATCACCAGCACCCGCGCCCGTTTCAGCTTCTGCTGGCCCGGCCCGCCGATCTCCGGCAACACGATGTGGCGGGCATAGCGTTCGAGCTCTTCGTCGGTCAGGGCGGCGTCGGTCATGGCTGGACCTTATAGCGGCGAGAAAATCTTGTCATGCACATGCAAGGCAGAGACTTGGTCCTCAAAAACCAGTCGTCCGCTCGACGCTGCCGTGATCGACCGTCAGGAATTGCGCTCTGCCTGCAAGGCTCGAAAACAAGGCGGCATCCGTGCCGGTCATGAAGGCCTGGCAGTTCAGTTCTTCCAGGATCGAGAACAACGCCGCGCGCCGGCCCGCGTCGAGATGCGCGGCGATCTCGTCCAGGAGAAGGATCGGCGTCAGTCCCGACATCTCGCCGGTCAACCTGGCATGCGACAGCACGATGGCGACCAGCAGCGCCTTCTGCTCGCCGGTCGAGCACAGTTCGGCCGGCATCGACTTCGGCCGGTGCCGCACCACGAGGTCGGAACGGTGGGGACCGTCCAGCGTGCGGCCAGCGGCACGGTCGCGCTCGCGGCCGTTGGCAAGCGCGTGGCGGAAGCGCTCCTCCACATCGACGGCCGGCGCGACGGCGACCTCGCTCTCCAGGTCCCCCGAGAGACTGATGTCGGCCTGCGGAAACGGCCCGCTGCCGGGCAATCTGTCGATCATGGCGGCAAGCAGCCGCACCAGCTCGGCCCGCGCCGCCGCGATCGCCACCCCGGTCTCGGCCATCTGCATCTCGATCGCGTCGAACCAGGCGCCGTCGCGGGAACCTTCGGTAAGCAGGCGGTTACGGCCGCGCATGGCTTTCTCGTAGTCGAGCGCGCGCTGGCCATGGCCGGGGTCGATCGCCAGTACCAGCCGATCGAGGAAGCGGCGGCGGTCCGCCGCCGGCCCGGGAAACAGCCCGTCCATCGCCGGCGTCAGCCAGACGACCCGCAGCCATTCCAGCATATCCTCGGCCGATCGCGCCGGCGCGCCGTTGATCCGCACCTTCCTGCCGCCTTCGCCGGCGGCGTCGCCGCCGGACATGCCGGTGCCGATCTCGACCTCTCCTTCCGGTCCCTCGATGCGCGCATGCAAGGCGAAGCCGCCATCGCCGCCTTCGCGCGCGACATCCGCATAGGGCGCGCGGCGCAGGCCCCGGCCGGGTGTCAGGAACGAGATCGCTTCCAGGAGATTGGTCTTGCCCGCGCCATTGTCGCCCGACAACACCACCGCGCCAGGGGCAAGGTCGAGCGACAGCGCCGCGTAGTTGCGGAAATTCGTAAGTGTTAGCTTACTTAAATAGCTTTGCTGCCGAAGCTGTTTCGCATCCGCGGTCACGGCGACACATCGGGTCCGCTAGAGCAATTCCAGGAAAAGTGCACAGCGGTTTTCCGTCCGGAACTGCCCCGACAAAGCACCCTAGACCCGCATCGGCATCAGCACATAGAGCGCTGTTTCGTCGGCCATGTCATGGATCAGCGTCGGCGAACCGGCGTCGGCCAGCATGAACTTGGCCTCGGAACCGGTGAGCTGGGCCGCGACATCGAGCAGGTATTTGGCATTGAAGCCGATCTCGATCGGGTCCGACGAATAGTCGGCCGCCAGTTCCTCGGTGGCGCTGCCCGAATCCGGATTGTTGACCGCGAGCGTCACCTGGCCGTCATTGATCGACAGTTTCACCGCCCGGCCGCGCTCGGAGGAAATGGTCGAAACGCGGTCTACCGCTGCGGCGAAGCTCTGGCGATCGATGATCAGCTTCTTGTCGTTGCCGGTCGGGATGACACGCTGATAGTCGGGGAAAGTGCCGTCGATCAGCTTCGAGGTCAAAACCACACTGCCGATGGTGAAGCGGATCTTGGTGTCCGACAGCTCCGTGGTCACCGCCACATCGGGATCGTCGACCAGCTTCTGCAGCTCGCTCACCGTCTTGCGCGGAATGATGATGCCGGGCATGCCTTCGGAACCCGCCGGCGCGTCGATCTCGGCCCGCGCCAGGCGATGCCCATCGGTCGCCACCGAGCGCAGCTTCAATTTGCCGCCCACCTCATGCGTGTGCAGGAAGATGCCGTTGAGATAGTAGCGCGTCTCCTCGGTGGAGATGGCGAACTGTGTCTTGTCGATCAGCCCCTTGAGCGCCGCCGATTCCAGCCGGAAGATATGTGAGAACGAACCGGCCGAAAGCTCCGGGAAGTCGGATTGCGGCAGGCACTGCAGACGGAAGCTCGAACGGCCGGAGGTGACGGTCATCGCGTTGCCGTCCTCGTCCGTCTTCAGCATCACCTCGGCGCCGTCGGAAAGCTTGCGCACGATATCGTAGAGCAGATGCGCCGGCACCGTCGTCGCGCCGCCACGCTCGACCTTGGCGGGCGTCGCCTCCGTGACTTCGAGGTCGAGGTCGGTCGCCTTCATCTCAAGGCTGGCGCCCTCGGCGCTGAGCAGCACGTTGGACAGGATCGGAATGGTGTTGCGCCGCTCGACCACGCGGTGGACGTGGTTGAGGGACTTCAGGAGATTTGACCGTTCCAGGATAACACGCATGACGAACAGGCTCGCTTCAATGAATGAACGGGTCACCGGCAGGCGGTATCCCGCGAAAGCGCTGAAAGGCTTCCAGAATCTCCGTAAGCTGACAGTAAAAAGCCAGCAAAGGCAAGCCCGCGGCGCCGGTTTCGGCCGGCAGCGCGGGCCTTCTGGGGATAAAGCCGGCGAAGCGTGCCGCCGGCTGTTTGTGCGCCCCTTCAGGCCTGGTCGTTGATCAGCCTTCTGAGCAGTTCGAGTTCCTGTGCCAGCGTGTTGTCCCCGCCCGAAAGGTCCTCGATCTTGCGCACGGCATGCAGCACCGTCGTGTGATCGCGGCCGCCGAAGCGCCGCCCGATCTCCGGCAATGAGCGCGGCGTCATCACCTTCGACAGATACATCGCCACCTGCCGTGGCTTGACGATCGTGCGCGTGCGCCGGTTGGACAGAAGCTCCGTCTTCGACACGTTGTAGTGGCGCGCCACGATGCGCTGGATGTCCTCGATGCGCACCCGCTTCGGCTCGCCGGAGCGGTAGATGTGACCGAGGATCTCGTCGATGCGGTCGATGGTGATTTGCGGCTCGAAGGACTGGCGGAACAGAAGCTGGTTGAAGGCGCCTTCGAGCTCGCGTCCGCTGCCGGTCACCGTGCGCGCGACATGCTCCAGGATTTCGTCCGAGATATCGAGCGAGGTGTCATCGGTCTTGGCGGTGGCGCGGCGCAGCTTCAGCATGCCGAGCCGCATGGCGAAATCCGGCGTCGACATTTCCAGCGCCACGCCGCCATTCAGGCGCGAACGCACGCGCGGCTCCAGCGATTCCAGTTCCGACGGCGGCCGGTCGGCCGCGACCACGACCTGTTTGGCGCTGTCGAGCAGCATGTTGATGAGATGGCAGAATTCGTGCTGGATCGACTTGCCCTGCAGGAACTGCATATCGTCGATGATCAGGAGATCGATGTCGCGCAGTTGCTCTTTCAGCGTCAGCGCGTTGTTGTCGCGGATCGCGGTGGCGAAGCGCCACATGAAATATTCCGCGGTCAGGTAGACGACGCGCGACTTCGGGTTTTGCCGCAGCGATTCCGCCGCGATCGCTTGCAGCAGGTGCGTCTTGCCGAGTCCGACGGTCGCATGCAGGAAAAGCGGGTTGAAACGGACTGCGCTCGACTGCGATTCCGCCACCGCCTTGGCCGCCGCGAAGGCCACTCTGTTCGACGGCCCCTCGATGAAGGAGGCGAAGGTATAGCGGGGGTCGAGCGGCGACCCCAGCACATTGTGGCGGAACTCCGGTTCCGCGGACGCGCCCTGACGCGGCGCCGGCGCCCGTTGTTCCACGCGCCCGGTGGTCGCGGTGCCGTTGGCGAGCGCGGTGTGCGTGTGCTTTGTCATCTTGCGCGCCGGCGCCACTTCCGGCTCGACAGGGTTGCGCCCCTGGCGCGTCGCGGTGCGCACGACGATCTCGATCTTGAGGACGTCCGGATCCTCATGCCGCCACAGCTCCGCGATGAGCTCGAGATAATGGCCGTTGATCCAGGACCGCAGGAAGGCTGTAGGCACGGAGATGCGCACAACGCCGCGGGACGCCTCGGCGACCTTCATGCGACCGAACCAGCTCGAATAGACCTCGGCTCCAAGACGCGCCTTCAGCTGTGCCTTGACCCGTTCGAACTTCTGTTCCGCGTCGCTGGATACCGCCACGTCGCCCCCTCCGACAAAAGTTGCTGGAAATGGGAGCTCGCCCGCTATCTCCCTCTCGATGCCGCTTTGCATGATCCAAGTCCCTTGTTCTTCTCGTACCCTTTTCCACCGGGGATGCGCCTCCTGCATCCTTGGTCCGGCGACCCTCATTCAGCCACGATGCCATTGCCGCCGCGGCAATGTCGTCGCAACTCGCGCAAGGGACCAGCTACCGGCTCCGCACGCCGGCTTCCGACAGCAAGGCAATGCATCGCCCTCCGGCGGAAACGCCGGTGAGACATCGACTGCCATGTACAATTACGCCAGTCCCCTACCCGCACCGAAGAGACAAACCAAGCCAGACGCGGAATTGCTCCACGTCATGAATTCCGCCATTTTGTGCTGGCCGATTCAGGCTGGGTCAGGGGCTAGAGCCCGTCCCTTCGATGGATGGACATTACCGAAATCGCTGTGGATAGGGCAAGGCCACATCTAACGGTTTTTTAACGAATCTGGTTACCGGAAATCGGGTGCCGGCACGGTCCGTTTTGACAAAGCCATTGTGATTCAAACCCTTTTCCGGCGAATATGAAAAAGGCCGCCTGAAACGAAATATTCTGAAATAATTCTCTTGACAGCTACTTCTCCCCCGCCGCTCGGGCGCGCGTTGAACAAGCTGTGGATGACCCGTCGTAAGTCTCTGAAAAAGCTATCGATTTTTTGCCAGACAAATTTAGGCAGCTGCCGCAGGGAGGGCGTGCCGACATCAACGGCGCTGAATATGCCGGCAAAACATTACTGGCATTGGAATCGCGTCACAAGCGTTGCTCTGGCGCAATTTTTTTAAGTACTTGCCGGCAAACGAAAAAACCCGGCCTGCGCGGCCGGGTTCCACATCGACGTATCGAGGATTAGTTCGGTCAGGCCGACAGCGTCTTGACCCGCTGGGCCAGTCGCGAAACCTTGCGGGAAGCCGTGTTCTTGTGGACGACGCCCTTGGTGGCGGCGCGCATCAATTCCGGCTCCGCTGCCTTGAAGGCTTCCACCGCCGCGGCCTTGTCGCCGGCGGCCAGCGCTTCTTCGACCTTGCGGACATAGCTGCGGACGCGCGAGCGGCGGTTCTTGTTGACCGCCGCGCGGCGGGCGATCTTGCGCGTTGCCTTTTTGGCCGAAGATGTGTTGGCCATGATGCCTCTCTTCTGATCTGGTGGGCGCCAGCGGGATGCCGCAGGGCGCAAAAAACAAACGGGCAGCCACAGGCCGCCTCGGTTGGTGCGGCTTATAGTCCAGCTTTTCCGGCACGTCAACGCCACTTGGCGGTCTTTTTGGAGACGGAAAGCGCGTCGCGTCGTCACCCGCTTTCAGTCATCGGGCGGTCTGATCTAGCGGTTGGTGAAATTCGGCTTCCGCTTCTCGACAAACGCAGCCATGCCTTCCTTCTGATCGTCGAGCGCAAACAGCGAATGGAACAGGCGTCGCTCGAAGCGCAACCCTTCGGCGAGCGTCGTCTCGTAAGCGCGGTTGACGGCCTCCTTGGTCATCATCACCGATGGCAGCGAGAACTCGGCGATCTTCGCCGCCGCCTTCAGCGCTTCCTCGATGAGCTCGGCGACCGGCACCACCCGCGAGACCAGCCCGCTCCGCTCGGCTTCGGCCGCGTCCATCATCCGCCCAGTCAGGCACATGTCCATCGCCTTCGACTTGCCGACGAAGCGGGTCAGCCGCTGCGATCCGCCCATGCCCGGCATGACGCCGAGCGTGATTTCGGGCTGGCCGAATTTGGCATTGTCGCCGGCGATGATGAAGTCGCACATCATGGCAAGCTCGCAGCCGCCGCCGAGCGCATAGCCCGCGACCGCCGCAATGATGGGCTTGCGCGTGCGCGTGAATTCCTCCCAGCCGACGAAGAAGTCCTGGGTATAGGCGTCGGCGAAGGACATCGCCTGCATTTCCTTGATGTCGGCGCCGGCGGCAAACGCCTTTTCAGAGCCCGTAAGCACCATCGCGCCGATGCCGGGATCGGCATTGAACGCGCTCGCCGCCGCGACGACCTCCGCAAGGACTTGCGAGTTCAGCGCATTGAGCGCCTTGAGCCGGTTCAGCGTGATCAGCCCGACCTTGCCGCGTGTTTCCACGAGAATGGTTTCATAGGTCATGGTTCGCTTCCTTCCGCGGCAGTGGGACGATCGATATCGTTCCTAGCTTACCGCTGACAGGTCCGGCAATAAAAGGTCGAGCGGCCGCTTTGCACGATGCGCTCGACGTGGCCGCGGCAGCCCGGCTTCTGGCACGGCTCCCCCTCGCGGTCGTAGACCGCGAAGGAATGCTGGAAATAGCCGAGCGATCCGTCGGCCTGGACATAGTCGCGCAGGGAGGAGCCGCCGGCGGCGATCGCATCGGCGATGACAGCACGGATCGCTTCGGCGAGGCGCTCGCTTTGTTCTTTCGCCTTCTTGGCCGACCCGGCGATGGTGCCGGCTTCGCGCAGCGGCGAGAGCCCGGCGCGCCACAGTGCTTCCGAGACATATATATTGCCGAGCCCGGCGATCAGCCGCTGATCGAGCAGCGCCGCCTTGAGCGGCGATCTGCGATCCTTCAGTAGTGAGGCGAGCAGGGGGCCGTCTAGCGCGTTGCCGGTTGGCTCGATGCCGAGTCCCGCCAGCATCGGATGCGTGTCCGCCGCGCCTTCGGCAAACAGCATGAAGCCGAAGCGGCGCGGGTCGTTGAAGATGACGCGAGAGCGCTCGCCTTTTTCCGAGTCGACGTCGAACACGACATGGTCGTGCGCCGCGCTTTTCGAACGCTCGTGATGGAAGATGCCGGGGATGTCGCTGCTCTCGGCGGCCTCGACCCGGAACGATCCCGACATGCCGAGATGGCAGATCAGGACCAGACCGTCTTCCACATGCATCGTCAGATATTTGGCGCGGCGGCCAAGCGCCGCCACTGTCTTGCCGGTAAGTCGCTCCGAAAAGCGTTCGGGAAAAGGAAAGCGAAGGTCGGGCCTGCGTGCCTCGACCTTGATGAGCCGCGCCCCTTCCAGGACCGGCTGCAGTCCGCGCCGGACCGTCTCGACCTCAGGCAGTTCAGGCATGGCCGCTCATCGTTGCGAGGAAGGATGTCCCATGGCGACCGGTTGCCAGGCCGAGATGATCCGCGACGGTTTCGCCGATATCGGCGAAGGTCGGCCTCAGCCCGATATCGCCGCCCTTCAGCCCCGGCCCAATACCGATCACCGGAACGCGTTCGCGCGTATGGTCGGTGCCGCGCCAGGTCGGATCGTTGCCATGATCGGCGGTGAGGATGAGCAGGTCGCCAGGCCTGATGCGCGACAGCGCCTCCGGCAGCCGGCGGTCGAAGGCTTCGAGCGCCGCGGCATAGCCGGCGACATCGCGTCGGTGGCCGAATTCGGTATCGAAATCGACGAAATTGGCAAAGACCAGGTCGCCGTCGCCGGCGTCGTCCATGGCATCGAGCGCCTTGTCGAACATGGCCATGTTGCCGCCGGCCTTGCGCACTTCCGAAATGCCGCGATGAGCGAAGATGTCGCCGATCTTGCCGACGGCGATGACCTTGCTGCCGCGCTCCGTTAGCCGGTCGAGCAGGGTCGGCTCCGGCGGCGGCACTGCATAGTCGCGGCGATTGTGGGTGCGCTGGAATGTAGCGGGCGTCTCGCCCACGAATGGTCGCGCGATCACCCGCCCGATCTTGAGTGGATCGACCAGCCGGCGCACCGTGAGGCACAGCTCATAAAGCCGCTCCAGGCCGAAATGCGTTTCATGCGCGGCGATCTGCAGCACGGAATCGACCGACGTATAGCAGATCGGTCTGCCGGTGCGGATATGCTCTTCGCCGAGCCGCTCGATGATCTCGGTTCCGGGCGCATGGCAATTGCCGAGGATGCCAGGCAGCTTGCCCTCGCGGATGATCGCGTCGGTGAGCTCGGCCGGGAAGGTCGGCACCGTGTCGGGGAAATAGCCCCAGTTAAAACGCACCGGCAGGCCGGCGATCTCCCAGTGGCCGGAGGGCGTATCCTTGCCGCTCGACACTTCCTGGGCGGCGCCATGGAAGGCCGAGGCGATCGGCGGCGCGTCGATGCCGGCCCTCAATCCCGACGCGGTTTGCGCCGCCAGGCCAAGTCCGAGCGACATCATGTTGGGCACCGCGAGCGGCCCTTCGCGCAAACCTTGCCGATCGGCACGACCATCGGCGCAGGCCTGAAAAATATGTGCGAACGTGTCGGCGCCGGCATCGCCATAGCGTTCGGCGTCGGCCGCGCCGCCGATGCCGAAAGAATCGAGAACAAACAGGAACGCGCGCGCCATGGGTATCTTTGTTGTCAGTCCTGACTGCCAGACATAAGGTTCCCCGGTGGTGTTGGCAAATCGGAAACCAAACCGCAACGGCTTGGCGCCATAGTTGCGGCAAGGCGCGGATGCGGCGGGAGCGAAGCGGGTATGGTGGGGCGCGGCAAAACCGCGGCAAGGCAGGCAGTGAAGGCGTGCGCGGCCGCTCTCGCGGCGTTCGGCGCTGCCTCATTGCCGGCACGCGCCGACTGGCGTGACGACATCGATACGTTTCGCATCGGCATCGTCGCCGAACCGGGCGGCGGCAACACCGTTCCGGGGCTCGCGCGCCTGACCGACGCTTATGCCAATGCGCTCGGCATGAAGGTCGAGTTCGTCGTTGCGCGCAACTACGCGGCGTTGATCGAGGCACAGGCGAGCGGACGCGTGCAATACGCGGTCTATTCCGCTCTCGGCTACGCCACGGCTTCCGAGCGCTGCGGCTGTGTCGAGCCGCTGGTGGCGCCGGTCGATGCCGACGGCGCCGTTGGCATCCGTTCCATCCTGGTGACGCGCGACGGTAAAGTGCCGGACCTCGCAACAATGGCCTCGCACCGGATCGCGATCGCGCCGGCCGAAAATGTCGGTGGCGCGCTGCTGCCGCTGGCGGCGCTATCGGCCGATGGCGTCAAGATCGCGCGCGATTCGACCTTCCTGGCGCGTGCCGCTTCAGCCACCGCGGCCGAGACGATGCTGGCCGGCGGCGAAGCGGATGCCCTGTTCGGCTGGGAGCCGGCCGGTGCCGACGGCCAGCCCAGCCATTCCGACGGCACGGTCGCGCGGCTGGAGGCGGCTGGCATCCCTCAAGCGTCGCTTCGCGTGTTGTGGACTTCGCGCCTCTTGCGCTACGGGCCGCACGCCGTCCGCAGCGATCTCGACCCCGAGGCAAAGCGCCGGCTGACGGTCTTCCTGACCAATCTCAAGTCACAGACGCCCGATGTGTACGACCTGCTGGAGCGGGCGCATTCCGGTGGCTTCGTGCAGGCGATGTCCGCGGATTACGCCATGGCGATGACCATCGTGCGGCAGGCATCTGACGGCCGGGAGTGACGATCAGCAGTCGCTGCAAGGAATCGTCGGGGACCGGCGAGGCCTGAGATAATAGGTCTCGCTCATGTTTATGTGGCTGAAGGTCGACAACAATCCAAGCGCCTTCTGCTGGTTGTTGTTCTCGCTCCAGGCGATGACGGGCACATAGCCGAGGTCGCTTTCCACGCGAACCAGGAAAGTGTTGCGGATTTTCAGCGTCGAGGGGACGGTCGTGGGATCGCCGATCTTGGCGTCGGCGCTGTAGGTGGTCCCCACCACCTTGCGCGACCATGCAACCTGCACCTTCGGCGACGCTTCGTCCGTGATCTGTATGCCTGTGATGATGATCGTCGGCAATGAACGGTTGTAAGGCCGCAGCGTCGATGTGCCGATCTTCATCATTGCGTCGAGGTTCGCCGTCATCACGGTCTGCTGCTGCGTGACGAGATCCGCGACCATGCTGCCGATGCGGCTGACCTTCTTGCTGGTCTCGATGGCCTGCGAAGCCTCCATCGTGATGAAATACATGATCAGGAGCACCGGCACGATGAACGCGAACTCGATCGCCGCGACGCCGCGGCGATCGCGGCAAAACCGCTCCACCTTCGCCGAAATCCCCCGGAGTGCCCCCGCACTGTGCATATCGTCCTCCACGCCGCGGCTTAGCCGTCGAGCAGTCTCAATTGTCGTCGAATGGTTCGTTCTGCCAGGTCACGGACGCGAAATGCAGCGTTTTGCCGTCCTTCAGATTTGCCATCGACTTGGCCATGAAATCGGTCATCACCGGCCATTTGTAGAACACCCGCAGCATGTTGATGGTCTCCGCCAGCCCCGGCGAGACCGTGAAGTTCATCGAGTTGGTGCCTTGCACCAGCACGATGTCGCCATTGACGATTTTGAAGCCCGCCGTGGCGGCGTCGGCGAAACTCGGATATTCGCGCAGATCCACCAGCAATCCCGGGCAGTCCTTGGCCACCATGATCTCAAGCCTGCTGCAGATCAGCTGCTTGATGGAGGCTTCGGTGACGTTCGTCTTCTGCAACTGCCCGGTCCGCAACTGGCGGGCGACATCGTCGGTGACGTTGGCCATCACCTCCTGGCCGGCGAACGAAATGCAGCTCTCGAGGATGGCGAAGACGAGAAGCGCGAATGGGATGGCCAGCAACGCGAATTCCATGGCCGTGCTGCCGCGCCTGTCGCTGAAGAAGCCGGGGCGCGATCCGGCGCGCGCCTTGCTGTCCATGCCGTTGCCGGCTGTGGCATCCTTGCTCATATTGGCTTCCTGCCGATCCCCTTTGCGGTACCGGCGGCAAGGTAGCGAAAACCCATTGAGTTCCGGTTTGGATGATCGTTAAATTCGCCGGGCAAGGTTTAAGCTGTCTTTAATGCCCGTGGCGCTCGCCCCTCGCAGGGTCAGTGCCCGGCGCTCATCTCGGATTCGGAAGCCTTCTCGGCCTCGGTCTTGAACGCACTCTCGCAATAGGGGGTGCAGGACATGGTCTGGACTTCGGCGCGTCTGTAGATGCGCACTGAGGAGGCGGCCTGTCGCACGACGGTTACCTGTTCATCGATGATCGGGCTGCCGTCGGAATCGAGCACGACCATATTGGTGACACCGAAGCCCTTGCCGGTGAGAACGATGGTCGAGGCGTCCTGCACGGAGGCGTCGGCAATCGCCGGATTGCCGATGACGACTGTGTCGGCCGCACGTGACAATTTGACGATCTTTGCCTGGTTCATGGTGACCTCTATCCCCGCGCCGGCCCTGGCCGGCATGACCAAGGCGGCAGTTGCCAGCAACGCGGCGACTGGAAACAGCGATCTCGACAACGTCATTGAAGCGCTCCGGGCGGGCAGATTCTTCAACGGAACATGAACGAGATTGGTGAAGCAACGGTTAAACCGGGCCCGGCATGATTAAGGATCGTCTGCATGGTGTGCCATGCGTCCATGGCGCTTACTGTTTTAGGAATATTGCACAAGCGCCGGTTTCCCGGGGGCCCAGGCTCCCTGGCGATGTTTAGGCCACGATTAACCACACAGCGCGTTCGCAACCGGAAAGGAATCGCTAAGGCTGTTTATTAAGCCGATTGAAACGGCTTCTCCCTAAATTTGCGGCATCCGATCAACCGCGAAGAGAAGTTGACGGAAGTGCTGCAACACGTGGAGTAGGAGCTCTCGAATGTCTAATCTCATTGCACGTTTCGCGAAAGACGAATCCGGCGCGACCGCCATCGAATACGGTTTGATCGCCGCTCTCATCGCGCTCGCCATCATGATCGGCGCTGGAGCGCTCGGCACCTCGCTGAACGCCAAGTTCAAGAACATTGCCGACACGCTTAACAGCGCCGGGAATCCGTGACAGGCAGCGGTATCGCGCCTTTCGAACAAGAAGAAGAGGGCCGCCACTGGTGGCCCTTTTTCATGCAGTCGGCCGATTTTGATCATCAGGCCTCATCGATCATTAATCCGGCGCGCCTAGGATGCCGCTGAAAACTTGCCACAGGCGGCCGCATCCATGCTTGAAGCCGTGATCTTCGTCGTCTTTCCTTTCTGCATGCTGTTCGCTGCGGTCTCGGACACCTTGTCGATGACGATCGCCAACCGCGTTCCCGTGTTGCTGGTGGCCACATTCGCGCTTGTCGCGCCGCTCACCGGAATGGACTGGGCAACCTATGGCTGGCACTTCGCTGCCGGCGCCCTCGTGCTCGCGATGACGTTCGGCCTTTTTGCGCTCGGTGGCATGGGCGGCGGCGACGCCAAGCTTCTGGCCGCGACCGCTCTATGGATGGGCCTCAACATCAACCTGATCGGCTATCTGGTGACGTCGGCTTTCATTGGCGGCCTGCTTACGGCGGCAATCCTTGCTTACCGGAAATCGCCGCTCTCCATGTACACCGGCCACAACCGATTCCTGCGCCATTTCGCGGACGAGAGCGTTGGCATCCCATATGGCATTGCGCTCGGCGCGGGTGGGCTGATCACCTTCCCGGATTCGCCGCTGATGGTGTGGGCGCTGGAGAGGCTCACGACATAGGCCTCGCGCGGTTGATGTCGCGATGCCATCGATCTCGGCCATGCCCGGCGGCCTGACCGCCTTCTGTCAGAAAAAGGGCGGCCCGGCCGCCCCCTTTTTGTTAACGGCGGGCCGTTCCGTCTAATTTGAGTAAACCTTAAATTAATCACGATCGTAAGTATTGCATTAACCTTGTTTTGACGATTGCAGCTGCAAAGTCCGGCCTGGCGAGGTGGATTGCCTTGAGGCGAAGGGTTTCGGACGAATGCCAGCATCCCGATTGATTATTCTGGGCGTGGCTGCGGTCGCGGCGGGTGGCGCTGGCTATGTGGCGAAGAACATGGTCGTGGCACCGCCGCCTCAGGTCGTCGTCGATGCGCCCAAGCAGCCGGCGATCGCACTGCAGGATGTGCTGGTGCTTTCCGGCGACGTTCCGATGGGAAGCCAGCTCGGCACCAACATCAGCTGGGAACAATGGCCGGCCGATGGCGTCAACGCCAATTTCATCACGCGCGCCGCCGAGCCTGACGCGGTCGAAAAACTCAAGGGCTCGGTCGCCCGCGTTGCCATGTATACCGGCGAACCTTTGCGGCGCTCCAAGCTGGTCGGCGAGGGGCAAAGCTTCATGTCGTCGATCCTGCCTTCCGGCATGCGCGCCGTCGCGACCGCGATATCGGCTGACACGTCCGCCGGCGGCTTCATCCTGCCCAACGACTTCGTCGACGTCATCATGACCCGCCGCGCCGACACCGGCAATGGCGGCAGCGGCTTCAACACCGAGACGATCCTCAAGAACATCCGCGTGCTGGCCATCGACCAGACCATCCAGGAAGACGAGGAAGGCAAGAAGACCAGGGTCGGCCAGACCGCGACGCTGGAATTGACACCGCAGCAGGCGGAGATCATCACGGTGGCGCAGCAGATGGCGGACCGCCTGACGCTCGCGCTGCGTCCGATCACCGACATCCATGAAAAGAGTACGGAAGAAGCCGACTATCTGGTCAACGGCAATGGCCGGCGCGGAACGGTGCGTCTGATCAAGTCGGGCGAGGTTTCCGAGGTAGGAGCAAGGAAATGAGGCTGAACGGCAAACTGCTGCCCGTCCTGGCCGCCGCGGCGATCGGTTTTTTCCTGGTCGGCACCAGCGCCCCGGGACTGGTCGAAGCCAAGGCCGCGAGCGCCGGCGTGTCGGCTTCCGTCGCCACGCAGCGCGTCAAGCTCGGCCTCAACAAATCCGTGGTCATCGACTTGCCGAGCGACGCCTATGATATCCTTGTCGCCAATCCGGCGGTTGCCGATGCCGTGACGCGCACGGCGCGGCGCATCTACCTGTTCGGCAAGGCGGTCGGCGAAACCAACATCTTTGTTTTCGGTCCCAATGGCGAGCAGATCGTCAGCCTGGATCTGGCCGTCGAGCGCGACGTCGCCGGGCTGGAAGACTATCTGAGGCGCTTCATCCCGTCTTCGCAGATCAAGGTCGAGCTTCTCAATGACAACGTCGTCCTGACGGGCATGGTCGACACGCCCCTCGATTCCAAGCGCGCCGTCGACCTTGCAACCATCTTCGTGTCCGGCGGTGAAGCGACGACGGGTCAATATTCGCAGACCGCTGCCGGCGGCTCGGTCAATGGCGGCGTCGACATCAACAACCCCGACCAGGAGCGCCGGACCTCCAAGATCGTCAACCTCCTGCAGATCGTCGGCGACGACCAGGTGACGCTGAAGGTGACCGTCGCGGAGGTCAGCCGCTCGGTGATGAAGCAGCTCGGCGTTAACATGGTTGGCCGCGGTGGCAGCAATGGCATCAGCTATGGTGCGATCAGCGATACTTTCCCGGGTCTGGGCAAGCCACTGTCCGCCTCAGGCTTGAGCTTCGCCACTTCATCCCTGCAAGGCACCATCAACGCCATGGAGCAGTCTGGTGCCATGAAGACACTGGCGGAACCCACGTTAACGGCGGTCTCCGGTGAGAAGGCGACGTTCAAGGTCGGCGGCGAATACAACATAGTGACCGCCGTCACCAGCAACAAATCGGCAGACAATCAGAATGCCGACAGAACCTGGACGTCATCGAAGGTCGACTATGGCATCGGACTGGAATTCCAACCGGTGGTCCTGTCGGCTGGCCGTATCAGCCTGAAAGTAAGAACAGCGGTGTCGGAGCCGACGACGGAGGGCTCCGTTGCATTTGGCGATACCAACATCATATCGCTGCGCAAGCGCCTGGCGGATACGACCGTGGAGCTGCCTTCCGGAGGATCGATGATGATCGCGGGACTTGTTCGTGACGATGTGCGCCAGGCCCTCAACGGCATGCCTGGCCTGACAAAGATACCGGTCCTCGGCGCTCTATTTCGCAGCCGCGATTTCGTGCGCAACGAAAGCGAGCTCGTCATCATCATCACGCCTTACCTGGTCAAGCCTGTTGCACGCAACGATCTGGCGAAGCCGGATGACAATTTCAATCCTGCGAGCGACGGCGCCGGCATGTTCCTCGGCCGCGTCAACCGCGTCTACGGCACTATGCAGACCGACAGACCGCCAGGCCGCTACCACGGCGTCGTCGGCTTCATCTACAAATGAGTAGGAATGCGGATATGTCCAAGCCAGCATCGAAGGTCATGACGGTCCGGACAGCATCCGGCATCGCAAGGCTCCGTCGGCAGGTGGTCCCGGCACTCGCAGTTATGCTGGCGTCGTCGCTCGCAGGTTGCGCCAACCGTGACAGCGTCACGGTCGGGTCGATTCCGGACGATTACCGCACGACCCATCCGATCGTCATCGCCGAGAAGAACCAGAAGATCGACCTGCCGGTCGGCGCCGGCGATCGCGGCATGACCGCCGCGCAGCGCGATACGCTGCTGGGCTTTCTCGACGGCTATGACAAGAGCGCCGCGCCGGCTCTTACGATCGCGATGCCGGTCGGGTCCGCCAACGAGGTCGCCGCCCGATCGGCCGGCCGCGATTTTGCCAGGCTCGCCATGGCGGCGGGCGTGAAGCGCAACCGCATCGTCATCACATCCTACCAGTCGGCGGTGCCGGAAGCGTCCGCGCCGGTGCGCGTCGCCTTTGTCGCGGTGCGGGCCCAAACCGACAAATGCGGCCGTTGGCCAGATGACATCCTGGAGACCTCTGAGAACAAGCACTATGCCGACTTCGGCTGCTCGTACCAAAACAACCTCGCGGCTCAAGTCGCCAATCCCAACGATCTGATCGGGCCGCGCAAGCAGTCCGACATCGACGCCGAAAATCGTGGCGCGGTGATCGACACGTATCGCGAGAGGGGCATCTCGGACGAGTTCCTCGGCAATTCGGAAGTAACCTACTAAGCCGCGCCGGACGACGAAGAGAGCAGTCACGGAAAGAGCATGACGATGAGCAATCTTGCCTACGACACGCCCGCGGAGACCGGCGACCTTTCGCAGCAGGACATCGCCGCCATGCAGGCGCTGCGTCCCGTGCCGCGCATTTCGATCCAGGCCTTCTGCGAGACCGAGGGGGTCGCCAATCCCGTCGCGCGTGCCGGCGAGGATCGCCGGATGGCCAAGGCCCATCTCAAGGTCCATATGGGCGGCATTCCGACCGCGATCGAGTTCTACCAGTCCGCGCCGACACCGAACCTGATCCTGCTGGAATCCCGCAGCGAACCGCAGCAATTGCTCGAACAACTGGGCCAGCTCGCGGAATATTGCGATCCGTCCTCCAAGGTCGTGGTCATAGGTCACTACAATGATGTCGGGCTCTACCGCGAGCTTATCCGCTCAGGCATCTCCGAATATGTCATCGCGCCGGTCTCGATGTCCGACATCGTCAGCGTCGTATCGTCGATCTTCGTCGATCCGGATTCGGAGCCGATCGGCCGCTCGATCGCCTTCATCGGCGCCAAGGGTGGCGTGGGCTCCTCGACCATCGCTCACAATGTCGCCTGGGCGATGTCTTCCCTGTTCAAGTCCGAAGTCGTCATCGCCGATCTCGATCTCGCCTTCGGCACCGCCAACATCAATTTCGACCAGGATCCGGCGCAAGGCATCGCCGAGGCGGTGTTTTCGCCGGAGCGGGTGGACGAGGTCTATCTCGACCGCCTGCTCGCGCAATGCGCCGAGCATCTGTCGCTGCTCGCGGCTCCCTCCACGCTCGAGCGCGTCTATGATTTCGACTCCGAGGCCTTCGCGCAGATCATCGAGACGGCGCAGCGCAGCGCGCCTCTGCTGGTCCTCGACGTCCCTCACGTCTGGAGCGGGTGGACCAAGAGCACGCTGATCAAGGCGGACGAGGTCGTCATCACAGCCACGCCCGAGCTCGCAAATCTTCGCAACACCAAGAACATGGTGGACATGCTGAAACGGCTGCGTCCGAACGATCCGCCGCCGAAGCTGATCATCAACCAGGCGGGCGTGCCGAAGCGGCCGGAGATCGCGGCTTCCGACTTCGCCGAGCCGCTCGGCATCACGCCGATGGCGGTGATCAACTTCGAACCGCTGCTGTTCGGTAATGCCGCCAATAACGGCCGCATGCTCTCCGAGATGGACGCCAAGAGCCCGGTCGTCGCGATCATCAATGAAATAGCGCATGTGCTGACCGGACGCAGCGAAATCAAGGCAAGGAAGAAGGCAGGCCTGGGCTCGATCCTCGGCAAGCTCTCGCGCAACAAGAAGTGACGCTGATTGAGCGGCATCGGGTAGTCGATCATGTTTGGTAAAAGAGGCAAAGACGACGGCAGCCGGGCAACGCCCGAATTCCGTCCGCCGGCATCCGCTCCCGCCGCCCCTCCAATGGGAACTTTGACGGCCGAACGACCGGTCGCGCCACCGTCCAGCACGCCGCCCGCGCGCCGCCCCGTCGAGGCGCCGCCCATGGCGCCGGAGCCGCCAAGAAGGGTCCAGCGCGAGCGCTCGGAGACCTACTACGACACCAAGAGCCAGGTTTTCTCCGCGCTCATCGACACGATCGATCTGTCGCAGCTCGCCAAGCTCGATCCCGAGAGCGCGCGCGAGGAAATCCGCGATATCGTCAACGACATCATCGCGATCAAGAACTTTGCGATGTCGATCTCCGAGCAGGAAGAGCTGCTCGAGGACATCTGCAACGACATTCTGGGCTATGGACCGCTGGAGCCCTTGCTTGCCCGTGACGACATCGCCGACATCATGGTCAACGGCTCCAAGAACGTCTATATCGAAGTCAATGGCAAGGTCGAACAGACCGGCGTCCGTTTCCGCGACAACCAGCAGCTGCTCAACATCTGCCAGCGCATCGTCAGCCAGGTCGGCCGCCGCGTCGACGAATCGAGTCCGATCTGCGACGCACGCCTGCCCGACGGCTCGCGCGTCAACGTCATCGCGCCGCCGCTCTCGATCGACGGCACCGCGCTCACCATCCGCAAATTCAAGAAGGACAAGCTGACGCTGGACCAGCTGGTCAAGTTCGGTGCCATCTCGCCGCAAGGCGCGGAAATCCTCAAGATCATAGGCCGCGTCCGCTGCAATGTCGTCATTTCGGGCGGCACGGGTTCGGGCAAAACCACGCTGCTCAACTGCCTGACCAATTATATCGACCGTGAGGAACGCGTCATCACCTGCGAGGATTCGGCTGAACTGCAGCTGCAGCAGCCGCATGTGGTCCGTCTCGAAACCCGGCCGCCCAATCTGGAGGGCGAGGGCGAGGTGACCATGCGCGACCTGGTCAAGAACTGCCTGCGCATGCGGCCGGAGCGGATCATCGTCGGCGAAGTGCGCGGACCGGAAGTGTTCGACCTGCTGCAGGCGATGAACACCGGTCACGACGGCTCGATGGGGACGATCCACTCGAACAGCCCGCGCGAATGCCTCAACCGTATCGAATCGATGATCGCCATGGGCGGCTATTCGCTGCCGCAGCGCACGGTGCGCGAGATCGTCGTCGGCTCGATCGACGTGATCATCCAGGCGGCCCGCCTGCGCGACGGCTCGCGCCGCATCACCCACATCACCGAGGTGGTCGGCATGGAAGGTGATGTCATCATCACCCAGGACCTTGTCCTCTACAACATCAAGGGCGAGGACTCGAGCGGCCGGCTGGTCGGCGAGCATGTGTCGACGGGCATCGGCCGTCCGCATTTCTGGGACCGCGCCCGCTATTATGGCGAGGAGCAGCGCCTCGCCAACGCGCTCGAGGCGATGGAGAAACGCGCTGACTGAGGCATCTGGAAGTTGGAAGCAATTCCAGGAAAAGGGTGAAGCGGTTTTCCGTCCGGAATTGCGTCAAAACAAAGAGATAGGGCGGTTCGCCGGTTCCATGGAACGGCGAAATGCCCCAGGGGCTCTGGTCGATGTTCGGAATTGATACCACCGTATTGGCTTTCGTCGTACTCGCCGGCTTCAGCGCCGGCGCGGTGGCCTATGCTTTCCTGTTCACGCGCATCGACAACGAGCAGCAAGCCGGCAAGCGGCTTCAGACCATCAAGACCGCCGAAACCGACCGGTCTGTGGTGAAAGCGACGCGTGACCGCGCCGCCGAAGCGGTCAAGCGGCGAAAAAACGTCCAGGACTCGCTGAAGCAGCTCGACGAGAAGCAGAAGACCAACGATCGCAACGTCAAGAAACCGCCGCTGAAGGTCCAGATCCGCCAGGCTGGGATGCAGGTTCCGATCGAGCGCTTCTATATCTATTCCGCTGTCTGCGGGATCGTGCTTACGGGCCTTCTCTTTTTCCTCGGCGCGCCTTTGTGGGCTCTGCCCGGCGCCCTGCTGGCGGGCGGCCTCGGCCTGCCGCGCTGGTTCGTCTCCTTTCGCCGCACACGCCGCGTCAAGGCCTTCCTGGAAGAGTTCCCGAACGCGCTCGACATCATCGTGCGCGCGGTCAAGTCCGGCTTGCCGCTCAACGATGCGATCCGCCTGATCGCCAACGAATCGCCCGAACCGGTCCGCTCCGAATTCCGCCGCATCGTCGATTCCCAGCAGATGGGCATGTCGGTGCCCGACGCCGCCATGCGCATGTCCGAGACGATGCCATGCAGCGAGGCCGGCTTCTTCGGCATCGTCATCCAGATCCAGTCGCAGGCCGGCGGCAACTTGTCCGAGGCGCTGGGCAACCTTTCGCGCGTCCTGCGCGACCGCAAGAAGATGAAGGCCAAGGTCCAGGCGCTGTCGATGGAAGCCAAGGCATCCGCCGCCATCATCGGCGCCTTGCCCTTCGTCGTCGCCTTCCTCGTCTATCTGTCGAGCCCGAACTACATCATGCCGCTGTTCACCACCAATGTCGGCAACCTGATCCTCGGCTGCGCGGGTGTGTGGATGTCGATCGGCATCCTGGTGATGCGCAAGATGATGAATTTCGAAGTGTAGGGGCGCGGATCCAGTGACAGAGCAGGTCGTCAAAACACTCACCGACCCTTCTTTCCTGATCGCAATGCTGGTCGGCATTGCCGTGTTCGCGACCGTCTTCACGCTCATGCCGGCGTTCGGCGGCACGTCGCTCAAGTCGCGCATGAAAAGCGTGGCCCTTGAACGCGACAAATTGCGCGCCGAGCAGCGTGCGCGGCTGGCCAGCGAGGCCGACCGCCGTCGCAAAGGCCTGCGCGAGGAACAGTCCATCGGCATGCGCAACGTCGTCGACCGCCTCGATCTCAGGCGCGCGCTTGCCGATGAAAACACGATCCAGAAGCTCAAGGTAGCGGGCTTCCGCGGCGAGAACCCGCTGACGCGTTTCCTCTTCTTCCGCCTCGTCCTGCCATTCGTCGGTTTTGCCTTGGCGGCCATCTATCTATTCGTGCTCGGCGGCTTGCCGCTGCAGCCGACTTTCATAAAGCTGTTCGTCTGTGTCGTTGTCGCCTATGGCGGCTTCTATGCGCCGATCGTCTACGTCAACAACCGCGCGACCAAGCGCAAGCAGTCGATCCAGCTGGCGTGGCCGGACGCGCTCGACCTGATGCTGATCTGTGTGGAATCCGGCATGTCGGTGGAAGCGGCCTTGCGCAGGGTTGCCGACGAAATCGGCGCGCAGTCGGTGGCGCTTGCCGAGGAATTCGTGCTCACCAATGCCGAGCTGTCCTATCTGCAGGACCGCAAGATCGCCTATGAGAACCTGGCAAGCCGCACCGGCCTGGAATCGGTGAGGTCGGTGTCCCAGGCCTTGGTCCAGGCCGAACGCTACGGCACGCCGGTGGCGCACGCGCTTCGCGTGCTCGCCTCGGAAAGCCGCGACATGCGCATGAATGCCGCCGAGAAGAAGGCCGCAGCCCTTCCGCCGAAGCTCACCGTGCCGATGATCCTGTTCTTCCTGCCGGTCCTGTTCGCCATCATTCTGGGACCGGCCGGCATCCAGGTCAGCCAGCGCGGCATCTTCGGCGACCAGCACAGCTCCTCGAGCCAGTAGGCGGGCCGTACGCATCAATCAAAAAAGCCGCGCGGGGTCCGCGCGGCTTTTCAATTTTCAGAGGCGATCGGCTTAGCGCCATCCGCGGCGGTCAGTTCGTGGCGACCTTCGCCTTGCCCTTGTCCTGATCCTTCAGCTGGCTCCAGGCGTTCTGCTGGGCAAGCATCTGGCGCAGATAGGCGACGTTGGCCTGCGCCTGCTCGGGCGACAGCTCCTGCGAAGCGATCTTCTCTGCCTCGTCGAAACGGCCCTGCAGGCCTACGACCAGCGCGAGATTCTGCCGCACCCTGCTGTCGGCGCCGGGCTGCTGCGCGGCAGAGCGCATATAGGTTTCTGCCGTGCGCAAGTCGCCCTCGAGCACGTATGACATGCCGAGATTGGACAGCACCGAAGGCTCGTTCGGCTTCAGTTCCAGCGCCTTGCGATAGTCCTGCCGCGCTTCGTCCTTCTGTCCCATCTGGTCGAGAATGGCGGCTTCCGCCGACACCAGCTTCCAGTCCGGATATTCGGGCGTCTGTGCGCGCCGCACTGCATCGAGGGCCGGCTCGAACTGGCCGTTGGCCGCAAGCGCCTTGCCATAGGCCGCAAGCACCTCGCGATCCTTGGGATAGGCGATCGCCAGCTTGCGCATCACCGCCAGCGACTGGTCGGCGTCGCCGTCCATCTGCAGCGCCGCCGCGAAATTCATCGCGATGCGCTTGTCGTTCGGATTGCGGGCATAGGATTGGCCAAGCCTGGACGTGGCGGTGCGTAATTCGCTGGACGACATCGTTTCCAGCGGCCTGCTGTCGGAGCGGGAGATGGAGCCCGTAGTGAACTTGCTGGTGCTGCCGCAACCGGCCACGCTGGCCGCCAGCGCCGCCATGAAGACCGTGGTGACCAGACGCTTGGCTGTAAGGTTCAACGCTTCGGTCGGCATCGGCCCACGGTCTCCATTCCTGTGCGGCCATTGGCTGGCCGTCTTCCCTCCCGCAGAAATATTCTGTTAACCCTAACGGACCGTTAAGAAGCGCCGACTCGAACTGTTCAACCGGAGATCATCACATGCCTGTCGAACTCGTTGAGCAGAAGCCGGAAGCCGCCTTGCCTGTCTATCTGGTGACAAAGGATGCCCTTGAAGCCGCGGCGCTGCCGCCCTCTGCCGTCGCCTGGGCCAGGGCCAACGGTTTTTCCGGCGAGGCAGGGCGCACGCTTGTCCTGCCGGGCGAGGGCGGCAGCCTTGCCGGCGCGCTGTTCGGCACAGGCGACGGCGAAAGCGTTCTTGCGCTCGGCGCGCTGGCAAGATCGTTGCCGGAAGGCGACTGGCATTTCGCGTCGGGCCCCGCGCAGCCCGATCTCGCCGCGCTCGCGCTGGTCCTTGGGGGCTATGTCTTCACCCGCTACGGCAAGAAGCCCGGCAAGGCCTTGCGCTTTGCGCTTCCGGAGGGCGCCCATGCTGCGCATGTCCGCCGTGTCGCCGACAGCGTGTTCCTGACACGCGACCTCGTCAACACGCCGACCAGCGACCTGGGGCCGCTCGAACTGGAAGAAGCAGCCCGGAAACTAGCGGCCGCCCATGGCGCCGACATCTCAGTGATCCATGGCGACGATCTCCTGGCGCGGAACTTCCCGATGATCCATGCCGTCGGCCGTGCCTCTACCGGCGCGCCACGGCTGATCGACATAATCTGGGGACCGGGCGATGCGCCGAAGGTGACGTTGGTCGGCAAGGGCGTCTGCTTCGACACCGGCGGCCTCGACATCAAGCCTTCGTCCGGCATGCTCCTGATGAAGAAGGATATGGGCGGCGCCGCCAATGTGCTGGGTCTCGCCGCCATGATCATGGCGGCGAAATTGAATGTCCGGCTGCGTGTGCTGATCCCCGCCGTCGAGAATTCGATCGCCGGCAACGCCTTCCGGCCCGGCGACGTGCTCAGGAGCCGCAAGGGCATCACGGTCGAGATCGGCAACACGGACGCCGAAGGCAGGCTGATCCTGGCCGACGCGCTGGCGCTGGCAGACGAGGAACAGCCCGCTTTGCTGGTCGACATGGCGACACTGACCGGAGCCGCCCGCGTCGCGCTGGGGCCGGATCTGCCGCCTTTCTACACCGCCGACGAGACGCTTGCCGCCGACCTTGCAGCCGCGTCCGTCGCGGTCGAGGATCCGCTGTGGCGCATGCCGTTATGGCGTCCCTACGACGCAAAGCTTTCCTCGAAGGTTGCCGACATCAACAATGTCACCACCGACGGTTTTGCCGGATCGATCACCGCGGCACTTTTCCTCAAGCGCTTCGTCGAGAAGACTCACCGTTGGGCGCACTTCGACATCTTCGCCTGGAATCCGGCCGATCGCCCCCACGGCCTGACCGGCGGCGAAGCGCAGGGCATTCGCGCGCTGGAGCGGGTAATCGCCGAGCGTTTCGGAGCGTAGCGGCAAAATGCTGCCACTGAAACGGAACCGAAACAATTTGCCGGCATGCTTGGGCGATGTCGATCTCGATGCGCCCGAGCCAGGCCTTGCGACTGTGGCAGCAGGTGATGCTGGCCCAGGTGCGGGACGGTGAGCCCGATCTCACCATGCGCCAGACGGCGATCCTGTTCACCATCTATCTCGATCCGCCGCCCCATACGGTGCGCGGGCTGGCCGCCAGGCTCAACGTCACCAAGCCGGTCATCACCCGCGCGCTTGACACCATGGGCGCGCTGAAGCTGGTCTCGCGCCATCGCGACGAGCTCGACAAGCGCAACGTGCTGATCCGGCGCACGGTGGAAGGCGCGCTCTTTGTCGAGCGCTTCGGCGATGGTATCGTTGCCAAGGCGCACGAGCTGCCCATCTGACCTCATTGCCCCATCTGAGTTCATTGCTGATTTGACTGGATTATCGATTTGACCGCCAGGGATGCCCGCCTTCATGCTTTCCGCTCCGACCTTGCCGATGCGAGGCTGAAGGGCGAGGTCGCCGCCGACCGCTTCGTCACCGGCCGCCCGGCGCGGATCACGGCCGCTGTCGCCGACCTGCGCAAGGCGCCGCGCCCCGACGCGGGCGTCAACACGCAGGCGCTGTTCGGCGACGACGTGCTCGTCTTCGAGGATGCGGAAGGCTGGGCCTGGGTGCAGGCCGAGCGCGACGGCTATGTCGGCTATGCGGCGGACAACCTGATTGGGACGCGCGAGCGTGCGCCCACGCATACCGTTTCGGTGCCGCGCACCTTCCTCTATCCCGGACCGGATCTGCGCTTTCCGATCAGCGGGCAGCTGTCGATGGGCTCGACAGTCACGGTGACCGGCTCGGCCGAAACACGCGGCACGCATTACGCGCTGCTGCCCTCCGGCCAGGCGATCTTCGCCCGCCATTTGCGGCCGATCGCCGAGCTGGCGGAGGACTACGTCACGGTCGCCGAGAGCTTCCTCGGCACGCCTTACCTCTGGGGCGGGGTCTCAGGCTTCGGTATCGACTGCTCCGGCCTCGTGCAGTTGGCAATGCGCATGACGGGCAAGGATGTGCTGCGCGACTCCGATATGCAGGCGGCGTCGATCGGCACGCCGTTGGAGCCGGGTCCGGACTATTCAGGTCTCCGGCGCGGCGACCTCGTCTTTCGGAAAGGCCATGTCGCGATCATGACCGACGAAAGAGACATGATCCACGCCAACGGCCACACCATGCTGGTCTCGCGCGAGGGGCTGAAGGAAGCGGTCGAGCGCATCGGCTATCTCTATGGCGGCCCGACGGAGTTCAGGAGGCCGTAGCGCTTCTACCTCTCCCCTTGTGAGGGCTTTGCACAGAATCGGATCGGTGATTCCATGCGGATATCCGGCGAGGAGGGATTCGCGATGGTCGATCGAGTGCTTGGCCAATTGAGCCTAGCGGACGGTTTTGCGGCGTCGGATGAGACGATCTTCGACCTGATAGCGAAGGAACTGGACTG